>PLMF01000178.1 GCA_003142355.1 Bryobacterales bacterium
TTATCATGGATGTCACCGGGTTTATGATGTCCAAATGAGTATTCGACTGAAGGTCTACGACAACGGCGACCATACCTGCCTGGTGTGGCTACCTGACGATGGCAAACCTGTTCCTGACTGCCGCGGGTTCTCCATCCTGCGCGTTTCCAAGGGGCGGCAAACTTACCTGCACGGCTTCGTCGGCTTCTCCGACACCGACAAGATTGACCCCAAAAATCCTTGGAAATTCCCGGTTCAGCGCTTTATGTGGTGGGATTACTCCGTCCGGCCGGGCGATTCCGTGCAGTATTCCGTAGTCCCCGTCGTGGGTCCCAGCAAGGACAAGCTCTCGCTCGACACCGACAACGCCAGCCCGCTTACGCCTGCTATGACTATCACCGGCCAGTCGACGCCGCACGTCTCCTCGTTCTTCAACAAGGGCATCGTGGCCGCCCAGTGGGTGGCGCGCGAGCTTGCCGCGGCACCCAAAAACAGCAAGATCAAAGACGTGGTCTCCCAGCCCGGAAACCAGTTGCGAAACGCCCTCAGCGGCCTCCTCCGGCCCGCGATCCTCTCGCTTCTCGCCGAGACCAGGAAGAACAACGGCAAGATCTACGCCGCCCTCTACGAACTCAACGACCCGGAGTTGATTCCGGCGCTGGAGACCTTCGGCAAGGATTGCAACCTGATCCTCGCCAACGGCGCCTTCAAAGGCAACAAATCACCCGATAACGACGAGAACGCCGCGGTGCGGGCCCAACTCAAACCGAAAATCACGGTGATCGACAGGATCGTGCCGCTGGGCCATTTCGGCCACAACAAGTTCGTGGTCTTCTGCGATTCGCAAGGGACTCCGCAGCATGTCCTGACCGG
The DNA here is from genome assembly GCA_003142355.1 of Bryobacterales bacterium. The sequence goes on from PLMF01000178.1 coordinate 853, forward strand.
CAGCACGAACTGGACCTGGTCTGGCCTTTGCACCCAGGCTAATAACGGCCTGGTCATCGACGACCCCGCCGTGGCCGCCGATTTCCTGGCCGCCTGGAACCGCATCAGGGATGCCGGCAACGCCTACACGCCCGCGCTCGTCAGTGGCAATTCCACCGCCAAGACCATCCAGGTGGATGGTAGCAAGGTCACGCCCTGGTTCGTGAAGACCTCGGCCGCCCAGGACCTGGAGTTCGCACGCAACCTCATCAACGCGGCCAAGGAAGGCATCCTCTTTCTGTTCTTCAACCCGGGAACTTTTCAGGAAGACCCCATGCACTGGACGCTGCTCCAGAACATTCTCGCGCGGCACAACCCGGCGAGCCAGGCCACCTACAACTCCGACCTGTATTTTTGCGGCGTGGTCAACCAGGACATTCCCCAGCTCACCAAGCCGCTCGACCCCAGCAGCGCTTCTCCCAGCCCGGTAACTTTGTTCAAGAATGGCGTCGAACCGCCCAACCGCCTCAGCCAGGACGTCCTGGTGCCCCACAACATCAAGTCGCAATTCCACGGTTGGGAACAAGAGATGCTCGGGGCCAGCATGGTCAACATTCACAGCAAGGTGATCGTGATCGATCCGTTCGGCGAGAATCCCGTGGTGATGACCGGCTCGCACAATCTCGGCTTCAAAGCGTCCAACGCCAATGACGACAACCTGGTGGTCATCGAAGGCAATGCCCCGCTGGCCGCGGCTTACGCCATCAATATCATCGCGATTTACCAGACTTATCACTGGAACAGTTACGTGGAAGCGCACCGCAAAGACCCGCAGGTGTGGCACGGCTTGGTGGACAACGACCAGTGGCAGACGGGCTATCTGAGCGGCTTCAAGCTCGCCGAGCTGAAGTTCTGGCTGGGCGAGAGGTCCGCGAGCGCACCCGCACCCCAGGCGGCTCACGCGGTCTCGTCGGCAGCGGCGCCGAGGAAGAAGAAGTAGAGCATGATCGTGAGGGGTGGCATCATCCTGATTGGCGCGCTCGCCGCCACGGCGCTGCGCGCGCAATCTCTGGAGATCTATTCCGAATTTCAGCGCGTGGATCCGTTTGGGAACGTCGTCGCTATCGATCGGGCGGAGCATCCTCGTGAGATTCTGTCGCCGGCCGCCGTGCGCAACGGCTACGCATCGTTTCATGTCGTGGTGTCGGTTCCACCCAGAACCAATTACCTGCTTTACGTCGTGACCAACCCGTTGGACGCCTGCCGCGTGGCACTGTACAAGGAGCATTTCGTCAAGGCGGGCGGTGGCTGGATACCCGATACTCTGGCCGAAGTACACCGGCTCCCCGAATTCGGCGCCATGCCCGATCCCAACGAGGAAATCCCCGGACAGAACACGCGCGTGTACCTGCTGGATGTCTGGATTCCACCCGAGGCCAACCCCGGCCGCTTCCGTCTCGAAGCCCAATTGAAGGTGGGCTACTGGATTGTCCGGCCCATGGAGGTGCGCGTCATTCCGGCGCGAGTCCCCAACCGGTCCACCGGCCGGGAGCCGGGCCGGACGGCGACCCTGCCGCGGGTCAAGGAGGGCGCGGACGCTGCCGCCGCCGCGGTTCTCAACGACTACATTTCCGGCGCGTTCAGCCCCACGCCGGTCCAGCCGCTTACGGTGCGCGATATCATTCGCCGAAACGCCATGCAGGACATGGCGCTCGCTGGTTCACCCCAAGCGCTGGAGAAGCTTCGGAAGGGCTTGCCCTCCCGCAAGACCCTGGGCGCGGAATGGTATCTCCGAATTCGAGATCTGGTGTACTCGGAAGCGCAGCGTGTGGGGCCGTGAATCCGGAAAAGGGCCGTCGTGCTATCATGCCGTTTCGTATGCGCACCTACTCCATCGGACTCGATCTCGGCGGAACCAATCTCCGCGCCGCGGCCATCGACCGCGCGGGCAAGATTCTCGACAAAATCTCGGGCGCCACCAACTTCACGGAAGGACGCGAAGCCGTCCTGTCGGACATCGTTGCGGCCATCCAGAAGTTGCGCGCGAGGCACGGCGCGACGCGTCTGGCCGGCATCGGCGTGGGAGTGCCCGGCTTCATTCGCATTCAGGAAGGCTTCATCACCGGCTCGAATAATATGCCGTACCTCGAAAACTTCCCGGTGCGCGACGAGATCGGCCGCCGCTTGGGCACGCCGGTGATTCTGGAAAACGACGCCAACGCNNTCCGGCGGACGAGTGTTGCGCGGTTACGTGGGAATGGCCGGCGAACTGGGCCACATGACGGTGGTGCCGAACGGCAATCCGTGCGGCTGCGGCAATCAGGGCTGCCTGGAGAAACATGCGTCGGCTACCGCGGTGGTGGCCATGGCGGACATGCTGCACCTCGGCGAGAATCTTACCTCGAAGGATGTGTGCGACATCGCCAGGCAGGACGGCGACGCCGGCGAAAAAGCGCGCGCCATCTGGCGCGTGATGGGTGAATCGCTGGGCATAGCGCTGGCCACGCTGGTGAACGCGTTCAACTTCCCGCTTTATCTGTTGAGCGGCGGCATGTTGCCGGCGTGGGAATTCTTCGCGCCCGAAATGCTGCGGACCGTCGAGCGGCGCTCCTTCACCTACCGCGCCACCAAGCATGGGACGCGCATCGCCCAGGCCACGCTCGGCAACGAAGCGGGGCTCTACGGCGCGGCGTACCTTCCGTGGGTCGAGAAGTAGGTCTCATGAAACGGGTTCTCGCGTTTCTGTTCTTCCTGGTGGAGGCGGCCGCGCAACCGGGAGTCGTGGCCATTCGCGGCGCCCGCGTGATCGACGGGACGGGCGCACCGGCGCAGGCGGCCATCGTGCTCATCCGCGGCTCCCGCATCGAAGCAGTAGGCGCGGACGTGGCCATTCCTCCCGGCGCGCGCATCGTGGAAGCCGCCGGAGAGACGCTCATCCCGGGGCTGTTCGATCTGCACACGCACCTGTCGGCCTCGGCGGTGACCGGCGCGGGCGCGGATTGGGGCAAGCACCTGAAAGCGTACCTGGCCTGCGGAGTCACTTTTGTGGATGACTTTTCAGCCAATGGGGAGATGTTTGCGCCCATGCGGGGCCTGTTGGCGGCGGGCGCCGTCCAGGGGCCGCGCGTCAACCTCGCCGCCCGCATCAGCACCCCGGCGGGGCATGGGACCGAAGGCGGCTGGGGCGATTTCATGACGCTCGAGACCAGCACGGCGGAGCAGGCTCATGCCGCCATGCGATCGCTGCTGGCCTACAAGCCGGACGTCATCAAAGTCTTTACCGATGGCTGGCGTTACGGAACGGCACCCAACCTGACTAGCATGAACCTGGAGACGCTTTCGGCGATTGTGGCGGATGCGCACGCCGCCGGCATCAAGGTGCTGACGCACACGGTGACGCTGGAAGGTGCCAAGATCGCCGCGCGGGCCGGCGTGGACGTGCTGGCGCACGGCATCGGCGACGCCGCGGCAGACCAGGAACTGATTGACATTCTGAAGGCGAAGCGAACCACCTACGTGCCGACGCTGGCGGTCTATGAAAGCCATCAGCCTTCGCGGGTCACACCGCGCGCGCTGGCGGTGCTGGACGCGGATTCGCGGGAAGCCATTGCCCGCGCAGTGCGTGCCGCGGCACGGGGCGATGAGGAAACCAGCACCCGGAATCTCCGCTGGCACTACCTGCTCGACAACGTCCGCCGCCTGCACGACGCCGGCATCCCGATTGGCGTGGGGACGGACGCGGGCATGACCGGCACCTTCCACGGGTTCGCCACGCTGCGGGAACTGGAACTGCTGGTGGAAGCGGGCTTGACGCCGCTCGAGGCCCTCACGGCCGGCGCCAGCGTTGGTGCCCGCGCCCTCGGCGTGGACGGGGAACGCGGAACTATCGCGCCCGGCAAACTGGCCGACCTGGTGCTCATCGATGGCCGGCCCGACGAGCAGATCGGCGATATCGAAAAAACCGCCCGCGTGTTTCTGGGCGGCGCGGAGCTTGATCCCCACGCTCTCGAAGCCGCGATTCAATCCAAGGAGCCGACCCCGCTTCCGGTGCACCCGATTCCGCGCGCCATCGACAACATGGAGCGAACCGACGGCCGCACGCTGCTGAATACGCTGCGTGTGAACAGCACCGATGCCGGCACCGACCATTCGCGCATGATGTTTCTTCCCGTGGCCCGCAGCGGCCACGATCATGCGCTGATGGTGGAAGCGCGCATGGCTGCCAAGGAGCGTCCCTACGTTCGCCTGGAGATTCCGTTGACGCCGGGGGCGGTGGAACTGGCCGATGTCAGCCGCTACCACGGGGTAAGTTTCGAAGCGCGGGGAGAGGGTGGGTTCCGCCTGCTGGTGAACAGCTACGGCGTGCGCGCCGGCGACCCGTTTGCCTCGCCGTTTGCGGCTTCGGCGGCGTGGCGAAAGATCAAGATTCCTTTCGCCTCGCTGCGGCGCCGGGCGGACGGCGCCGCGCCGTGGAACCCGCGCGACTTGCGCGCGCTGGTGTTCGAGGTGGCGGGGCCGGCAGGGTCGGGAGCCTGGCTCGAAATCGATAACGTAGGACTCTATTAGCGTTCAGGCTGTTCACACAGCGTTGTTTGGCAGTGCTGTTGGCGAGCCAGCACCACGACCGGGCAGTTTCTTCCCTCGCCGCGCGGAGCCACGGCCCGACGGGCGAGGCAATGCCTCGCCCCTACAAGGGTGCGGTGTAGGGGCCGGGCACGCCCGGCCCGAAAGGCTGACGAACAAATCAGACGGTCACGGTTCCAGGTCCAAGCGCTGGGTGGGGCGTTACAATCGTCATGTATGCGCCGCTGGCTCATTCTCACGCTGGCTTCGCTGGCGATCGTTTTCGCGCAGAAGAAGCCTTTTGATTTCGCCGCCATGATGGAGTTGAAGCGGATGGGCGATCCGCAGATCTCTCCCGACGGCAAATGGGTGACGTTCACGGTCCAAACCGTGGACACGGCGGCCAACAAGAAGCCGTCGCAAATCTGGATGGCGCCGCTCGCCGGCGGCGCCCCGCGCCAACTCACGCATGACGGCGAAGCCAACCAGCGCGCGCGCTGGTCGCCCGATTCCAAGCGGATCGCGTATATCTCCGACCGCGGCGGATCTTCGCAGATCTGGCTGATGGATATAGACGGGGGCGACGCCCGGCAGGCCACCAATCTTTCCACCGAAGCCGGCGGCGTGCTNNAAGAAGAACCTGGACGCGGAGAAGAACAGCAAGGTCAAGGCGCGCATCTATACCGAGCTGCTCTACCGCCATTGGACCGCGTGGCAGGGCAAGCGGCGCAGCCACCTGCTGGTGGTTGGGGCGACCGGGGGCGCGCCCCGGGACCTGACGCCGGGCACACGCGACGTGCCGCCGTTCTCGCTCGGCGGGTCCGACGATTACGACATTTCGCCGGATGGCCAGGAAGTCTGCTACTCGATGAACGCCGACCCCGTGCCCGCCGTCAGCACCAACTCCGATGTGTACGCGGTCTCGATCGCCGGCGGCCAGCCGCGCAAAATCACCAATACCCCCGGCGCGGATACCAACCCGCGCTATTCGCCCGACGGCAAGTACATCGCGTGGCGGGCGCAGTTCCGCGCCGGATATGAGAGCGACCGCTTCCGACTGCTGGTGCTCGAGCGCAGCACCGGCAACGTCATCAACCTCACCGACAACCTGGACCGGTGGGTCCAGAGCTTTACCTGGGCGCCGGACTCCACCGGGCTGTTCTTCACCATCGACGATCGCGGCCGCCAGGCCATCCAGTTGATTCCGGTTGCGGGCGGCGCCGCGCGCATGGTGGCCAGCGGGGACAACGAGCTGGACGACATGCAGTTGACCCGCGACGGCAAGACCATGGTCTACACCCAACAGAGCGGCGTCGCCCCGGCGGAGATCTATCGCGCTTCCTCGGCGGGCGGCGCGCCGGTGGCGCTCACTCATCTGAACGACCAGCCCCTCAACACCTACCAACTCACGCCGCTCGAGGAGTTCTGGGTGGATGGCGCGGAGGGCGCGCGCGTGCAGAGTTTCGTGGTGAAGCCGTACGGCTTCCAGCCGGACCGCAAGTACCCCGTGCTGATGCTGATCCACGGCGGCCCCCAGGGATTCTGGGGCCACAGTTGGACCTATCGCTGGAACGCGCAGGTGTTCGCCGCCGCCGGCTACGTGGTGGTGATGCCCAATCCGCGCGGCTCGACGGGCTACGGGCAGAAGTTCATCGACGAAATCAACGGCGACTGGGGCGGCCGCGCCTTCGACGACATTATGGCGGTGGCCGACCACATCGTGACCGACATGCCTTATGCCGATGCCAGCCGCATGACGGCGGCCGGCGGATCGTACGGCGGCTACATGATCGATTGGATGCTGGGCCATACGCAGCGGTTCAAGGCCCTCATCACCCACGCGGGAGTGTACGACCTGGAGAGCGAATTCGGCGCCACCGAAGAGTTGTGGTTCCCGCTGTGGGAATTCGGCGGCACGCCGTGGGACAAGCCGGAGACCACCGCCAAGTGGTCGCCCAACAAGTACGCCGCGGATTTTCACACGCCCACACTGGTGGTGACGGGCGAGCTGGATTTCCGTGTGCCGTACAACCAGAGCCTGGAGCTCTTCACCGCGCTACAAATGCAGAAAGTTCCTTCCAAACTTCTGGTCTTCCCCGATGAAGGCCACTGGGTTTTGAAGCCGCAGAACAGCCTGCTCTGGTACAAGACCTTCATCGACTGGATGGATTCCTGGGTCAAAAAGTGAAAACGATTCTGGTAATACTAATCATCCTGCTGGCGGTGGCCGTGGCAGCCGGGCTGCTGGTGATGTCCACCCACACGGTTCTGAGCCTGGCAGCCCCGGTCAAGATCATCGGGATCCGCACGCCCGTCGCGGTGCGGATCGCGAACCCTCACGGCGTGCGCCGCTTCAGCGCGTACGCGGAGCAGAATGGCCAGCGCTATCTTCTCTTCGAGCAGAGCGCGCCCGCGCACCGCTGGTGGTGGCGCCGGCATGAGCCCGCCCGAACCGTGACTTTCGAGGCGGGTAAGAACAAAGCGCCGAACCTGAAGGAAGGCCAGGCGCAGTTGGTGGTGGAGGCCGTCTCCGACGACTTCCGCGGCAGCACCGACACGGCTTCCTACGATGTCGGCGTGGTCCTCACCGCGCCGCGCGTGATTGCCGACAACGCGCAGCACTACATCAACGGGGGCGGTATGGAACTGGTGACTTTCACGCCCAGCGGCTCGTGGAGCGAAGCCGGCGTGAAGGTCGGCAAATACGTGTTTCGCAGCTTCCCTCTGCCCGGACACGCGGACCAGCGCTTTGCCATGTTTGCCTATCCGTGGGACCTGCCGCCCGACGTAACGCCGGTGGTCTACGTGCGAAACCTGGCGGGCGCGGAAGCCACAGCGCGTTTCTGGTTTAAGTTGTTCCCCAAGAAGTTTCGCGTCCGCGATTTTCCGATCGGCGACGCCCTCATGGAAAAGCTGGTCAACTCGGTCGACCCCGCGGGCACGCTGGCTCCCGGACCGGACCTGCTCTCGCGCTTCCTCAAGATCAACGGCGAGTTGCGGCGCCAGAACAACCAGCAGCTTGCCGATCTCCGCTTCAAGACCGAAGAGAAGATCCTGTGGAGCGGGCCGTTCCTTCACTGGGGCAAGGAAGAGTCGATGTTCGCGGACGTCCGCAAGTACATCTACCACGGCAAGCAGATAGACCAGCAGGTACACCTGGGCTTCGATCTATCGGACGTGCAGAACGAACCGGTGAATGCCACCAATGACGGACGCGTGGTCTGGGCGTCGGACCTGGGCATCTACGGAAACTGCATCGTGGTGGACCACGGTTACGCGCTCGAGTCCATTTACGGGCACCTGAGCCGCATCGATGTAAAGGTAGGTGACATGGTCAAAAAGGGGCAAACCATGGGCATCGCCGGCTCAACGGGCCTGGCGGGCGGCGTACACGTGCATTTCAGCATGCAGATCGACGGCGTGCAGGTAAACCCGCGCGAGTGGTGGGACGACCACTGGATCAACGACCGCATTTTGAGCAAGCTGAAGTAGCCGAGGAAGGCGGCTGTTTCCCACTTGGGGTGCGGTCTGGTTCCGCGGCACTGTGCCAGGCGACGTTCACATAAAAGGTGCGGCCGGCGCCAATCATGCTGTCGACCGTGGGCGTCAGACCCGAGGGCTCGCGATAGAAGCTGTTCGACAGGTTCTTGACTCCAGCGCTGAGCTGCAGCCCGCCCGGGAGGGATTTGGTGCTCGCCACCACCTCCGGCAGAATCACCCACGGCAGTGTCGCACCGGCATAAGTCGTGCGTTGGCCCAGCGCCTGCAATCCCGCGCTCAACCGCAGGCGATCGCGCCACAGCGGCACGGAGAGGCGAAGCTTGCCCACCTGCCCGGGGGAGTTCGGCAGCACGGCGCCGGTGCCGAAAACCGACCTCTGGAATTCAATGCTGGATGACAGGTCGATTGCGGCCGGCAGCCGGCACTGCAATTCGAACGAGGCCCCGGCGGTGCGTACACGATCGGCATTCACGTATTGCAGCAGTCCGCCGTCTGTGTAGATCTGCTCGATCAGGTTGTTCACCCGGTAATGATACGCGGACGCGCCGATCCGCACTCTGCTCGTCACTTCCCGGTCGAAATCGAATTCGTAGGTATCGCTGGTTTCCGGGCGAAGCGATGGGTTGTCCAGTTGCGAGATGCCATTGTCCGTCCAGAACATGTCATAGCTGCTGGGATTCCGGAAACCGCGGCTGACGAGCAGCTTGAGATCGGTTTTCGCCGCGGGCTTGTAAATCACGGCGGCGCGAGGCGAGACCGCATTGCGCTTCAGCCAGGACCAGTCATACCTGGCTCCTACTTTCACCTCCCAGTGCTTGCCCCATGTCCACTCCTGTTGCGCGAAGATGCCGGCGTAACGGTCGCGCCGGTTGACCAACAGGATCTCCTCCGGTTGGGGCTCGACATCGAACGCATTCTGTAACGCGCGCAGATCGATTCTCAGATCGGCCCCGACGGTGACGTGGCCATGGGCAAAGTCCGGCAGGCGATAAGTGAACGTCGATCCCATCCAGTCGCCGTAGTCGCGTTCCCGACTGTCGTCCACTCCGCCAGAGTCATCGTAACGGTAGATTCCCCGGTACCGGTAGGCGTCATAGGATGTTCGCCAGCTCAAAGTGCGATCCCTCGGCAGGTCTTTGGTGTACGCGAGCTCGAGAAAGCCGCGGGAGTCTTCTGCCCGCGTGCCTCGGTCGTTGAAGCGGGTATCACCCCACGAAATCGGCTGCGTCTTCACGCGGTCGCCGGCGACGGCCAGGATTTCCCAGTTCTTCCACGTCAGATCGGCGAACAGGTGATAGCCTTTCTCGCCGTCCATGTCGATGGCGCGGCCGAAATTGTTTTGCGGCGTATCCAGCTCGGGGAAGTAAAGCTGATGGGCGCCGGCATTGTTGAATATCGAGCCGGAAACCAGCAGGTTCGCGCCGCGCGGCAGCGCGAACGACGTGCTGGCTCCGATTTTGCGCTCGCCCAAGCTGCCGGTTTCGATCCGAACGCCCGTTCCATGCGCGTCCGAGGGCTGGCGGGTAAGCACGTTAATGGTGGTCAGCATCCCGTTGCTCCCGTACAAGGCCGATGCGGCGCCGCGTACGACCTCAATCCTTTCGACCAGGTCCATGTCGACGGGAAAATCGTTGCCCACGGAAGCGGAGTCCGAGATGTTGTCCCCAATGTTGTGACCGTTGACCATCACGATGAAGCGCGTCTCAAAACCGGGCAGATCGAAGCCGCGAATTCCAATCGACACGTAGGTATGATCCGAGGTGGTGAACATGCCCCGGACATTGGACAGCGCCTCGGCGAGGGTCCGATAGCCGAACCTGCGGATTTCTTCGGCGGTGATGACCGTGACGCTGGCCGGCGCGTCCGCCAGGGTTTCCGCATGCAGCGATGCGGATGTGATCTCGATCGTGCCAAGCTGCGCCAGACTGAGATCGGTCAGATCCGGCGCGCGCGTGTTGCTTTGGGCCCACCCGGAACTTCCCGCGGCAATGAGGCAGAAAAGTAGCTGGGCAGTCACGGAAGCCAGGAAGGAAATCGCGGGCGGTTTGGCGCCGCCGCGAGCCATCGAGTCCGAACTCCGATCGGTATTCTTCGTCATACTGTGCTCACCAGGATTGGTCGTTTGTCACTCCACCGAGCCAATACTTCGTGCAACTCGCGTATCTGAATCGGTTTGCTGAGATAGTCGTCCATGCCCGCCTCCAGGCAGATCTCACGATCGCCGTTCATGGCATGAGCGGTCATCGCGATGATCGGGATGTGTCCTCCGGACTGCCGCTCGCATTCCCGGATGGCCCGGGTGGCGTCATAGCCGTTCATGACGGGCATCTGGATGTCCATGAGAATCAGATCGAACTTCTCGCGTCGGAAGGCATCCAGGGCGTCCGCGCCGGTCGGGGCTACTGCAATCGAATGGCCCTGTCTCTCCAACAAAAGGACCGCAACTTTCCGATTTACGGGGTTGTCCTCGGCCAGCAGGATGCGGAGCGGCCGTATTCGGCTGCTCCGGACGGGCCTCTCCGGCGGCTTCGGGAGTTGCTCCTGCCCGGCTGCGCTCCGGATGGATTTCAGCAGATTGGCCCTCGTCACCGGTTTTACGAGATACTCGGCAATGCCGCCCGCGCCAGGCTCGGGCGCCCTGGATCGGGTATCCAGTGAGGTCAGCATCAGGATCAGCGGTCCCGCCGGCAGACGATCTTCCCGGATGCGGCTGGCTAAGGCCACTCCGTCCATTTCCGGCATGTGGACATCGAGGATCGCCAAGCCGAAAGATTCTCCGGTCTGCGCGTGCTGCCGGAGGACCTCCAGCGCCTGGGCGCCGGACTCAGCGGCTACCGGCTTCATGTGCCAGCCCGTCAGCATGTCCTGCAGAATGCGCCGGCTCGTGGCATTGTCGTCTACCACCAGCACCGCCAGGCCGTGCAGCGCTTCCGGCTCTGGGGCCGGTTCGGGTTGGCCGGGAGAAGGAGGCAGAGCGAAGGTGGCGGTGAAGTGGAAAGTGCTGCCTTGCCCCACTTCGCTCTCCACCCAGATCCTGCCGCCCATGAGGTCCACCAGGCGCGAACAGATCGCCAGACCCAGGCCGGTACCCCCGTAACGACGCGTATTCGAGCCGTCGTTCTGAACGAAGGCCTCGAAAATGCGGCTCTTCGACTCCTGCGCGACGCCCATTCCCGTGTCGGAGACCGTGAAGTGCATGGTGACGCAGTCGCCATGACGGCTGCTATCCACCACCGCCAGCCGCACTTCGCCCGCCTCGGTGAACTTGATCGCATTGCCAAGCAAATTCACCAGTACCTGGCGGAGTCTGCCTGGATCGCCAACCAGAAGCCGGGGTAGCTCGGACGGATTGTCGCAGAGGAGTTCCAGTCCCTTTTGGTGAGCCGCCAGTGCCACCAGGCGCAGCACCTCCTGAAGGACTTCATCCAGATCGAATTCCGCGGCATTCAGGCTCAGCTTGCCCGCTTCGATCTTGGAGAAATCGAGAACATCATTGATGATCCGCAGCAGAGATTCGCTCGAAGTCCGGACGGTAGTGAGGTAATCGCGCTGGTCCTCGCTGAGCGAAGTCCCCAGGGCCAATTCGGTCATACCGACGATGCCGTTCATGGGCGTACGAATCTCGTGGCTCATGTTGGCAAGAAACTCGCTCTTCAACCGGGCGACTTCTTCCGCGCGTTCCTTGGCAATGGTCAATTCACGATTCAGACGGATAAGGTCCGCCGTGCGGCGCGTTACCTCTTCCTCCAGGTGATTGCGATGATTCTCGAGCTGCTGGTCCCGCGTTGCGATCTGGTCCAGCATTCGGTTGAAGGCGTCGATCAGCACGCCGGTCTCGTCGCTCGCATCCTTCCGGGCCCGGAGCGAGTAGTCGCTCCCGCGGGAGATCGAATTGGCCGTGTGCGCCAGCCGTGTGATAGGTCCGGCCACGATGGCAGCCAGCCGTAGGGCAAGAAACGTGCCGACAGCCAAAGAAAGCAACAGAACGGATGCGGAGAGGATCAAATTCCGAACGATGCGGGCATGGATTTCGTGGGTACTGGCCTTGATTGCCAGATATCCGACGGTCTCATTTTCGAAGCGAACAGGGCGGAACACCACTACGGCGGAGTCGGTGATGAGAATGGGAGGGCCATGGGTTCTTGCGGGCAATCGCTCACCGTAGTTCGCCAGTACCTCGCCAGAGGGATCCGCGAGAACCGCGCCCGTGATCCGCCGATCCATGCGGAGCGCTCGCAGGGTTTCCGTCGCGGCCCTGGCATCGGAGAACGCCAGCGCTGCCGTGCTATGGGCCGCCACTACGTCGGTGATGGTTGCGAGCTCACGCTGCAGATCATACCTGGCGGATAACGCCTCGTACCAGAAGAACGCGACACCGCTGACTACCAGACCGAGACTGCTGGTCACGACCATCGCCAAAATCAGCTTCCGCCGTATCGAACAGGCTTGAAACCACCGGTAGGCCGTCATTTCCTTGGCCCCACCACCCGGCCGATCTCGATAAGCTGCGAACTGGCCTTGAGATGCGCACCGGCGAGCGCCCCGAGATTGATGTCGAAGCGCACGCGACCGCGATCAATAGCCAACCCGATCATTCCCCCCACCTCCGCAAAGCCGTCCGATTCTCCGATGGTCAGGATGCTGCGTCCCTGCAGCCCACCCAAGATCGATTCCAGTCTCACCGTCTTGTTGAGGCCGAAGAACAAAACCTGACATCCGTCCCAGCTTTCGTTTCGCGCGGGCAGTCGCCGGATCAGAATCGGCAGACCATGCACCAGCTTGCCGCGCACGGCTTCGTCGAGAAATCCACCAAGAGAGTCTTTGCCATACACGCAAATCGTTATGCCGCTGAGCGACTCGGCATTGGGCCATTCGACAAATTTGGCGAAGTTGTATACGTAGGCGGCCTTCAACTGGGATTCGGGAGTGGCGGCGACTGACGTGCCCAGCCAGGTGAAGCCCAGCAGAGCGAGAATCGAGCCTTGGCTTCTCATCGGACATGCGCCCGTCCGATGCACCCCACGTACTGGAGTTTTAGACCCGCCGGAATCGGAACAGGCTGAAAGAGCTGCACCCGCATGATTGCCTCTGTCGTTGCGCCTCATGCCTCCTCAAAGTGCCGTGTTTTGATCCCGTTACGAACACCCTCCCAACGTCGACCGTCATGGGGCTGCAGTCGGGAGTGCCACACCTGGCTGGAGGCGGCCCGGCACCCCGTCGCGGCGCCCCGATTGGGGGCGAGAAGGACGTAACTTGATACCTCCTTAATAACCTATCGGCAGGATCAACCTGTTTCGTGAGTGTTCTTTCGTCGAGAGCTTATCTGCGCGGCGGGCAGGTGAAGTGCGCTGGAAGCCGCAACACTCCGAGACCGGTCAACACGGATCGCGTTCCAGTACATACGCGGTTCCACGTTCCGTCGTAATGATCGACCTCCTCAAGATGATCCTTGAGGGGCTTGCCGCCGATGGTAATCCCTTTGACCACTGGATCAACGACGGCATCCTGAGCAAGTTGAAGTAGTGGAGCCGGCGTAAAGGAGGCGCCGATGCTCACCGGCTTGCGCGCGATCGTCTATCGTGTTCCGGATCTCGATCGCGCCACGCAGTGGTACCAAATGCTCGTCGGGAAGCCGCCGGTCTTCAACGCCCCAATTGTCGTCATGTTCGCCGTCGGCGATGTCATGCTGAACCTGACGTCCGCCGATGGAGCCGCGCCAGCCTGCGATCCCCAAGTGATCGCCTATTGGGGCGTCGAGGACATTGAGGCGGCACACCGGGAGCTGATTGAGGCTGGCGCCACCGCGCGCGGCGAAATTATCACTACGGCCGTCAAATCCCGGGCCGCGACCCTGGTAGACCCGTTCGGCAACACGTTCGGCATCACCAGCAAGCCGGCGACAACCAAGCAGTCGCTCGATGACCAGCCGTCCCAATCGGCTCTGGGCGTCACCCTGTTCCGCGCCTTTGCGACCAGAGACGCAAGGCCTGAGGTTCGGGGACCAGATTACCTGGCCGAGAAGTTCCTGCCGGAAGAGTTCCGAAAGATGGTAGACAACCCGGCCGCCCGCGATTGGGTGATCGCCAAGGCACCGGGTAGTTATGAGTACTTCATCGCTCGCACGGCCTTCTTCGATGCCGTAGTGTGCAGGGCGCTGGATGAGAACGTGCCCCAGATTGTGTTCCTTGGCGCCGGCTATGACAGCCGGGCCTTCCGTTTTGCCGATCGCATTCGAGACACCCGTGTTTTCGAGCTTGATGTGCCGTCGACCCAGCAGCGGAAGAAGGCGCTCCTCCGACAGGCCGGCATACCCGTGCCGGAAGCGCTCGCGTTGGTACCGGTCAACTTTACGCGCGACAGTCTTGACGACGTGTTGGCGGCTGCGGGCTTCGACCAGAACAGGCAGACGCTGTATGTGTGGGAGGGCGTCACCTACTATCTCACGGCCACGGCGGTGGACCAGACGCTGGCCTGCCTGCGGCGGAATTCGCAGGCTGGCTGCGACCTCTGCTTCGACTATCTGATCGATGCGCCGGACATGACCAGCCGGTACGGCGTGGCATAATCGCAGGCCCTGATGCGCGACACCTACCACGCCGAGCCGATCCAGTTTCGCATTCCCGAGGGGGCTCTCGAAGCGTTCCTGGCGGACCGCGGCTATGCGACCATCGAGCACCTGGTGGCCGATGATCTGGAGAAGACCTACCTCACGCTCGCCAGCGGTGATCTCGCCGGGAACGTGCTGGCCTGCTTCGGGCTGGTGCGCGCCGCAGTCGAACGGTGACTGCGGAGGACGCCGGCGCCCGCGAGCGTCCCGGGCGCTAACGTACAGACGCTTCCATGGAGCGCGTCTCCTGCCGCTATACTCGGATCATGTCCCTGGGCCGCCTGCTCATCGCGTTCGGCATCGCGCTGGTGGCCGTGGGCCTGCTGGTCAGCTTCGCCGGGCGGCTGCCTGTCAAGCTCGGCCGCCTGCCGGGCGACATCTACATGCACGGCAGGAACTCCAGCTCCTACTTTCCGCTGACCACCTGTATCCTGCTGAGCGCGCTGTTCTCGCTGGTGTTGTGGATCTTGCGAAGGTGAGTTACCTGAGACGGCCCATCTTGTCCAGGGGCCAGTAGACAAACACGGCTTTGCCGTAGATGTCTTTCCGTTTGACAAACCCCCAGGTGCGGCTGTCGCTCGAGGACATGCGGTGGTCGCCCAGAACGAAATAGCTGTCGGGAGGCACCACCTCGGGTCCCCATGAGACGCGGTCCCGGTATTCTTCCGGGACATAATCCTCCACCAGCGGGCGGCCGTTCACAATCACCTGGCCGGCGTCGATTCTCACGGTGTCGCCAGGCAGGCCAATGGCCCGCTTGATGTACGATTTGGCCGGATCGGGAGGCCACCAGAACACCACCGTATCGCCGCGCTCGATGTTGCCCAAGCCGAAGCGATAAGTGAACTTGTTGATGAAGATGCGTTCCTGGTCGGCCAGCGCGGGCATCATGCTGGTGCCTTCCACCTTGACCGGCTGGTAGATGAACACAATCAGAATGACCGCGATCATCACCGAAAACGCCAGGTCGCGCACCCAGGCAAGCGCGCTCCAGAGCCTCGAGTGGGCCGGCGTCGCGTCAAGGTGAGAATCCGGGCTGTCGTTTTCCTGCATCCCTGATTCTATTTTACGCGCATCAGGGCGTCAGCAGCCGGGTCAGGGCCGGCAGCGGCACAGCCCCTTCTTTGAGCGCCCAGTCGTTGAAGCCGGACTGGCTCGACGATGCGTGCTTCTGCCGGTATTGTTCGCGAACGCGCTGCCAGCCGCTCCAGCCGACAAAATACATCGGCAACTGGCAGGAGGAGAGCTTGGCGCGCTGCAGCTTTTCGGTGGCCTCTTCCGCTTCCTGGAACGTCTGCTTCTCCATCAGGTCGAGGGCCTCCTGATCGGTCATGTCGAGCATGTGCAGGCGGACGTCCAGAATCGCGTTGGCAATCACCCGCAGTTTTTCTTTGGCGAAGGTAAGCGCCATTTCCGGCGAGCGGCCCAGGAAACCTTCGTCGAGCATCGTCTGGGTCGCATACTCGCCCCAGCCTTCGATGTAAGCGCCGTTGCCAAACACCGATCGCAGCACGCGCCGGCTCTCGGGCTGTACATTGTTGGCGATCTCCATCTGCACATAGTGGCCGGGCATGGCTTCGTGGATGGTGAGCAGCTTGAGCTTGTAATAGTTGTATTCGCGCAGCTTGGATTCCGCGCGCTCCTGGGGCCAATCCGCGGGAATGGGCGTGACCCAGTAGAAAGCGCCCAACTGCGGTTCGAGCGCCGGCGCGGCCGAAAAACCGCCCACGGAATAGACGCCGCGCATGAACTCGGGCGTCGGAATCACCTGGAGATTCGCTCGCGGCGGAAGCGTCAGCAGACGCTTCTGCTCGACGAAGGCGCGCGCTTCGGCCAGATCCTGGCGTGCGTCGTCCATATAGGATTCGCGCGTGGAATGGCGCTCCGCGATCTTGGCCAGCACCTCGCCGATTACCTGGTTCTCGCGGGCGGCGCCCGAAAGTTCGGCGTGGTCCTTGTGCGCCGGCGCCAAGTGCCGGTCGAGCGGCAGGGCCAACTCGAGCATCTCCGCACGCACGCGTATCAGCTCGCGCTCGGCCATCTGCAACATGGCGTCGGCTTCGGCCCCGCTTTCCAGGGTGAACCGGAACTTGCGCATGTACCGGTCGCTCGTCATGCGCCAGCCGGTATCATCGCGCCCGGAGAGGTTGTTCTTGAGAAAACCCTGGAACTTGCGCATGGCGTCCAGCGCCGACAGCGCAGCCAGGTTGTAAACATCGCGCAGGTCCCGCGGCACGGCGGCCCGGATGGTCTTGTCCACCAGGTCGATGTTGCCCTGGTTCTCTTCCATCGCCACCTTGACCCATACGTCGGGCGAGGAGGTCAGGTTCGTGCTGGCCTGGTCGAGGTAGAGAGGCGTCTTCTGCAGTCGCGCGATAATGTTGCGCATGCGCGCCGCTTGGGGCGCATACTCCAGAACGTATGGGCTGAACAGCGCGTTCCCCAGCGTCTCCACATAAAGAGTGGGGTTGTGCAGATGGCTGTGCAACTCGTTCAAGTCCAGCAGAGCCAGCGAAACCTGATCCTGCAGAATGTTCAAATCGGCTTGGTCCTCGGCCGAGAGTCGTTTGCCGTTGAGCGCGTCCAATTGCGCGCGAAAGTGTTCGTAATAATGCCGCTGCCTGTCGAGATTCTCCGGACTTGTGTCGTCCAGCAGGTTGTCGAGATTCTGGTTTTGGTAGTGGTGCAGTCCCACGCTGGTCGCCATGGCGGGCGAGAAGGAAAGCGTGGTGTGGACAAACTCATCCGAGAGGCGGGCGAGCCGATCGGAAGAACTACGGCTACAGCCGGCCGCGAACAAAACGATGGGAAGGATGATTGCAGCTAGTTTCGCCATTGCTGCAATTGTACTTCTTATCCCGCCGCCACGCGCGCGCGACGCGGGATGATGAGCGGCGCCGGCGCCGAAACCGGTTGGGATCGCCGCCTGCGCTGCATGCGTGCGATCTCGCGCAGTACCTTGGCCCGCTCCGAGAAGGCCCGCCGCGCCGCTATCCCCTCGCCCATGGCGCAGCCCCAAAGGAGGGCGACCGATAGCGCAATCGCCGACAAGCCCTGTCCTGTAATCTTCACGATCGGCATCAGCCGCTCCTCCTTCGGTCAGTGTCCACTGCAATCGGCCTGCCGGAGAAGATGTTCTTTGTTATCAAAGGGGTCTTACCAGGTAATGTGGCGCGGCCACGGCACATCCGGGTACAAGTGGCACGTAACCGCCACCCGGGGGGTGGCAATCAGCGACACCCCAGGCGCGGAGCGGACCGGGCACTCTGGATTATCGGGCGGCCATCAGGGCACGCAAACGGCGGGCGCGTTCAGGGGCGCGCAACTGCCGCAACGCTTTGGCCTCGATCTGGCGAATCCGCTCGCGCGTGACGTCGAATTCCTGTCCGATCTCTTCCAGCGTGTGCTCGCGCTCGCAGCCGATCCCGAACCGCATCCGAATCACCTTCTCCTCCTTCGGGGAGAGCGTTTTTAGAATGCCCGCGGTTTCGTCGCGAACGTTCGATTCGATCACGGAATCGACCGGTGAACCAACCCAGCGGTCCTCGATCAGGTCGCCCAGCGCCGATTCACCGTCGCGACCGACCGGCGTCTCGAGCGAAACCGGATCCCTGGAGATGGTCTTCAACTTCTGCACCTTCTCCACCGGAATGTCCATCCGGCGCCCAATTTCGTCATTTGTAGGAGTACGGCCCAGCTCTTTCTCTAGCTCGCGCGTCGCCCGCAGGAACTTGTTCATGCTTTCGTTCATGTGGACGGGAATACGGATCGTCCGGGACTGGTCGGCGATGGCTCGGGTGATGGCCTGACGA
Organism: Bryobacterales bacterium; assembly: GCA_003142355.1. The sequence continues at coordinate 19,315 of PLMF01000178.1, forward strand.
ATCCACCACGTGGCATAAGTCGAGAATTTGTAGCCACGCCGGTATTCGAACTTGTCGGCGGCGCGCATCAGGCCGATATTGCCTTCCTGAATGAGGTCGAGCAGGTGAAGTCCGCGGTTCACGTATTTCTTGGCTACCGAAACCACCAGCCG
>PLMF01000351.1 GCA_003142355.1 Bryobacterales bacterium
TTATCAATGAGAGAGTAACGCCCAGGCGGCCGGGTGAACAAGACCCGCAGTGGTAAGCGTCTGCCCGTAAACTTTAGTCGGATACGGCCTGTTATCCGGGGGTTACTTCCCCAACAGCTCACCCACCAGCGCGGACGCGTTGAAGAGCTTGCGCAGCGCTTCGGTCATGGCCGCGGTGTGAACGGCGACGGTGCGGTTGGTGGCGCCGTCGTAGATGAAGTCGCCGAGGAGGGATTCGATGTTGCCGTCGAAGACCAGGCCGACGATCTCGGCTTTGCCGTTGATCACCGGCGAGCCGGAGTTGCCGCCGACGACGTCGTTGGTGGTGACGAAGTCGAGCGGGGTCGCGAGGTCGAGCTTGTCGCGGCCCGCGAGGTAGCGCGGCGGCAGGGCGAACGGGCCTTCGAAATCGAAGCTCCGCGCGCGGTCGTAGAGCCCGTAGAACGTGGTCTTGTACGGCGCTTTGGTGCCGTTCATGGGATAGCCTTGCACCTGGCCGTAGGACAGCCGCAGCGTGAACGTGGCATCGGGATACGCGGTCTTGCCGTAGACCGCGAAGCGCGCCTTGCCGAGTTGCTCGCCGGCCCGCTGCAAGACGCTCGAGACGTTGTCCTCGGACCACTTGATCATCTCGCGCCGCATGGGATCGAGCTGGCGCGCCAGCACGATCATGGCGTCGTCGGAGGCGGCCATGGCCGCTTCGCCGCCATCCACGAGCTTTCGGCGCAGGGCGGCGTCCGCCAGTTTTGTGCCGTTCACCAGCGCTGTGGCGGCTTCCTTGGGGGAGCGCCCGCCGAGCACGATCTTGAGGTATGGGTCGTTGGGGCCAAGCTCGGCCAGCGAATCCTCGAGGGCGCCGGTGAGACGGGCAATCTCAAGTGCCGGATAGAGGGGCGCCGGCGAAAACATACGATACTTCAGCGAATCCAGTTGCGACTCGTGATAGCCGGCGAGCCGCTCGCCATCCGGCTTCTTGACCTCGGCCACATACTGCACGAGGTTCATGGCAAGGGAGGCGAATTGCGAGTTCAGCCCGCGGAAGAACTGATCCTCGATGCGGGTAGCGTCCTTCTTCTCGGCTTCGGCGATGGCGTCCCAGGCGCCGCCATAAGCGGCCTTCCACTGGGCGTTGCCCATCACCCTGGCCTTGAACTCTTCCTCTTCCTGTCGCTGCTTGGCCATGATGCCGGCGTCCAGCAATCCCTTGTAGCGGCCCTCCGCGCTCTTCAGGCTGTTCTCGAGGCCAAAGATCATGGTGGCCGCCTGGCGGGCCTGCTCGGGGCCCAGCGCCGAGTACTGTTTCAGCGCGGCAATGCGGCTCTTGAGAAGCTTGATGGTGACCGGCTCGCCCGCATCGCGCAGAAACTCGAGTTGTGCCATGGTATCCAACCGGGCCGTGGAGCCGGGATGGCCGACCACGAACACCAGCTCGTTCTCGGCGGCGCCCTGGGGATTCCATTTCAGATAGTCCTTGGTGTCGAGCGGCTGGCCGTTCTCGTAAACGCGGAACAACGCCATGTCGAGGTCGTAGCGCGGATAGGTGAAGTTGTCGGGATCGCCGCCGAAGAAAGCGATCTGCTGCTCCGGCGCAAACACCAGGCGCACGTCGTTGTACTTCTTATACCGGTAGAGCCAGTATTCCCCGCCGTTATACAGCGTCACGACATCGGAGCGGAGGCCGGTCTTCTGCTGGCTCTCGCGCTCGATTTGGGCGATGGCAGCCTTGCGCGCGGCGAACTCCTGCTCGGGCGTTTTCGCGGTTTCGAGCGCCGACACGACGCGCGCGGTGACGTTGTCGATGGAAACCAGCACGTTGACTTCGAGGTCCGGCGACTTCATCTCCTGGCCGGGCGTGGCGGCGTAGAAGCCGTCCTGGATGTAATCGTGCTCTTTGGTCGAGTTCTTCTGCAACTGGCCGCGGGCCACGTGATGGTTGGTCAGCAGCAGGCCGTGCGCGCTGACGAACGATCCCGATCCGCCGTCGTTCAAGCGAACCGAGGACAGGCGAACATGATCGAGCCACTCCTGCGACGGCGAGAAGCGATACTTCTGCTGCAACTGTTTGAGCGGCGGATTGTCGAAGGTCCACATGCCCTCGTCGGCGCGAGAAGGAACGCCAGCCAGGAAGGCGCCGCACGCCACCAGGGCGGCCAGGGACCGGAGAGAGTCGAATGGATTCATGGTAAAAGGCTCCAACCCCTTTATACCGAATTTCCGCGGGGACGTCGCGTTTGTGGCCCGACCGCGCTGCTGCCGGCGAAGCAGCTCACGCGGAGCGGGCGTATAGCGTCGAGTACTTCTCCTGGTTCTTCCAGTGCAACCAGGCATTGCCGACCACGCGAAAGACCTCCCGGCTGTCGAACGGTTGAGCGAGAACGTTATAACCGCCGAGGTTGAGCACCTCCGCCCACAGAGCATCATCCGCCAAGCGGGATGTCACGATGAGCAGGGGGGCGTGCTCCATGCGAGCGGTCTCGTCCAACAGATCGCGCCAGGTGCCGTCGATTAAGTCGGCTTCGCAGATCAGCACGGGGACGGCATTGTCCCGGAGGAAGGCGAGTGCTTCGGCCCGGCTCCGGACAACGTAATATTTCCACTTCGAATGCCGCAGAATCTGCGTCAGAAACCGGTGATCGTCGTCCAGTGGACTGACCAGCAAGACCTTCACTCCTTCACATTCGACCGGAATGGGGTTTTGCCAAAGTGAGTCGGGAGCGTCCGAGGTGTGGGGGTAGGATGATCGGGCAATTGCGGGGGCCTTTTGGAGAGTGTGCGGCATTGTCGTTGGCCTCTTGTTGTGATTCTCCGGGGTGGTTCGCACAGGCAGTGCGGACGTTCCCGACACCTAGAGGGAAGTCCTTACCCTGCCTAGAGCAAGACGAGTTTACCACGTCTTTATCCTAAATTATCAGATATTTCTGAATTTCCTCAGAAATTTCTGAGGATATCGGCTTCCCAGATCCGGCAAGTCGGTAAAAATCAGGTTATGCTTGAAACGCGATTCTCCAGGACAAAGCACCGGTTTGTGGTTTTTTTTCTGCTGGTTGCGGGTGGCGGGAACGGTCGGCACCGGGCCTGCCAGGGGAGCGGGTTCGCTAGAGCAGGTCGGCCTGATGTATAGTTGTGGCCATCATGAAAATGTTGGTTGCCGGCTGCAGCGTGATTCTTGGTTTGTTGGCCGCGCCCGGATGGGCACGGCAGATGGCGCCGAATCCTCCAGGCCGGGGGCCGGAGGCGCGCGGCGCGGCCGCCAACCCGCCGCTGGTTACACGGTCGCCGGAAGTCGGCCCCGACCGCCGCGTGACGTTCCGCCTGCTCGCCCCGAAGGCCAGCGAGGTGACCCTGACGGGTGAGTTCATGGAGGGCAGCAGGAGCCTCCAGAAGGACGACAAGGGCGTCTGGAGTGTCACCGTCGGGTCGCTTGAGCCGGAGATCTACAACTACAACTTCACGATCGACGGCGTCCGCACCATCGACCCCAACAACCCGAACGTAAAGACCGGGTCGACCGCCAGCACCATCCAGAGCATTTTGGAGGTGCGCGGCGACAGCCCGGCATTCTACGATGGCCAAAGCGTGCCCCACGGCGAGGTCCGCGCGCACTGGTATGAATCCAAGTCGCTGAACGCTTTGCGGCGTCTGACGGTTTACACTCCGCCCGGCTACGATGGGAACGTTCAGGGTCGCTACCCGGTACTCTACCTGCTGCATGGCGCCAACTCCGACGAAACCGTGTGGACCCGCGACGGCCATGCCAACCTGATCCTGGACAACCTGTTGGCGGGGGGCAAGGCCAAGCCTTTCCTGGTGGTAATGCCTTTCGGCTACGGCGTGCCGCCCGGCACACCGGCCCCAGCTTCCGGCGGCGGGCCTTCGGATAACACCGCGCTTTTCAGCCGCGACTTGATCGAGGACGTGATTCCGCTCATTCAGTCGCGGTACCGCGTCTACACCGACCGCGACCACCGCGCCATAGCCGGCTTGTCGATGGGCGGCGGCGAGTCGCTCGGCATCGGCCTGAATCACCTCGAGCTGTTCAGCTACGTGGCCGGCTTCAGCGCGGCGTTGCGGCCGGCTGAGTTTCAGAAGACCTTCGCCGGCCTGGCGGCCAGTCCGCAGGATGCCAATGGGAAGCTGCATCTGCTGTGGATCGGTTGCGGGAATCAAGACAGCCTATTTCCAGCGGCCAAGAGCTTCTCGGAATTCCTGACCGAACAGAAGATCAAGCACACTTTTCGGGAAAGCAGCGGCGCGCACACCTGGATGAACTGGCGTCGCTATCTGAACGAATTCGCTCCCTTGCTGTTCCGGTGAGACCCGCTCGCGCGTCAGTGTTTGGAGTGCAGGAATCTCTTCTGAACGTCGGGCCAGAACTCCGACGTGAGGTTACCAATGACGCCGCCCAGCAGGCTGGTGTACAAGCGGCCGGCCATCACCGTGCCTCTGACGCTGGCGGAAGGATAGTAGAGATTCGATGCCGCGATTCCCATCATCATGCCGCCCACGCCGGAGGAGTTGAATGCCGAGCGGCCGGAGTCCGTTCGCACGACGGCAATGCGGCTGACCGAATAAGCCGCACGCTTTAACACGCCGGCCGCAGGCCCCTTGCGGTAATACCGGGGGTCCTGGTGCAGCAGGTTGGCCAGCACGCCGGCGCTGAAGATGTTCTGCGTCCCGAAATCGGCGAAGGCGGCGCCGATACGCTCGCCGTATGCCCTATCGCCTTCTCCGTACTTGGGAGTCTGGTCGCCCCTTTGCGAAAACCCGGCCGCCATGGCCACGCTGGCGAAATTGAACGGGTCGACGATCTCTTTCCAGGCCAGATCCCACTTCTGTTTGGGGGTAAGCGGCGCAACCGGGATGCTCGAATCCCTCACCGTCTGGTAATCCGGCATCACTCCGAGAATCCGTTCTTCATTGAAGGGACTTGCCGGAACAACGTTTGCCGGCGGTGATTCGCTCGAATCGGCCGGAGCCTGCGCCCGCGCGCAAGCGCCAGCCAGCAGCCAACCGACAACCGCCGCCGCCGCGGCACTTCGTCCCGCGGATACGCCAATCCCGCAGTGTGATCGGCAGATCACTCGATTGACATGACGGTAGCGCGTAACCCGCTGTTACGCAATGACTCCAAAGGGCCACTGGGCCTGCGCTACTAGCCCCAATACGGTTCACTTAAGGGTGGCATCCCGACGCTTCCCGGATGGCCGTTTGGGGTCGTTGACCTGCCAAAAGTCCGGTATGGCGACGTTACGGCCAAGTGACTTCAGGAAAAGCACTTCAGTACGCGAGGCGAGGGCGGTACGAGAGCAGCGCCGGCGCAATAGTAGAGGGTCAAAGCCGGTAGAGTTCCTTAAACCACTGCACGAACGAGTCACCGTATTTCGATTGCGGGTCGAGAATCTTCTTAGTTAGAGCAAGCCCTGGAGATTGGCCCGGGGGGTCTTGCCACGCCAGCCAGGTGTACAAGTTCGCCTTCGGAACATGGCAGTCCCGACACTTAGCCCCTCCGGACACAGCTGCGGCAACGCTGTCACATGCCAATTGCCACGTATACTCTTGCGCATCAGGAACCAAGTAGCGTAAGAAGGTTTCCAAGTCGCCCTGCGAGGTGTTGTCCGGCATAAGCCATACGCCGAACCGCTTCTCGTCGTTTTCTATCACCAGACCTGTTTGAGGCAACTCATCGGGAAGGCTCGGAAAAAGTGTGGCACACAGTTGCCGAATCCGCTGGTAGCGGCCGGCCATATGAATGTCGGCATCCAGCATCACGCCGAGTGTCTTGGCATTGCTTGCCTTGATTTCGGTCGTGAGATAGCCGGCCGCAAGGATCTGGTCTACGCTGTTTCCAACCTCAACCCAGACTGGCCACAGCCTTCTTTCCTCCGGCCAGTTGGTGTGGTCTTTCATCAGCCCGATAACTGAGTGCTTGTCATCGACGCCCTCTACGATCAAAATATTCGGGTAGTCTCGTTTTTGGTTAGGCACTCGCGTCTTCAGCGCACTTCAATATCTCGTGAAGCGGCCACCGTTATTTCGTCTTCATCGTAGGGTACGGACCGTCTCTTGCCGGGTTCGATTCGCTGGACCGTTACTGATTTCTGTATATCGACGCTGGAGCAAATCTGCGCCAAACTGTACACGCAGTCATAGCTGTGTGTCGTGGCGAAAACCTGAACGTCCAACTCCTTCGCCGCATTATGAATGAGGCTCCACATCTGGGACATGACGCTGTAGTGCAAGCCTGTATCTATCTCGTCAACGAGTAGTACACCACCCTTACATTGCGTAATTGCGATTGCCATGGCGAGCATGCGCCACATTCCGTCACCCATGCTGCCGATCGGTACAGGATGCTCCCATCCCGTGCGCTTGATGATGAATCCACCACGAGCCTGAGTTGGGTAGTACGGGGCGCTCGTCGCCTGCGCTGCGATTCTCTCGATATCAGGGTCAAGGAACTGCAAGGCTTTCAAGACCAGCCCTTCGGTTGGGCTTAGGGCGATCTTGTTCCACATCGAAACTAGTTCGTCCCCAGAGAAGGAGTCCGTAGTTATGAAATATGCCGGGGACGCATCGCTCGCGCGTTGGCGAGCCCGGCGGGCCGGCAAGTCCAACGCATCCGAAAAGAGCCCACCGGCACGAGTCAACGGAATAATGCCGACTGCCGGCTTGGGGTTCCCGCTCACCGCAAGAACAAGCCGCGAGATTAGACCACTCTCGTCATCGGGGCCAAGGATCTCCGCTTGGTCTCTCGGAGACAATTCGGCTATCGCATATTCGATTTCGCGAGGCGGAGATTGATTCTTTGCAGAGATCCGGATCGATGAACCCGGCTGCACCTCGTGACCAGTAAAGAGATGGGAAACATCCAGTTCAACCGGCGAGCGCCTTGGAGGGCGGTCCCCAGTAGCCGAAATCATTGGAGGTAAACGCTCACCGCGTCGCCATAGCAACTGCCAGAGCGCCGTCGGATCGCCGACAGAGGAAAGGAGGTATATTGCCTCCAGCACCGACGTTTTACCACTGTTGTTCGTTCCGACGAGGAGATTGATCCGACCAAGGTCGTTCATCTCGAAAGAGTCGAATCCCCGATAGCCCTCTATTCGGATTGACGAAATCATACGTTCCACCAGTCCGGTTGCACCGTTCGGACGTCTCAACCGGAGGATAACACATCCCATGCGCGCGCGGCCCTTCGCTTGCGGCGCCTCTGGCGCCGAGCACGAGGAGACCAGTGGTGAACAGTGCGGGGGCGCCATTCCTTAGGTCCACTCGCAGGGTGACCTCTATGTACGCAATCCAGACCACATGTCCGCGAAACGCCCGTTGCTCACGTGTGGCAACTGATTGATAAATTCTGCCTGACGCCGCAGGCCCCACCGCTCCCGTAGGCAACCCCAGGCCTACTATGATAAGCCTCCTCTCCAGCCTTCCCGTGGCCCCTGATTTTGTCGTTCACACCCGACTTCACAGAATTTTCCGAGCCCCCTCAATAACTTACGGCCTTCGCCCCCGTCCGGTGCAAAGTTCGCCTGCTACAGTAGTTGTCAAAAGGGCAGTCCCTTCCGGGCTGCCCTTTACTTTTTCTAACGAAGGTCTACAGACCTGCCAGGAAAGGCCCTTTTATGCGCACTCAGAAGCAGATCGCCGCCTCCCGTGAGAACGGAGGCAAGTCCCACGG
>PLMF01000127.1 GCA_003142355.1 Bryobacterales bacterium
CCGCCGATCTGCTTGTCCCTCACAGTCAGGGTCAGCTTGGTCAGCAGGTCGGGAGTGAACTGAACGTAACTCTCGCGGGCTCCGAATAACTGGTCCAGACCGAGATTCGGCTGGACGGTGCCAACTGTGCCGCCGTCCCCAAAATACCCCGGGCAGCCTTCACTGACCAGCTTGCCGCCCTTGGCGACATAGTCGCGGAGCTTTTGGGCGGTGGATTTCGTGAGCATCTCGGGATATGGGAGATAGATCATGGGGTATTCCCCAATGTCGTCGATACTCACGAAATCGGCCTGGATATTCGAGTCGAAGAAAGCCTGGTAAGCCCCCTCGACGGATTGGGAGTAGGCGCCCGCCGCCGCCGTTCCGCCGCGGCCCGAGCCGCTGGTCTGGACGGAGTTGAAATCCTGGGATTCCTGCACGAAGACGATTCCCACGTCGCCCTTCGCCGGCCGTGATTTCCAAACGTCTGCATGCGAGTTGGTCCAGCGGGCCAGCTTGCCGGCCATCTCCGCCTGCGGGGTGAGGGAGCCGTCCATCCCCATGGGGCCGAACGCTCCGAATAACGGGCCGTCGAGCAACGGGCGCCAGCGCGTGAGAAGGATCCCCGTGGCGCCCGCGGCCATGTCGATCAGGCTCCACACGCGGACATCTTTATCGTCCGAACTGCGGCCGTCTTCGAGCGGCCGGTTTACGACCTGCGGCTGCATCCACAGCGGCCCACCGGTGGCTTCCGCGTGCCAGAAGGGCTTCCCGCGCGAGGCGCCGCGCACCAGGTCCACGGCCTGAAACTGCATCCACGGATCGTTGCCGTGGCGCGAAGCCACCCACGTGTAGCCATACGAATCCACGTCCGCCACCGTGCGCCACTCGATCTCGGTGAGTGCGCCCACGCCGTGCGCGGTGATCTTGTTTCTCTGGTCCAGCCGGCGAATCAGCTCCGTGCGCCAGCGCAGAAGGCGAATGGCGTCGTCCCGGCAAAACGCCAGCCAGTCGAGCGAGTCGGGGTAGCCGGTATTGCCGTGTGGCGGGTGAACCGATTCCCAGCCGCCGAAGCTGTAACGGTGCCAGGCGCGGCCGAGGGCTTCGATGGTGCCGTATTTTGCTTTCAGCCACTCGCGGAACTTGGCTTGGGTGGCGGGACAATAACATTCCTGCACTCCCCCCTCGTTCCACACGTCGTAACCCAGAGTGGCGGGACTGTCGCGATAGCGCTCCACCAGCGCCGTCAGAAACTTCCCGGCCTGGCCACGGACATCTTCATTATCCAGACAAAGAGGCGCGCTGCCGGTCGCGCTACTGCCGCTGACCGAGGGGTAGCTCTCGGAGCCGTCGCTATTGATGTGGCGGGCCTGGGGGTATTTGTCCCACATCCACTCGGGCGCGCCCGTAGTGATTTCGGCAATGACCACCTTGATGTGGTTCTGAGCCTCCAGTTCCACCATCCGGTCGTAGTCGCGCCAGTCGTACCGCCCCGGCGAGTTCTCGATCGAGGCCCACATGAACCAGTGACGGAAGATGTTGACGCCCATCTGGGCCGCGGTCTTGTGGTCGCGTTCCCAATCCTGTTCCGGCGGGTTCGATTTGCGGAAGTACACCGCGCCAAAAGGGAACGCCGGATCCGGCCACGGCTTTTCCTGGGCGTTGACACATAGCGTCAGCACCGCGCAAGCCAAACCAACTCTCTTCATGGCAACCAAGCCCCTCCGTGGCGCAGGCACTCGTGCCTGCCGCGTCCCGATGAGTCGGGACGCTCCCGAACACGCCAAAGAGCGTCCCGATGAGTCGGGACGCGGCAGACTGGAAGTCTGCGCCACCTACGGCAGTTTCGCAGCCAGGGCCGCGGACAACGCTAGCGGGTCCTGGCCGTCGGCTACGTTGGCGTAACCACCGATGTAGCGTCCCCTGCGGAAGAAGCACAACTTTCCCAGGTACTTGTCATTGGCCTGGAAAGCCTCGTCGGCGACGCGGGCCGCGGTGGTCTCTCCGAACCGCGCCCGCAGCTTCTGCATGAGCGCGCCCGCCGACGCCGCGGAGTCTTCCGTCACCACAAACGCCTTGCCGAAATCGTACTGAGCCGCATAGCCGCGCCGCAGCAACCGGATCCCGAGCACGCTCTCCGGCACCAGGCGAAGGGTCTGCTGTTTTTCAGCCGGAAACCAGGAGAACGCCACGGGCGGAGAAGTGCTGCCCGGCACGAGCTTCTCGAACGCCGCCATCCACTCCCGCAGAGCAGCCGTATGATCGCCTTCCGGGCCGGCCGCGATTTCCACGTAGTATTGGCCCTTCGTGAAAATGGCCCTCCGCGGCACGATCTGGCCCCCCGCCCCGAGCTTCGCGGCGGGTTCCCGCAGATCCCGGTTGGCCGTGAACATGCCGTAAGAGCTTTCGGCTTCGCCGAAGTCGGAGATATCGATCACCAGTGTAACCTCGCCTTTGACGCAATTGACGCCGTGCATCGACTGGAAACCGTAGATCAGGTAGCCTTCCGCGTTGCCGTCCATGTATTCGAACAGGTTGTCGCCCACATAGCTTCGGGCTTCGCCATGCTGCGTCCAGCCCGGCACCAGCGTGCAACTGGGAACGGGGGCCGTGTCGGCGGCGGCCGCCAGCCCGCAGGCCAGCAGCCCGAACCCGCAAATCGTCTTCAGCATGTGAACGTCTCCTGCGCTCGGATGAGGTGCTAAAATCCTATTCTAATTGGGGAGGTTGTCCAAGTGCCAGCTACTTTTTCGCGCCGCACGATTTTGCAGTTGACCGCCCTGGCCCCAGCGCTTCGACCGCTGGCCGCCCAGATTTCCGCCCCCGCGCGGAATTCCACCGTGGCCCTCGTCAAAGGGGAAAACCGGCGCAAAAACATCGCGCAGGCGCTGGCTGCCATCGACGAACAACTCCTGCCGGGCCTCAAGGCCAGGAAGTACGTCGTCATCAAAGTCAACAACGTCTCCACCACCAACCAACTGGCGGCCACCCACGCCGGCGCCATTCACGGCATTCTGGATTACCTCGAACCGCGCTTCAAAGGCCCCGTGATCGTCGCCGAATCCTCGGCCGGCGACACGCTGCAAGGGTTCGAGGAGTTCGGCTACAACCGCGTGGCCAGCGAGCGGCGCTCGCAAAAAGTGCAGTTGATCGACCTGAATCGCGAGGCCAAATACAAGGTCATCCCCTTGATCGACTACGATCTCCACGCGGTATCCACGCGCCTGGCGGCGCGCCTGTTCGACCCCGACGCCTTCGTCATCTGTGCGGCCGTCATGAAAGCCCACAACGCCATGGTGGCCACCCTCTCCATCAAGAACATGGGGCTGGGCGCGCCCCTGCACAGCGCGCGCGGCGAAAAATACTGGAACGACAAGCGCAAGACCCATAACGGCCTGCGGCAGACGCACTACAATATCTTCCTCACCGCGCAAGCCCTGAAACCGTTTCTGGGCGCGGCCGTGATCGACGGGTACGAGGGCATGGAAGGCAATGGTCCGGCCTCCGGAACCCCGGTTCCCTCGCGTCTCGCCATAGCCTCGACGGATTTCGTGGCCGCCGACCGCGTGGGCGTCGAAACCATGGGCATCAATCCCGACTGGATGGGCTACCTGCGCTTCTGCTCGGAGTTCGGCGTAGGCCAGTACGACCTGGCGAAAATCGACGTCCGCGGCGAGAAGATCCAGGCGGTTCGGCGCAAGTACCTGCTCCATCAGGACATCGAGCGCGAGCTGCAATGGATGGGCCCGCTGACGGAACTGCCGCCGAAGCTGGGATAGTAAACCAGACCAAAAGGAGAAATCGCACATGCACTGGAATGGCATCATGGCCGGCGGGCTGGCTGTATTGCTGGCCGCCGGTACCGCGATGGCGCAAGGCCGCCGCGGCGGGCTTCCCGAAACGGCGCCAGTACCACAGCCCGCCCGCGTCGGCCCGCCGCCCGAAGAAAAGACCTCGGTGACCCATCACAGCGCCCGCATCGGCGGGCAGCAGATCGCCTACACGGCCACCGCCGGAACTTACGTCGTCAAGACCGATGACGGCACTCCCAAAGCCACCTTCTTCTACGTGGCCTACACCAAGGACGATGTGCCGGATGTTTCCAAGCGCCCCATGGCATTCGTCTACAATGGGGGCCCCGGCTCGGCGTCCCTGTTTACCCACATGGGCCTGGGTCCCAAACGCATCGTCCTCACCGACGACGGCCACGGCATGCCAGCTCCGTATTCCATCGTCGACAACGCAGATTCCTTTCTGGACGCCGCCGACCTGGCGTTCGTGGATGCCGTATCCACCGGCTACAGCCGCCCGGCGCCCGGCGAAACGCCGGCGCAATTCTACGGCGTGGTCCCCGACGCCACCTGGTTCTCCGATTTCATCTACCAATACATCACGCGTAACGAGCGATGGGCCTCGCCCAAGTTCCTGATTGGTGAAAGCTACGGCACCACGCGCTCAGCCGAGCTGTCGTCCGTTCTGCAGCAGCGCCACCAGATCTACCTGAACGGCATTGTGCTGGTCTCTTCGGTGGCCTTCGGCAGTTGGGGCGCCGACGACCGCTCCAAATTCTTCCTGCCGACCTACGTCACGTCAGCGTGGTATCACCACCTGCTGCCACCCGACCTGCAGAAGAAAAGCGTCGATGCCGTGGCGCAGGCGGCGCGCCAGTTCGCCCACGGCGATTATGCCGCCGCGCTCGAAAAGGGAGACCAGTTATCCCCGGCCGAGTATGAGAAGACGGTCAAGGAACTGGCGCGCCTCACGGGCCTTTCGACGAAGTACATCGAGGAGACCAACCTGCGCATCAGCCCCTACCGCTGGTTCAAGGAACTCGAGCGCGACAAGCGCCGCACGGTGGGCCGCCTGGATTCGCGTTTCGAAGGCATGGACGTGGACGCCGCCGGCGAGACCGCCGAATACGATCCGAGCGAGGCCTCCTACGAGGGCGCGTATGCCGCCTTGTTCCAGGACTACGTGCGCCGCGAGCTGAAGTGGACCACGGATATGTACTACACCATCACCGCCAACCTCCGGCCTTGGGACCAGGGCCAGCCCGGCCAGGTGGCCGAGGCCCTGCGCTCCGCCATGACCCAGCAAACTTACTTGAAGGTGCTGGTGGCTTGCGGCTACTACGATCTGGCCACGCCTTTCGACGGCATCGAGCAGACCGTGTCGCACATGAGGCTCGAACCCTCCATCCGCAAGAACATCGGCTTCGCTTACTACGAAGCCGGACACATGATGTATATCGACAGGAAGGCCCGCGAAAAGCTGCACCAGGACGTGGACGACTTCATCAGCTCCGGCTACCCGCACTAAGGGGCTGCCAGGTGTTTTCAGAGCCGCGAACGTTAGAGAGCGGTTGGCCGCCGCCTTTTTACTGCCAGTGCCCCTCCACCAGAACGTAGCCGCCGTTTCTGTGATCCCAGTGATGGGCTACCCACTTGGCATGCGCCCGGGGGGGCTGTTCCCACCTGCCTGCGGTCCATACGTATTTTTGGCCATCCCAATTGTGATATCCCTGAATCCACACATGGTTGCGGCTCGGTGGAGGGCCCCGCTTCTCGACCACGATCTTCGGTGGTCGAATCTTAACCACAATCTCGGCCGCCATCGCGCTGAAGGCCAGCGCGCCTGCAAAAACCAATCCGGTCAATCGCTTCAGAATCATAATCGTTGTCCTTTCTGGTTCCCGACACTGCGAACCAGTCCACCTGCCGCCCGCATGTGAATGGCCGTTTGCAGACACGCCTCAAAAATCATAAGTGGGCGACGCTGAGCGGCAGTTTTTGCCTTCCGGACGGCAGGAATTACACCTGCGTGCGGGCGCGCCCCCATTTTCCGCGTAGTGTCCGCATACATTCGCCTTTGGTCCCAAATCTGCTCCAAGACAAATGGTAAGGAGATAACAGATGAGCCCAAGCACGAAGGATCAGGTTCAAGGCAAGTTCCATGAAGTGAAAGGCAAAGCCAAACAGACGGCCGGCCAGGTCACCGACAATCCCAAATTAGAGGCTGAAGGACAAGCCGAGAAACTCACCGGCAAGATCCAAAAGAAGGTCGGGCAGGTCGAAAAGGTGTTCGAGAAGTAAACCAGAGCGGTCCACAGCCGCTCAGGCGAAGCCCGGCCGGGGCGGCACCGGGTGTGGGGGTTATTTCTCCACGCGCAGGTGATTCGTCACGCTGAACGCGCCCGATACACCATTGGCCGTAATGTTGGCCACGTCGGAGTCGCCCTTGTTGGCGACCACGCCTTCCAGCGTGACATTGCCATTCTTCACGACGATGCGGATGGGCGCCACCGCCTGCATGAAGTACCGGTCCAGTTGCGGGGATCGTGCCAGGGCCACGTAGACGCCGCGCCGGATGCGGTCGTCATTGGGAGAAAGGGGCAACACCTCGATCTGGTTGTCGACCTTCTCTACCCCTTCGATGTTCTTCACGGCGTTCCCGGCATCGCTCTTCAGCGTGGGACCCGTGACCTGCCCCATCAGCGTGACCGTGCTGCCTTCCACTTTGAACTCCAGGTTATCGAACACCCCCAGGTAGGGCAGCATCACCAGCTCGTGACGGACCTCTTTGACGAGCCGCTGGTAAGCCGGCGAGTTCTGGGGCTGCGCAACCAGGAATGCTGGAGCGCACAGGGCAACAGTGAGTACAAGCAAAGCCTTCATAGCCACCTCCGCATGAATTATACGCCGGGTGGGTGGTGTTAGCGAATATCTTTCGGCTCTTTCTCCGCCTTCCTGGCGGCTTTCTTCTCGGTCTTTCGCTCTTCGGTTTTGCGCTCTTGGACTTGGGCGGGTCGTTCGGCCGGCCGCTGCTCAGCGGGCCGGGCTGCCGGGTTGTTCGCCGGCGCCTGAGTCATGGGCCTCTCGGACCGAGCCGGGGGCGTCTGGACGGCGGGCGGGCGGAGGCTGAGCTGCGCCATTTGGTCGTCGAGGTTGAGGATTGCCAGCGCCGTTTGAGAACCCATGCGAATGGCCGTGGACCCGACGTGCATCTCCACCTCCGCGCCGGCGTCGGCCCAGAGATGGTCGCCCGTGGTGAGCGGATAGTTCAGCGAGGCCGCCGTCCATTCCTCGGCGGTCCCCGGCCGAAAGGAGACCATCCCGCTTTGATAGCTCAGCCGCGCCACGCGCGACGGGGGATCTCCGGCGTCCGCCAGGGCCGCCAACAGAGCCGCCAGTCACTCAACCTTCCGCATCATGTGGTTCCTCCAACCCATTCAACACGTGGGATTCCTATACGGCTCAATGGGTTACATTAAATTTCAGCAAGAAATGGTGGTGGCGCAGGCACTCTTGCCTGCCGCGTCCCGATGAGTCGGGGGTACCCTCCTGGCGCGGCAGCTTTCGCAACCCGAGGCTGCAGAAACCGCATACGATCTCGCGTTGAAGGCTGGGCTGATTGGCGCGGTCAAGGGGGGAAGCCGGGATCTGAGCACGAACCCGCGACACTTTGACGGGTTTGGTGAACGGCTACCAGCTAAGGCCGCTGGGCTGGTTCGCGACTGAAAGTTGCCTGTAGGGCGCCGCGCGCGCACTCTTGCGAACGCCGTCCCCGCTCCTGAGGGCGCATGGTTCCCGGCCATCAAAACGTCTCCGCAAGAGTGCGGAGACGGCAGCCTGAGAGGCTGCGCCACAAGCGCTGTCGCGTCACCCCCGCGACAGGTACACAAACCGCGCGATGAACAGCGCCGTCAGCACGTATACGAACCAGTTCACCTCGCGGAACTTGCCGCGCGCGACCTTCATGAGCGTGTAGGCGGTGAAACCGAATGCCAGGCCGTTGGCGATGCTGAAGGTCAGCGGAATCGCCATCATGGTGAGGAACGCGGGCACCGCCACTTCGGGATCCTGCCATTCAATCTCCGCCACCACCCCCACCATGAGGCTGCCTACGATGATCAGCGCCGGCGCGGTGGCGGCCGCGGGGATAGCGCCCACTACCGGGGCCACAAACAGCGCCCCTACAAACAGCAGGCCGGTGACGATGGCGGTCACCCCGCTGCGNNATGTTGTCGAACAGGTCGATGAACAGGAACACAAAAACGATTTCCAGGAAGCCGATGCGAAAGGTAGCCGGCAGGTCGAGTTTGAAGGCGGTGGCCGACAGGTCGCTCAAGCGGTACCAGTGCGGCGTCCATTTTGCCACCCCCGTGGCGAGGCCGATCACCGTGGTCGCCAGGATGCCGATCAGCATGGCCGCGCGCACGCGCCACGCCAGCAGCACGGCGATCGCGAGCAGCCCGAAGATGGCCAGCGCGGTGCTCTTGTCGTCCAGGTTGCCCAGCGTCACCGTGGTGGCGGCGTTGGGCACCACGATCCCCGAGTTGCGGAAACCCAGCAGGGCGATGAACAGCCCCACGCCCGCCGCCACCGCCGCGTACAGCTCATAGGGAATGGTGGAAATGATGAGCTGCCGCACGCCCAGCGCGGTCAGCAGCAGGAAGGCCACGCCGGAAATGAACACCGCCCCCAGCGCCGCCTGCCACGGAACTCCCATCCCCTTCACCACCGTGTAGGTGAAGTAAGCGTTCAGCCCCATGCCGGGCGCCAGCGCGATGGGGTACTTGGCGAAGCCTCCCATGAGGCAGCTCCCGACGGCCGCCGAGATGCACGTGGCCGCCGTCACCGCCGCCAGCGGCATGCCCGTCTCGTGCAGGATGGCGGGGTTGACGAACACGATGTACGCCATCGTCATGAAGGTCGTGAACCCGGCCAGGATCTCCGTCTTCCAGGTGGCGCCGAGTTTCTCGAATTCGAAGTACTGCTCCAGACGATGACGCAAGGGCATGGCCTTACATTGTAGCCGTGGGGCGCCGCCTCGGACCAGCCTGTTTTCGCAAAACTACCCCGTGGGCCGGATATTCGCCGCGCCAGTTTCCAGAAAGCCCGCCGGTTGTCAGCGATCCTGTTCCGTGATACCTTCAGATTCGGACGAAAACGTCTCGAAAGCGAGGGCATCACGGATGATCCGCAACGCACGCATCTTCTGTTTTCTCGTACTTACGCTGGCTGCATTGGTTGGTTGCTCCAGCAAGCCATCGGCCCAGGAATCCAAGAAAGCCGAGACCGCGCTGGACAGAATCCAGGGAAAGGCCCAGGTTCTGGTGGAATCGAGCGGCACGAGCGATGCCGCTCTGAACGCGGGCGGGCCTTCGGTGTACCTTTGGGAAGGCGCGCATCGCTACCGCCTGTTCTTGCGGACGGCCACTGACGTAGTCCACGGGGACCAGTACATTGTCGAGGGCGTCGACGCGCAAAAAGCCATCGACCAGATTGGCGATCCCGACCAGGGCAAGAACGGATATCCGCTCCAGTCAAGCTGCGAGCGGGTCGTCACCATGGCCTGGACCGGCCTGCCCTTTGATGGCATCCAGGCGCAGGCCGCGATTTTGCGCGCCACCGTGAAACGGCATCCCGCCCGGACCGTGTTCCTGGTCACGCGGATAGGGCCCGTTACATCCAAGGAGAGCGGCGCCGCTTCCGCGGAACCGAAAAAAGAGGCCGCGGCCGAGGAGAAGGACATCCCCGAAGTCGCTGTTGCGGCGGATAAACAAAGCGCTCTTCTGATTGAGGGTTCGCCCGTCCAACCCGCGCCTCTTTGGGAGCCCGAGGGGGGAACGGTTCGCTGCAAAGTGATCATCGACCCGGAAGGGAAAATCTCCGAGCTGGAAAGCACCGCGCAACTCTGCGAGACTGTGCCGTGGTCCAAGTTTCGTTATAAGCCCACCGTCCAGGGAGGCCACCCCGTCAAAGTGAGCACCGAGGTTGAAGTGCGCTTCGAAGCGCGAAAGTGAAGTCGACTGACCAAACCTAGAGCCCATATGCCATTTATCCACGAAGATTTCCTGCTCGGCACCAAGACCGCCCGGCGACTCTACCACCAGTACGCCGAAGGCGAACCGATCCTCGACTACCACTGCCACCTGCCGCCCAAGGACGTGGCCGAAAACCGCCAGTTCCGGAATCTGTTCGAAATCGCCCTCGAGGGAGACCATTACAAGTGGCGGGCCATGCGGGCCAACGGCGTCGACGAGCGCTACTGCACCGGCGATGCGCCCCCTTATGAGAAGTTTCTGGCATGGGCGCGCACCGTGCCCCAAACGCTCCGCAACCCGCTTTACCATTGGACCCACCTGGAGCAGAAACGCTATTTCGGCATCGACGAGCTGCTCGATGAATCCAGCGCCCCGCGCGTCTGGGATCGCGCCAATGCGCTGCTCGCCTCGAGCGAGCTGCGGGCGCACGGCATTCTGCGGAAATTCCGGGTCAAGGCCCTTTGCACCACCGACGACCCCACCGACGACCTGGCCTGGCACAAGGCCATCGCGGCCTCCAGCCTGGAAACCAAAGTCTTCCCCGCTTTCCGTCCGGACAAGGCGCTCAACGTGCACCTCCCCCAGACGTTCAACCCCTGGGTGGCGCGCCTGGAAGCCGCCAGCAACATCAGTATCGGGAAGTGGACCGATTTTCTGGACGCGCTCCGCCAGCGGCACGATTTCTTTCATCAGATGGGCGGCCGCCTCTCCGATCACGGCCTCAACCACGCCTACGCCGATTTCTGCCCCGCGGCGGAAGCGGCGGCGATTTTCGACCAGGCCCGCGCCGGACACGCCGCCACGCCCCAGCAGCAGCACCGCTTCGCCGCCAACCTGATGCTGTTTTTCGGGCATCTCGACGCGGAGAAAGGCTGGACCAAGCAGTTGCATGTCGGCGCGCGGCGCAGCGCCAACACCCGGAGCCTCGGCCAGATCGGTCCCGATACCGGTTTCGATTCCATCGGCGACTGGCCGCAGGCCGACGCGCTGGGCGCCTACCTGGACCGTCTCGACCAGGAAAACGCCCTGCCAAAAATGGTGCTCTACAATCTCAACCCGGCCGACAACTATACTCTCGCCACCATGATCGGCAATTTCCAGGACGGTTCCATCGCCGGCAAAATCCAATTCGGCGCCGCCTGGTGGTTCCTGGATCAGAAAGAGGCCATGGAGTGGCAGATGAATGCGCTCTCCAATTGCGGCCTGATCTCACGCTTCGTGGGGATGCTGACGGATTCGCGCTCGTTCATGTCCTACCCGCGGCACGAATACTTCCGCCGGCTGCTGTGCGATTTGTTCGGCAAGGACATCGAAGNNCGTTGGCCGCCACCAGGGTGGTACCGGTGGTGGACCACAGTCCCTGGATTCCGCCCGACACTTGGTAGAAGATGCCCAGCGCGATGAGCGCGATCAGCGCCGTCAGGAGGCAATACTCGGACAAGTCCTGCCCCTGGTCCCTCCCCCGGAAAATCCCGAACATGGTTCGTAACATCGGCGCAAATCCAGCATCAGTTTAGCCCCTATAGCCGTCACGTGACTATGAGGTCTTTCGAGACCACTTCCGTACTTCCCAAGGGTAGTATTGTGGGAAGAGCCTCAAGTTCTGACGGCGCCCGCCGATAAGAGAATCGGAGGAATATGTCACCACTTCCCATCACGGCCCTGGGCGAAAGGGTGTGGGAGCTGCCGCCGCTCATCCTGCACCCCTTTAACGAACGGGTTCCACCCTCCGCCCTGCTGGAGAACTCCAAGGCCGCCCTTATCCTCTCGGGCCTGATTCCCAGCGACGGTTCGGACCAGGAAGACCTCAAGCGCCGGCTCCTGGCCGGCCGGTATGCCGAGATCCGCATGCTCTATTACCTGGGGAAGGACATACTCCGCTGGATCGAACAATGCGTGGAATGGGGCCAGCGGGTGCCCGAGTTGAGCGGCGCCGAAGTCCGCCCGCAGAGTTTCGCCGGCCTGCTGACCGCCGACCCGCCCCAGGCAGTGAAGGAGAAACTGGTCCGATGGGGCGTGGTGGACCACCTTTCGATTTTCACGCGCGCCCTCGGGCTGAACGCCATGTTCATCCAGCCCCCGGCCTTCGACATCCTGGCCGAGGAGTTCCTCCGAAACTACCACCGCTACGCGGACTTCCTCTACCGCTGCTACATGGATTCCCAGCCGCACCGCACGCTGGCATCGGCCAATTTTCGCTTCGCCCTGTACGCCTCCGGCGAGTACTCGCGCCTGCTCGAATCGGAGTGGGCCGCGGAGTAGGCCGGGGCTGGCAGACGCGGGCCGGGGCTCCGGTGTTGCGGTTACAATGAGAACATCATGAAATTTCCCCGTTTGGTTCTGGTGCGCCAGAAATTTCCCGATCGCCGCATCGCGGATGTGGCGGCCGAAGTGCGAAAGCAGTTGGCCGGTTCCGGGTTTGCCGGACGCCTGAAACCCGGATCGCGGGTCGCCATCGGCGTGGGCAGCCGCGGCATCCATAACCTCGCCACCATCGTCCGCGGCGTGGTCCAGTACTGGATAGACGAGGGTATGCGCCCGTTCCTCTTCCCTGCCATGGGAAGCCATGGGGCGGCATCGGCCCAGGGGCAGGCGGACGTGCTGGCGCACTACGGCATCACCGAAGCCAGCATGGGGTGCCCGGTCGTGAGCCAGCTCGAAGTCGTCTCGTTGGGCAAGACCGCCGACGGCATCGAAGCCTTCATGGATAAACTGGCCTACCAGTCCGACGGCGTCATGCTGGTGGGCCGCGTCAAGTGGCACACCGATTTCGCCGGCAAGATCGAAAGCGGCCTGTTCAAGATGATGGCCATCGGGCTGGGCAAGTTCGGCGGCGCGCAGCGTTATCATTGCTACGCCTACCGCCTGGGCCTGGAGCACGTCATCCGCAGCGTCGGCCGCCAGGTGCTCCAGTCCGGCAAGATCCTGGGCGGCCTGGCCATCCTCGAGGACGCCTGGCACAACACCGGCAAGCTGGACGCCGTGCCGGTGGAAGTGATGGAGCGGCGCGAGGAGCAGAACCTGGCGCTGGTGAAGTCGTGGATGGGGAAAATCCCCCTGGACGCCGACATCCTCATCATGGACGAGATCGGCAAGAATATCAGCGGCGCCGGCATGGATACCAAGGTAGCCAACCGCAGCGTCCAGTGCCAATACAACCCGTGGCCGGACACGCCCAAGTTCGAGCGCATCTTCGTGCGCAACCTGAGCGAGTTGACCTACAACAGCGCCGTTGGCGTGGGCATGGCGGACGTGGTGACGGACCGCCTGGTCGACCGCATCGACTGGGAACCCACCTGGATCAATTCGCTGACGGCCAACACTCCTTCGGCCATTCGCATCCCCATCCACTTCCCCACCGACCGCGAGTGCCTGGAGCGCATCGCCCCCACGGTGGGCAAGATCGACCTCGACGAAGTCACCTACGTCTGGATTCGCAACACCATGGACCTGGGCCGGCTGGCATTGAGCGAAAACCTGCGCGGCCAGATCGAGAAGAACCCGCTGCTCGAGATCGAGTCCACCGTCGATTTCGACTTCGACGGCCAGAACAACCTGATCAGCCCCTTTATCCCCGTCGAAGAGACCGCGGGGAGACGCTAGTCCGCATTTCTCACGGCGTCCTACCTCCGCCACTCGAGTGCTCTGCGAAAACCTGGGGACTGAACGAATGTGTCCCAAGGCGCGCGCCCCCCTCGCCAAACACCGTGTCGTCACACCGCCGCGCGGACACATCCGTCAGTCCCCGCGTTTTCGCCCCTTTACGGAAGCCCTCGGTCTCGATGTGTGAGCAATGCGGGCTAATCCCAATACTGTTCACTTTGTCGTTGA
>PLMF01000428.1:0-163 GCA_003142355.1 Bryobacterales bacterium
CACCAGGCCGATAGCGTGTTTGTGATGGATATTTACGCGGCCTCGGAGAAACCCATCGCGGGGATCACGGCGGAAGCGCTGGTGGAGCGCATCCGGCAGTTCGGGCATCGTGGAGCCGAGTACGTGGGCACGCTGGACCGCGGCGTGGAAGCGCTGCTGAAGG
>PLMF01000428.1:173-8641 GCA_003142355.1 Bryobacterales bacterium
CGAGAGGGTTCAACTGGCGGGTGTGGCTGGTGGTTGTGGCGCTGGGCGTGGCGGGCGTCTCCACCGCGGTGGCGGGTTTGAGGGTGCGCCAGTACGCCCTCACGGACCGGCAGTTCATGCTCTCGCGCGACCGCCCGGATGCGCTCACCATCCAGGGCCTGAATTACACGCCGCGAACGAAGGTGGAGCGGGTCTTCACCGCGGACTTCGACCACAGCATCTTTTCCGTTCCACTGGCGGAGCGCCGCCGGCGGCTGCTGGCCATCGACTGGGTGGAAGACGTCTCGGTTTCGCGCATCTGGCCGGACCGGCTGTTGGTGCGGATTCGCGAGCGGAAACCGGTGGCGTTCGTGCTCTTCCGCTCGGGTGTGCTGCTGATCGATGCCGGCGGCGTTCTGCTCGATCCTCCGGCGCTGGCGCACTTTGCGTTTCCGGTGCTCAGCGGCCTGCGGGAAGACCAGACGGAAGACCAGCGCCGCGAGCGCGTGCGCGTCCTGTTGCGGCTCGAGGAAGACATGGGATACATGGCGAAGGACGTATCCGAGGTAAATGCCGCCGATCCCGAAAATATCCGCATCGTGGCGCAGGTGGAGAACCGCGCGGTGGAGTTGATGATGGGCGACGGCAATTTCGTGCAGCGCTATCAGAATTTTCTGGCGCACTATCCCGAGATCGGGAAGCGGTCGCCGAGGGTGAAAACGTTCGACTTGAGGCTGGACGGCCAAATCACGGCCAAGGACTGACGGCTTTATGGGAGAGAAACCGATTTACGCAGCGGGACTCGACGCGGGCAGCCGCAAGACACGGCTGGTGATCTCGGTTCTGGAGAAAGGCCGCTTGCGCTTTCTGGGATGCGCCGCCGTCGGGTCGCGAGGCTGGCTGAAGGGGAGGATCGCCGACCAGAGAGCGCTGGCGGATACCATCCGGGCGGCGTTGCACGAGGCGGAGGCCAATGCCGGAGTTTCCGTGGAGTCGGTGGTGGTGGGGATGGGCGGCCACACGGTGCGTGGCGCCAGCGGCCGCGGCCTGGTGGAGCTGGGACACCTGCGGGAGATTGAACAGCGCGATGTGAACCGCGTGGTGGACCGCGCGTCCCGCGTGCAGTTGCAGCCGGACCGCATGATTCTGCAACTGTTCCCGCAGGATTTCGTGGTGGATGGCCACCCGGGCCACTACGACCCCCGAAAGATGCTGGCATCGCAGTTGGAGATCAACGTCCATCTGTTGACGGCTTCGGTGCAGGAGCATAACTCGCTGGTGGGCGCGGTGAACCAGGCGCACCTGGTGGTGGAGGAAACCGTATTCGAGGCGCTGGCCGCGTCGTATGCGGCCGTGCTGCCGGAGGACCGGCGCGCGGGCATCGCGCTGGTGGACATTGGATCGGAGTCGAGCGAGCTGGTGGTGTATTACGGGGAGGCCATGCACCTGGCCTCCACTGTGCGGGTTTGCGGCGACCATTTTACGCGCGACCTGGCAAAGGGGTTGCGCCTGAGTTTTGAGGACGCCGAGATGGTAAAGATGGAGTACGGCTGCTGCGCGCTTTCGCCAGGCTGGCCGGGGAACGTGCGGGTGGAGCTTCCCGCGCCGGCGGACCGCGAGCCTCGGGAAGAGCAGTGGAAGGTGATCAGCCGGATTCTGGAGGCGCGCGCCGTGGAGCTGTTCCGATTCGTGCGCGACGAACTGGCCCGCGTGGGGATGGAGCGCGCGTTGGACGGCGGGGTGTTTCTGGCGGGTGGGGCGGCCAGACTGCCGGACCTGTGCGATGTCGCGGCGCGCGTGCTCGACTGCCAGACACGCTACGGCCTGCCGATCGGGATTCTGGATTGGCCCGCGGAAATGAACGATCCGGAGTGGACCACGGCTGCGGGGCTGGCCATGTATTCGGCCAAGTTGAAGGCCAAAGCCGAGCATCAGCGGGAAGCCGCCGGATGGCTGGGAAAGATTCTGAAGTAGGGGCCGGGAACGTTGCGTGCGTACCGCATACCGGGCCCGAGAGAGGTGCCCATGGGGCTGGACGATCTGAAATACGAAATGGAAGAAGAGGCGCGCACCGGCACGCGAATCAAGGTGATCGGCGTGGGCGGCGGCGGCTGTAACGCCGTGGCCCGGATGGTCGAGGAAGGCCTCGAAGGCGTCGAGTTCTATGCCATGAACACCGACCTTCAGGCGCTTAGCGCGTGTCAGGTGCCCAACAAACTGCAACTGGGCGCGAAGATCACGCGTGGGCTGGGCGCGGGGTCGAACCCCGAAGTGGGGCGGCAGGCGGCGCTCGAAAACACGGATGGCATCGTCGAGGTGCTGCAAGGCGCCGACATGGCCTTCGTCACGGCGGGGCTGGGCGGCGGCACGGGAACCGGCGCGGCTCCGGTGATCGCGTCGCTGGCCAAAGAACTGGACGCGCTGGCGGTGGCGGTAGTCACCAAGCCGTTCACCTTCGAAGGGTCGCGGCGCATGAAGCTGGCGGAAGAGGGGCTGGGCAGGCTGGCCTCCATTGTGGACACGGTGATCGCCATTCCCAATGACCGGCTGCTGGCGCTGGTGCCGCGCGGCACCAGCTTCTTCGATGCGTTCAAGACGGCGGACGACCTGCTGCGGCAGGCGGTGCAGGGCATCAGCGACATCATCGTCACGCCGGGACTGATCAACCGCGATTTCTCCGACATCAAGGCCACCATGACCGGCATGGGATACGCCATGATGGGGACGGCCGTGGGACGGGGCGAAAAGGCGGCCGTGGACGCGGCCCGGCAGGCCATCAGTTGTCCGCTGCTGGAAGACACGCGCATTGCCGGCTCGCGCGGCATCCTGATCAACATCACGGGATCGAGCCGGCTGGGGCTGCACGAGGTGAACGAGGCGTGCTCCATCATCCGGGAGGCGGCCGATTGCGACGACGTGCAGATCAATTTCGGGGTGATTCTGAACGAGTCGATGGCGGACGCCGTGAAGATCACGGTGATCGCCACCGGGTTCCAGCCGGAGCACGCGCCGGTGGCGGACCGGAGAATCGCGCCGGAGATCCGGATACAGGCGCGTCTGCCGCAGCCGGTGGCAGCGAGCGCTCCGGAACCCGTTCCGGTGGCGGAGCCGGAACCGGAGCCGGAGCCGGAGCTGATTGCGGACGCGGAGCCGTTGGCCGATTCGGACGATCTTGAAACGCCGGCGTATGTGCGGCAAGGAAGGTTGTTGAACTAGCGGGCAGGCATTTTTCGACGCGGAGACGCGGAGCCGCAGAGAAAGACGCGGAGAAGAACTTAGATAAAAAAGACTGATGCGTGGGTAGACGCTGCACGCCGCTACCGGAGGTTCGAACGCGGAGCCAGCGGAGGATACGGCTCGGAACGCGGCCTTAAGTTGGGCGGCGGGCGTGCGATAATCGGGGTTCCAACATGAAAGCTCGCGTGTTCGTTTCCTTGAAGTCGACGGTCCTCGACCCACAGGGTCAGACCGTCCGTGCGGCGCTGAATGGGCTCGGGTACCCGGGCATTTCGGACGTGCGGCAGGGCAAGTTCTTCGACATCGCCATCGCCGGCGGCGTCGCCAGCGAACAGGCGCGGAAAGACGTCGAAACCATCGCACAGGAAGTTCTCGCCAATCCCGTCATCGAGGAGTATCGGGTCGAGATCCTCGACTGAGCGCACGCCTATAATCGAACTATGTGCGGGATTGTGGGTTACATCGGAACCCAGAAGGCCGTTCCGATCATCCTCGAAGGACTGAGACGCCTCGAATATCGGGGCTACGATTCGGCGGGGCTGGCCGTTTACTGCGACGACGGCCAGCTCGCCGTCCGCCGCGCCAAAGGCAAGCTGCGCAACCTCGAGGACGCCATCCGCATGAACCCGGTGGACGGGACGTACGGCATCGGGCACACGCGCTGGGCCACGCACGGGCGGCCCACCGAAGAGAACGCGCACCCGCACCGCGATTGCAAGGGCGACGTGGTGGTGGTGCACAACGGGATCGTCGAGAACTACCTGCCCCTGAAGCAGCTCCTCCAAGCCGAGGGCCATGTTTTCAAGACCGAGACGGACACGGAAGTGATCGCGCACCTGGTGGAGAAACACTTCCACGGCAATCTGGAAGAAGCCGTGCGCGCGGCCGTCAAGGAGATCACCGGCGTGTTCGCGCTGGCGGTGATTTCGCGGTCCGATCCCTATAAGATCGTGGCCGCGCGCTCGGGACCGCCGGTGGTGATCGGGATCGGCGACAACGAGTACTTTGTGGCGTCGGACGTGCCGGCCATCCTCAGCCACACGCGGGACATGTTTTTCCTGGCCGACGGCGACGTGGCCATCCTCACGCCCGAAGGCGTGCGGCTCAGCGATTTCGACGGGCGCCCGGTGAAGCGCCAGGTTTCGCACATCCTGTGGGACCCCATCATGGCGGAAAAGGGCGGCTACAAGCATTTCATGCTCAAGGANNATCTACGAGCAGCCGCGCGCCGTGCGCGACACCACCTTGGGACGCGTGGGGCAGGACACGGGCCGTGTTTTCCTGGACGAGATGGACATCGCGCCGGCCGAATTCGCGCGCTTCCGCCAGGTCAAGATTATCGCCTGCGGCACGAGTTGGCACGCGGCTCTGGTCGGCAAGTTCATGATCGAGAAGCTGGCGCGGCTTCCGGTCGAGGTGGATTACGGCAGCGAGTTCCGCTACCGCGATCCGATTGTCGGCGAAGACACGCTCACGGTGGTGATTTCGCAATCGGGGGAAACCGCCGATACACTGGCGGCGCAGCGCGAGGCCAAACAGAAGGGCTCCAAGACGCTGGCCATCTGCAACGTGGTGGGTTCGATGGTCACACGCGAGGCCGCCGGCACTATCTACACGCACGCGGGGCCGGAGATCGGAGTGGCTTCCACCAAGGCTTTCACGTGCCAATTGACCGCGCTGTTCATCCTGGCGATGCACCTGGGTCAAGCCAACCATCGCCTCGATGAGAGCATGTCGCGCGTCCTGATGCAGGAGCTGGTGCGGATACCGGGCAAGCTCGAAACCGTGCTTTCGCGCGACCCGGTTTACGAGGCGCTGGGCCGCGAACTCCACCGCGCCGAAGATTTTCTGTTTCTGGGACGCGGGGTGCATTTTCCGATCGCCCTCGAAGGGGCGCTCAAGCTGAAGGAGATNNGCCGAAGGCTACCCGGCCGGCGAGATGAAGCACGGGCCCAACGCGCTGATCGACGAAAAGCTTCCGGTGGTGGTGCTGGCGACTTGCGATGCCTCGAGCGACGAGAGCCGCGTGTTGTACGAAAAGACGCTGTCGAATATCCAGGAGGTCAAGGCGCGCGAAGGCATTGTGGTGGCGCTGGTGACCGAGGGCGATACGGCCGTGCCCAAGACCGGCGCCGATCACATCATCGAAATTCCCGCGGTCGCGGAGCTGCTGACGCCGATTCTGGAGATTGTGCCGCTACAATTGCTGGCCTATCACATCGCGGTGCGGCGCGGGTGCGACGTGGATCAGCCGCGCAATCTGGCTAAGAGCGTGACGGTAGAGTAGGTCAACCGAATTCCGGTCATACATAGGAATCGGACCTGAGCCAGTTTCCCCGCGATTCGACTACGGGCGGTGCAACGACCTGCGCCGGATGAGTGCCACGGCGGCAAGGCCGGCGCCCAGAAGCACGACGGTTGCCGGTTCAGGCACCGAGTCTTGGGTTACCTGGACGCCGAGTTCCATTGGTCCCTGCAACCAGCCCCCGCTGCCGGTCCACTGGTAGAACTCAGGTCCGGCCCCAGCGTGACCCGGGAAGTCGGTCGACGCTGTGGCTGTTAAAGGATCGAAACCCCACCAAATGCCTGCACCGGTGGAGGAAGCCTCGAGAAAGTAGTACTTTCCCGTCGAAAGGGCCGCCAGGCTTGGGATCGTGAACAGGTCGAAGTTGCCGGCTGGGCCGACTGGGACGGCCACGTCCGCCGACCCGATCAGTGTTCCACCGGGTGCGGACCCGCTCGTCAGGTCAAAGTGAATCGTGATCTGGCTTGTGTCGCCGTCCAACAAGCCAAGAACGCTAATCAGCGTGTTCGAGGAAGCGAAATCCTGATACCAGGAGGTGGCGAGCATCTGATTGTTTGCGTTGCCTACTGTCATTGCGTTCGTGTCGGTGCCCGTACGCGAAAAATTGACCACCCCGCCATTGGCGGCGCCGGCAAGGTACAAACATGCGACCAGCAAAACGCACAGTCTGTGCTTCATGGAGTCTCTCTTAGTTCCTTTTTCTTAGCCAGGATTTCCATTTTGACACATAGCCGGAGCGCGTGTACACCCGAGCGCCTCCGTTGTAGCTGTATCTTTCGTACTTTCCATTCCGAGCGACTCCGGTGGCCCGCGAAGGGTCATCCCAGCCTCTTCCTGGCAAGCCGAAGCTGGGGGGCCGCCCCACCCGGCGGCAAGACCGACGGCGTCACACAGGTCATCGGCCATTATGTGGCGGCATCCCGGTGGCTCACGCGCGAGACGGCGTTGACCAGCTTGCGGTAGGGGATGTCGTCGTAACTGTCGAAGCTCAGCCATTCGCCGTCGCGCCAACTGGAGTAGTACCAGCGCGCCAGCAGGGCCAGGTACTCCTGCCGCTGGCGGAGGCCAAGCTTTAGGGGTGCGACGGCGGCGAAGGTCTCGCGCAGGCTGTGGTCGAGCGAGACCGGCTTGCCTTCCCGGACTTCGAAACCAAACCGTTGCGGCTGCTGCCAGTTGCCTTCGCGCATGAACCACATCTCGACGGCAAAGGGCGCCAGGGATGGGGTGATGGCG
Organism: Bryobacterales bacterium; assembly: GCA_003142355.1. Next base: position 6,928 of record PLMF01000428.1, read on the forward strand.
ACGCCGTTCAGACGGTCCACATCGCGCGCCAGCTCGTCGCGCAGTTTCAGCACGTCCTCCACCTTTTCCAGACGCTTGTGCTGGCGCGCGGCCTCCTCGAACTGCATCGTATCGCTGAGCCGGTCGCGGGAATGTGCGATGGCGTCGGCGAGCGAGCGGCCATCGGTGCGGAGAAACTCCACCAGGCGAGCCACCTCGTGGGCGTACTCCGCGGCGCCCACCACGAACTGGCACGGGCGCAGGCACATGCCCATCTCGCCGTAGATGCAGCCGGGGTGCGCGGGCGAAGGGGACAAGTCTTCCTGGCAGCGCCGCAGTTGGAACAGGTCGAGGAATTGGCCTTCGAACTTCTCCGTGGATGCGCGCGAGCGGAACGGCCCGAAATACAGGCCGCCGGTGCGGGTGAGGTGCGTGGTGATGTGGCTGCGCGGAAACTCGTTGTTGAGGACAATCTTGAGATACGGCGGCATACGCAGTCTGAGCAGGTCCAGATAGGATTCGGGGAAGTGGCGCCGGGCCTGTTCATAGAGCACCACGCTCGATTCGAATGCGGAGCCAGTCAGCCAGTATTCGATCCGCGCGACGGTGTGCCGCAGGTTGAGCAGGCGCGACGGCTTCTCGCGTTCCTTCAACAGGCGCAGCATGCGGCGCCGCAGCAGGGCGGTCTTGGAGAGATACGGTTCGCCTTCTTTGGGCCAGAGCGCGAAGACCGCGGGGCTGTTGGGCAGCGCCGCAACCGCGGCGTCCAATGACGCCAGGTCGCCGGTGACTTCGATCACCGCTACTCCGAGGCCGCTTTGTCGTCGATCAGCTTGCGAACGGCGGCCATGAAATCGGCGAGCGGCTGGGCTCCCAGGTCGCCGTGCTTGCGATTGCGCACGGCAACCATCCCGCTCTGCTGTTCGCGGTCGCCCACCACCAGCATGTAGGGAATCTTCTGCATCTGGGCCTGCCGGATCTTAAAGCCCAGTTTCTCATTGTCAAACCCCGTCTCTGCCCGGATTCCCGCATCAATCAACTGCTTGTAAACCTTCTCACCGTAGGGAATATGCTTGTCCGTCACGGACAGTAACACGGCCTGGACCGGCGACAGCCAGACCGGAAAGGCGCCGGCGTAATGTTCGATCAGGACGCCCATGAACCGTTCAATGGCTCCCAGAATCACCCGGTGCAGCATGACCGGCCGATGCTTCTCGCCATCCGGACCGATATAACTGAGATCAAATCGCTCAGGCAGGGTGAAATCACATTGGATGGTGGCACATTGCCACTTTCTTTTCAAGGCATCTTTGAGCTTAAAATCGATCTTGGGCCCGTAAAAAGCGCCGTCACCCTCATTAATGTCATAGTGCATTTTGTTATCCTTGAGGGCGCCTTCGAGAGCGGATGTCGCCAGCTCCCAGTCCGCGTCGGAGCCAATGGATTTCTCCGGCCTGGTGCTAAGTTCCACCTCATATTCAAATCCGAAGATCTTCATGGCATATGCGACAAAATCAGCGATGGCGCGGATTTCCGAATTAAGCTGTTCCGGTGTGCAAAGGATGTGGGCATCGTCCTGCGTGAACTGGCGGGCCCGCATGAGGCCGTGCAGGACACCGGTCTTTTCGTGCCGGTGGACGGTGCCCAGTTCAAAATATCGCAGGGGCAGATCCCGGTAACTGCGGATCTTCGATTTATAGATCAGCATGTGGGACAGGCAGTTCATGGGCTTGAT
>PLMF01000372.1 GCA_003142355.1 Bryobacterales bacterium
GAGGCCACCGAGGAGGGCGCCAACGGCCTGGCTGAACGGATTCGTAAAGAAAGAGGTGAGAAATCCGCCGCCTTCGTCGTACGAGTTGATTCTATGTAGTCTATGGAGTCGAGGTGTCCCATGGATCGGCTCGCGACGGGCTGCGCTCACGGTCTGGTGGGCGAGTCGCCGCAGATCAGCGCCCTCCGGCGGCTCATCACGAAGGTTTCGCGCAACCGGCTTTCGGTGCTGCTGCTGGGAGAGAGCGGTACGGGCAAGGAGGTGGTGGCGCGGGCCGTGCACAACGCCAACCCGCGCGGTGAGTTCGTCCCCATCGACTGCGGCTCGCTGGTCGGCACGCTCATGGAAAGCGAGTTGTTCGGCCACGNNTGCTCCGGCTCATCCAGGAAGGCGAGTTCCGCGCGGTCGGCGCTTTGCACTGGCGCAAGGTCGATCTCCGCATCATGGCCGCCACCCATCGCGACCTCCGGGCGGAGGTGGCTGCCGGCCGCTTTCGCCAGGATCTCTTCTATCGCCTCAACGTGGTGGTAGTTCACCTGCCTCCCCTGCGCGAACACAAGCAGGACATCCCGCTGCTGATCGAACACTTCCTCAACCCCACACATGCCTCCGGCTTGCCCGCGTTTTTCTTTGGCGAAGAGCTTCTGGCGACGCTCCTCGCCTACGACTGGCCAGGCAACGTCCGCGAGTTGCAGCACTGCCTGGACCGCATGGCCGCGCTTCACTCCGAAGGCGCGTGGCAGATGGCCGACCTGCCCTCGGCGCTGCAGTACCAGCGCGAGTCCCGCGGGTTGCGGAGCCTGTCCGGCGCGGTAGCGGAACCGGATGGAGAAGTCGGGATGCCGCACTTCGACGTCGCGCCCAGATCGCCCGTCATCTCCCTCCCCGAGAGCGAAAAGCAGGCTATCGCCAACGCGCTGGCCGCCACCGAGGGAGAGCGCGGCAAGGCCGCCCGCCTGCTGGGCATAGGCCGTACCACTCTGTACCGAAAAGTGAAAGAATACGGACTGTAGCGGCTGGGCAAGCTAAAGCATGCCCCACCTTCTCAAAGGATCTATGTCCGTCTCTTTGGGTGAATCGCCCAAAATTGCCTTGGATGCCACCTATAGTGTCGGAGACGAACTCTCCGGGGTGGGCCTTTATTCGCGCGAGATGGTGCTCGGACTCGCCGCCTCCCATCCGCAAGCTCGCTTCGATTTCTGCTACCGGCCGCATCGCTACTGGCGCTCCTGGGCCAATCCGCTCCCGGCCAATGCCCGGCGGCGCCTGCTGGCCGAGCCGCTCGGCCCGCGCGCAGCCGATCTCTTCCATGGCCTGAACCAGCGCCTGCCGCGAATCCCCTTGCGGCGCGCCATCGCCACGTTCCACGATCTGTTCGTCCTCACCGGCGAGTACTCCACCGAGGAATTCCGCGCGCGTTTCGCCGCGCAGGCCAGCGACGCGGCCCAGCGCTCGGACGCCATCATCGCGGTTTCCGCGTTCACCAAGAACGCGGTGGTCTCCTTACTGGGCGTGGAAGCTGCGAAAGTCCGGGTGGTCCACCACGGTGTCCGCGGCCTTCCCTGTTCCACCGCGCCCCGCGAAAAGGTGGTCTTGAACGTAGGCGCCATCCAGAAACGGAAGAACATCGCGCGCCTGGTGGAAGCGTTCGAAACCCTCGAACCCGCCTGGCGGCTGGTGCTGGCCGGCTCCTTCGGATACGGCTCGGCGGACATCCTCGCGCGCATCGAACGAAGCCCCGCCCGCGACCGCATCTCGATTCCTGGCTACGTCTCACCAGCCGAGCTCGCCCGGTGGTATTCCCGGGCCATGATTTTTGCCTTCCCATCGCTCGACGAAGGCTTCGGAATGCCCGTGCTGGAAGCCATGGCGGCGGGAGCTCCGGTGGTCACCTCCACCCGCTCGGCGCTCCCCGAAGTGGCGGGCGACGCTGCTCTCCTGGTCGATCCCGAAGACACCGAGGCCCTCGGCGCGGCACTGCGCCTTCTAGCTGGGGAAGAGGATTTGAGACGGGATTTAGCCGGGCGCGGCATGGCACGCGCACGCCTTTTTACCTGGGAGAAGGCGGCTCGCGAAACCTGGGACGTCTATCGGGAAGTGCTGGGCTGATGGAGCGGGAAATGCCGGGCCGATCCGCCTCGCGCGATCAGCGGTTCTCGTCATCCACCGCAATCTTGAGAGCGCGCAAAAAGCGGTGGTCCTGCGTGGTGAACTTGATCTTGCCGGTGGTTTCGAAACCCCGCCTGGGCTCCTCCGTCACCTCGATCTCGGGTTCCTCATCTGCGTTGCTTTCGTCCCTCCGGTTGAAGCCGATAGTCGCCTCCAAAACCAGAAAAACGTCGTAACCGGCTCTCTTGATCCCGCCGATCGCCTCCGCGATCCGGTCGGACTCGGAAAGGGAATCGTTGATCGCGTTTCCCAGTTCCTGCATGAGGTGCTTCAATGGCTCTTCCACAGAGTTACTCCCTCTTAATGGATGCGCCGGACGCGACCGACGTTCCACCCATGGGCCTGCATCCACTCGTTCCGATTGTAGTAAACGCCGCGTCGCTGCACAAGCGGACCCAATACTTCTATCGGCATTTCTGTGGCCATGGTCCATAGTAAAACTCCCGCCATCGCCGGTTTTGTTACCATGGAGGGCGTGTGGAAACGTGTTACCGTCCGCCACGGAGTCCGCTACGGGCGCGAGTTCGTCAAACACATCGTCCCCGCCATTCTGAAACCCGCCCGGACCCTTTGGAATGAGGTTATCGGCTTTCTTTTCTTGTCCTTCGCGGCCATCTTCGGCTTCAAGACGGTGCGCTATGGCATGGATTACATGAAAGCCGGTCCCGAAGGCGGAACGGGTGAATTGATCCGTTTGGCCATGGCCGGCTTCTGCACTTTTTTGATGGCCTGGTACGGCATTTCGTCTTTCCTGCGCGCCCGCAGAATTTCCCGGTCGTGATCCGCGCACACGGATAGCAAACTGATGCCGCCGATCCGGGATGCGGCGAACGCCTACGCCACGGTAGACGAGGCTTCCGGCCGCCCCAGCAGTGCGTTCGGCGAGTACCGCGAGGCGTAGAGCACCTCCGGTGCCTGCCGGCGCGGCCGGGCGCGTTCGCGCAAACCAAGCCGGTGCATGATGCGGCCCACGTGATCGGGATCGTAGCGCACGCCGAAGCGCGCGAAGATCGCATCCGCGAAACTCGCGGTGGTCCAGCGGTCCCGGTCGAAACCCGCGGCCCGCGAACCGGTGCGGTAGATCTCGGCCACGCCCCGGAGCTGTTCCGGATTGAGGCGGTTGGGACGGCCGGGCGCGCGCCGCTTGCGCAAAGCCTCGAGTCCTTTCCCGTTCAACGCGCGGTTCCAGCGGGACGCCGTGGTGCGGCTCACCCCGAACTTCCGGGCCACGCGGGATTGCGTGATCCCTCTTTGCAGGTCTTCCGCGGCCAGCAGACGCCTGCTTTCCATTTCATCGCGAGTCAGAATGCCTTGTGCTGCTGTCTCCATACTCCTCGCGCGGTTATTCAAGTGCCAGAGCGACTCTAGCATATCAAAAAACATTCGAGCTGTAAATTGTTTTTTGCAGTAAACCGGAATGCCTCGGTTTCGGGGACGCGGTCGAGGATGGCGCCGCTCTGCTAAACTGACGCCTGTGAGGCTCGTCCTTCTCGCCGCCGTCATCCTCTCCCTGTGCGTCGCCGCCAGGAAGCCCGCGGAGCTCGAGGTAGTGGAAACCAAGGCGCACCGCGTCGACGACAAGATCACGCTCGACGGCCGCGTGCGTTTCATCGGCGAGAAGCCATCCCACGGACTGGTGATTGTCTTCGACTTCCTCTCAGCCGAGCACGCCGTAGTCACCACCCAGACGACGCAGGTGGCCGACGACGTTGTCCGCGCCGGCCGGGAAGCCTCCTATCAGACGGTATTGGTGGACCCGGTGCGCGCCGTCTCCTACCAAGTGCGTGCCTGCGACTCTGGCGAGCGCGATTTGCGGGTCGCCAATCCGGGACCTTATCCCATCGAATAGGCAGACTCCGCTGTCAGTTCCTCCGTCGAGCGACTCGGCCGTGCCGCGGTAGAATAGGAGCGTCGGCTGCCAATGAGCCAGGTCACGTTTTCCATACCGGATGAGATCCTACTTGCCCTGAAGGCGACGCCGGAGGTTCTTGCGTCCAGGATTCGCCTTGCCGCGGCCGTCAAGCTGTACGAGATGGGCCAACTTTCATCGGGGGCCGCCGCCCAGCTTGCCGGCGTGCCGAAGCCATATTTCCTCAGCCACCTGGCGGATTATGGCGTGAACACGTTCGACCTCACCGAAGCGGAGTTGATCCACGATCTCAAGAGCGCGTGAGGCGATCTGCGACACTTCGCCGATCCAGTACTTGCACCAGATCGGTTTCCTGCATCTACTGGCCGAGTTTTATACTCGCACCATCATTCCACCTGCCGTCGTGGATGAATTGGAGCGCGGCCGGACGATCGGTGTCGATTTGCCGGACGTCCGCGCTCTGCCCTGGCTGACGATTCAGGTCCCGGAGGGGTTAGACAAGGTGGCCACGGCGGCGGATCTAGGTGCCGGGGAAAAGGAAGTGCTGGCGTTAGGGACCGAGGCTCCAGGCGCCGTGGTGATCCTGGATGAGCGACTTGGGCGCTTGCACGCCGAGGCGTTGAAGTTATCCTTCACGGGCACGCTGGGAATCCTCTTGCGCGCGAAAGTAGATGGCCGGGTTCCCCGCATCGAACCGTTACTCGAACATCTTGGTCGTTTAGGATTCCGCTTGTCGGCGAAAACGCGCGCGGCAGTTCTCCGGCAGGCTGGCGAATGAGCCTAATTCGGGGCGACGAAACTCCAGAGTGGCGAGTGTCTACGAGTCCCCATTCGAGTGCGTCTATGGAAGCATGCGACAGGCGACCTGGTTTCTGATCATGCTCGCCGCAACCGGCAAAGGACAATGGCGGCACTTTGGCGAGGGGCCGCCCGCCGCCACACCGTCCTCTCTTGCGCGCGACATGCTGGCTCGCCACAACGCCGCGCGGGCGCGCGTGGGAATGCCTCCCCTGGCGTGGTCCGATCGGTTGGCCGCGCGGGCGCAAGACGGGCGGACACGCTCTTGGCGCGCGGGCAATTCATCCACCGTCCAGACTCGACGTACGGCGAGAACTTGTTCGAGATTACGGGCGCCGCCGCATCGCCCGCGCAAGTTGTCAGCGCGTGGGCGGCGGAATCTCGAAACTACGACTACACTTCGAACCGATGCAGCGGCGTGTGCGGGCACTACACGCAAGTCGTCTGGCGCGACACGAAAGAAGTGGGATGCGCCAGGGCTCGCGGACGCGGGCGCGAGGTGTGGGTCTGCAATTACGACCCGTCCGGCAATTGGGCCGGCAGGCGGCCCTATTGAAGCTGCTAAACTAGTAGCAGGTCTGCGTCCGCGCCACGAGGCTTTCCGAAAATGCGAACGCGTTCCGTTCTTCTTCTCACCGCGATCTTGTGCTGTTCCGCATGGGGTCAGACTTACACCATATCGACATTCGCCGGCGGCGGACTGTCGGTCAACATTCCAGGAACTTCCGCTAACCTGTGCCTCGACGGAAGTTGGGGTGGTATTGCCACCGACCGGGCAGGCGACCTCTTCTTCGCGTGCCAACAGAGTGTTCTGCGATTAGACTCCACAACCGGAATCTTGACCCTGGTGGCGGGCAACGGGACGTCGGGTTTCAGCGGCGATAACGGTCCGGCCACCAGCGCCCAGTTGGCCACTCCCCAAGGCATCGCGGTAGATTCTGCCGGCAACCTCTTCATCGCCGACTACTATAACAACCGGATCCGCGAGGTCTCGGGCGGGGTGATTACCACCGTGGTGGGAAACGGGACGCTTGGCTTCGCCGACAACGTCCCGGCCGCCGGCCCCGTGTTGTACGAACCCAACGGGATCGCCGTGGACTCTGCCGGCAACCTGTATATCGCCGACGGTAGCGACCGCATCCGCAAGGTCGCGAATGGGGTAATCGCCACCGTGGTGGGGAATGGGTTCGAAGGCTTCAGCGGCGACAACGGCCCCGCCATCAGCGCCCAGTTGAATGCACCCGGCGCCCTCGCCGTGGACTCTGCCGGCAACCTCTTCATCGCCGACACCTGGAACAACCGCATCCGCGAGGTCTCGAATGGCGTAATCACCACCGTGGCGGGAAACGGGTCGCTTGCTTTCGGCGGCGACAACGGCCCGGCCACCGGCGCCCAGTTGACCGCCGCGGGCCTCGCCGTCGACTCCGCCGGCAACCTCTACATCGCCGATTCTTACAACAGCCGCATCCGCAAGGTCTCGAACGGCGTAATCACCACCGTGGTGGGAAACGGGACGTTTGCTTTCGGCGGTGACAACGGCCCAGCCACCAGCGCCCAGTTGCAGGCAGAGGGCGTCGCCGTGGATTCTGCCGGCAACCTTTACGTCATCGGCGGTTCCCGCGTCCGCAAAGTCTCGAACGGGGTGATCACCAC
>PLMF01000360.1 GCA_003142355.1 Bryobacterales bacterium
AACCAGCGGTACTTCTTCACCCGGAAGCCGATCGATCTGCCGCTCTTCGCATTCGTGACTTGTAATAGGGGACGTCAGCAGCAATTCCGCAACCAAGATTTCTTCGCAAACCCAACCATTCGATTCCACGCATCTGCTGGCCCTTCGAGTCTCGATGAGCAAATTCGCATTGTACGATTGGGCTTGACTTGTCAATGGGTCTTGTATAATAGTAATGTACAAGACATGAGCAGCCCATTTCGTCGCGAGAAACTCTCCGCGAGCGAGCGCAACTTCCGCTCGCGCATTGCTCAGCTGGCCTCCACACGGTGGGTCCTGCGGGGAACCCTCTCGGAACGGGCCGGCACGTGCGGCAAGCCCAATTGTCGCTGTGCCCAGGGCGAACTCCATACGTCGTTGTACTTGGTCCAGAGTCAGGGGGGAAAGCTGCGCCAGATCTGTGTTCCGCAAGCGTGGCAGGCGCGCGTCCGGGAAGCCGTCAACGATTATCGCCGGATGCAGGAGTTGATCGAAGCCGTGTCCGAATCGGAGTGGAAACGGCTTCGGGAAAGGAAACGCTAACCGTTCTACGCCGCCTGATCCGATACGCGGAAAAGGTTTTTCACGTCTCCCGGGACGTCATGGCGCCGCTCTCGGATCGGAGACTGGAACCCCGTATCTCCACCGCAGCCGTGGTCAAATCGGCCCTGGTCTTGTTCTGGGCCCGCCTGGGCAGCCTCAACGCCTGGGCCCTGGTCGCGAGAGCCCGCTTTTGGCAGCACTGGTTACACGAGCCCCCCTGCAGCGCCGACTCCCTGGGACGCATCCATGCGTTGCTGAATGCCGAGGCGCTCCGGCACGGCATTCACCACGTCTACGAGCGCCTGAAACGCAACAAGGCCTTGCCCGATATGCAGGGGGTGGGCGTCGCGGTCCTGGACGGCCACGAGAGTCACGCCAGTTACCGGCGGCACTGTACGGGGTGCATGCAGCGAACCATCCATACCGACGCCGGGGATCGCATTCAGTACTATCACCGGCACGTGACCCTGATGTTGCTGCCCGGTGCCCCGCCCGGTCGCCCGGCAGTGCGGCTCCTCCTGGACCATGAGCCCCAGCGGCCCGGCGAAGACGAAGTCGGCACGGCGCTGCGTTTATTGGCGCGCGTGCTCGCCGCGTATCCGCGCGCCTTTGATGTGGTGCTGGGCGACGGCCTGTACGCCCAGGCGCCCTTCTTTAACTTGCTGCTCGCGCACCACAAGCACGCGCTGGTGGTGCTCAAAGATGAGCGCCGCACTCTGTATCAAGATGTCGCGGGGCTCTTCGCCCTGGAGACGCCGCACCCCGGCCGCTATCGCGCCCGCGCGTGCTGGTGGTGGGACTTTCCGGCCTTGGACTCCTGGCCGCAGGTGCAGGCTCCCGTGCGCGTGATTCGGTCCCTGGAAACGTACGCGGTGCGACGGCAACTCGATCACCAGGACGATCCCCAAACCAGCGACTGGATCTGGGCCACCACGCTCCCGTCTCCCCAGGTTCCCGTCGACCGCGTGGTCCGATTCGGCCACCAGCGCTGGGACATCGAGAATTACGGCTTCAACGAGCTGGTCACCGAATGGCACGCCGATCACGTCTTCAGACACGACCCCAACGCCATCGAGTGCTTTCTGCTCGTGGCCTTCCTCGCGTACAACCTCTTCCACGCCTTCTTCGCCTTGAATCTCAAACCGGCCGCGCGCAGGGACACCACGCAACGCTTCTGGGCGCGCCTCATGACGGCCGAACTCCATCGGGAGGTGACGCCGCACAGCCTGTCCCCCTAACGGTCTCGGTGAGCCCACCCTCGGGTGTCCCCTCCTGGGCCCTGCTGTCGGGGTCTCCTGGCTGCAGTCTGTCCGCATCATGCCGCCACCCGTATTCTCGTCCCCTGAAAAGCCATGCGAATCTCGCCCACTCGTCTCACACACCCAACGCCCCGCAACACACGCACGCTACGCCGCCCCCTCCGCGTTCGTTGCGGAATCGCTGCTCCGGCAAAGAAATCCTTGCTTTTCCGAGAGAAGTCGTCATAGTCGGATCGGAAGGATGGCGGTCTCATGAGAAAATGGCAGAGAATTCTATTCGTCGTTCTACTTGTTGGTGTCTGCCCGCCGCCGGGAGATGTCCTGGCCTTGCCGTCTTTTACCGTCGGAGGCACTATCCAGTTTGACTACGGCAGCCAGCGGCAGGTCGGCTTTCAACCGGCNNTCTCTCAGGTATCTTCCGGCGTGTGGTCCCTTTCTGCCGATCCGGAATTGCTTATCTTGAGCCCGTCTTCGAGCGACTACAATACGCCGTCTCAGTATCTCATACAGGCGCAAGCCACCGCGCAAACGATCGATTTCAACACGGGGACGGTGACCTGGGGGGCGGTCAGCATCCTGGGCGTGAACAACTTCATCTCCTCCTCCACGCTCCAGCAGTTCTCCGGCTACTCGACGGGAACCCTGACCATGTCTTTTGCGACGGATGCCGCCCTGCAAAGCTGGGCGCAGACTCCCTCGGGAACCCTGACCAGTAGCTATTCCTCCACCCTGACCGGGACGCCCGAGCCCCACGTGTGGATGCTTTGGCTGACGGGTCTGGGGCTTCTGGGATACACACGCTATCGCCGGCACGCCGTGCCCGCGTCCTGATTGTTTCCCACCCATGGCGACAGTTGCCCGCACGGCTCTCCTCTCCCTGCTGTTCGTCTTCGCGTACGCTCCGATTCTGTTCGATCTCGTCCAGGGGCTGCCCGGCAACGAGCTCGTTCAACACGCGCCATTCGTCTTTGCGCTGGCGGGGTATCTGGTGTTCGAGAGACGCCATGAGTTGGTGCGTCTGGCTCGGGAGCACGACGCGGGAGGGCCGGTTCGGTTCTTCCTCGCGGGGATCGTGCTGAACGTCGTCGGGCAAGCCCTGGGCGTCTATTACGTGATCCAAGTCTCCCTGCCGATCACGCTCTACGGGCTGGTCCTCTACCTGATGGGTCCGGCTGCGGCTAGGATCGTGCGCTTTCCGGCTGTTCTTCTCGTGCTTGCCTTTCCCATCCCGGGGAAGCTGTATCTGGAGCTGGTGGTGCCCTTGAAGCTCTTCGTCTCGCAGGGCGCCGCCTGGCTGCTGCGGCAGGCAGGCTACGAGGTGGTGCGGCAAGGGAATGTCCTGATCGTCGATTCACTACCTATCGGGGTGACCGAAGCCTGTGCGGGGTTGAGTTCGTTGATGACGATCCTGGCCCTGTCTGTCTTCTATGGCTATTTCAGGATTCGCCGCTTGAGCCTTCGGCTGATGGTTGTGTTGGCCGGCCTGTTGTTCGTGTTTACGGCGAATATCCTGCGAGTAGCCGCCTTGTCGGTGGTGGCGATTCGGTGGGGGCAGGAATCGGCCTTTGGCGAGACCCATGCACTGTGGGGTGTCCTAGTCTTCGCTGCATGTGTCTTGGGGTTATTGGCTGTCACGGCATGTGTTTCCCGCCTTGAAGCCAGGATGATCCGATGATCATCGGTGGCAGGCGCGTCCTGGCCGTTTGC
>PLMF01000237.1 GCA_003142355.1 Bryobacterales bacterium
CAGAAGAGCGGCACCACCGTCATGGCGACCGCGAAGGAAGCGAACAGCGATAGCCCCACCGCGAGGGCGAGTGCGGTGAAGAGGAATTTGCTGACGCCGTAAAGGAACGTGACGGGGAAGAACACGACCACCGTGGTCAACGTCGCGGCCAATACGGGGAGTGCCACTTCTTTTCCGCCCTTTTCCGCCGCGACTGCGGGGCTCTCGCCGAGTTCCAGGTGGCGGTAGATATTCTCCAGCACCACCACCGAGTTATCGATCAGGCGGGAGAAAGCAAGCGCGAGGCCGCCGAGAACCATGCTGTTGATTGAGCCGCCTCCCATCGATAGCGCGATGAACGCCGCCAGGGCGGACAGCGGGATCGAGAAGAACACGGCTACGGTGGCTCGCATGCTCCCGAGGAAGATCAGGATCATGATGGACGTCAGGAATAGGCCGATCGCGCCTTCGTGGAGCAGCGTCTCGATCGCGGTCTTCACAAACAGGGACTGGTCGAACACGACCTTGCTGACAAGTTCCTTCGGAACATCGAACAGGTGCTCGACGGCGGTCTTGATGCCATCCACGACCGCAATCGTGTTGGTGTCTCCACCCTGTTTGAGCACCGGCAGGTAGACCGAGGGCTGGCCATCGACCCGCACCAGGTTGGTCTGGATTTGCTGCGCGTCCTGGGCATAGCCGATGTCGGAAACGCGGACCGGCGCCTGGCCGACGGTTTTAACGGGAAGATTGTCGATCTCGTTGACCGTGCTCAACTGGCTGTTGGTGTAAATGTTGTAATCCAACATGCCGAGTTGCACGTCGCCGGCCGGCAGAATCAGGTTGGAATTGTTCAAGGAGCGGACCACGTCCATGAGGCTCAACTGGTGAGCTTCCAATTTGTACGGGTCCGCGTAGACCATGATTTGGCGGTAGCGCCCGCCGAAAGGCTGGGGAACGCTTGCGCCCGGGACACTGGCAAGCTGATTGCGCACCTGAAACTGCGCCAGATCGCGGAGCGAGGTCTCGTCCAGTCCCTCGCCTTTGAAAGTCACCAGGCACACCGGAAGGCTCGAGGCGTCGAACTTCAGGACCACCGGCGGCAGCGTGCCCGGAGGGAGCCGGCGCAACTGGGCCATCGCGAGATTGGAGATGGTGGTCACCGCCGAGTCCGGGTTCGTTCCCGGCTGGAAGTAGACTTTGATGATGCTCACACCCGGCAGGGAACGCGATTCGATGTGCTCGATGCCGCTGCCGAGCGTGAAGAAGCGTTCGAACCTGCTGGTGATATCGGTCTCGATCTGTTCCGGTGGCATGCCGGAGTAGAACGTGGCCACGACCACGACCGGGATGTTCATCGCGGGGAACATATCGATGGGCATACGGGCGAGACTCGTCACGCCCACAACGGCGATGAACAGACAGATGACGACAATGAAATAGGGATTGCGGATGGCGAAGCCTGACATGAGAATAGGTTCCTGCGATTTCTACAGACTCTTGGCACTCATTGTGGTGACTTTGGGCCGCACTTCCTGACCTGGCTGCAGGGTCGATCGGCCACTCAGAACCACACTGTCGCCTTCATTGAGGCCGGACCGGACCTCGACGTTTTGTGACGATTCGAGGCCGAGTGTCACCTTGCGCTTCTCCACGCGATTATTGGGCGTAACGATCAGGACTTGTCCGGTTTGCGCGGCGCCGGGCTGGGCATCGGAGTTGTCCATGTCCACCGCCATGACCGGGATCGCCAGCACCTTGGCGCGACGATCCAGCGTGAGGTCCACTTCGGCATACATCCCTGGTATCAGGACCAGGCTTGGGTTGGGAACGTCCACCTCCGTGTCCATGGTTCGAGTGGCGAGCGACACTTTCTCTACGAAGCGGGCGACTCTGCCCGGGAAGCTGCGGTTCAACGTCGGAACCCTGACCTCTACCTGTTGGCCGATATGCACCGTGGGGACGGCGGATTCCGGTACCGGCAGGATCAGGCGCAGCAGACTGTTCTCGGAAAGCTTGACGACCGGCATGGCCTGCGTCTGCGAGGCCGTTCCGGCCTGGATCATGGAACCGGTGTCCGCGTAGCGCTTGGTGACGACCCCGGTGAACGGCGCGGTAACCCGCGTGTACTCCATCATGGTCTTGACCCTCTGCGTGTCGGCTGAGTTGACGTTCACCTGTTCCTCAGCCGCGGCCAAGGCTGATTTTGCCGCGGCAACCTGCGCTTCTGTGACGAGATCCCTGCTCTGAGCTTCGTCGATCTCCTGCTGCGCGACCAGGCCGGGCTTTTTTTCCGCCACTGTGGAGAGACGTTGAAAGGAGAGACGAGCGATGTTATGTACGGACTCCGCTCGGCGCTGTTCATCCTGGGCACGGGTGACTTCCGCCCTGGCGCGCACNNTCACGCGATCGCCGACATCGACGTTGATCTGCTTAATAAATCCGGCGACCTTCGCCATCACGTCGACTTCCTGGAACGGCTTGAATTCGGCAGTCAGCACCAAGCCGTGCGACAGGTCCTCCGTGGACACCTTGGCGACCGCCACGGTAGGGACATCGGCCGGATTGGCATTACTGGCCTGCACGGGCTCGTGCTTCGAACACGAAGAGGTCAGGTACGCCATTGCCATGACGAATAGCAGGGCATGGGGTCTGGAAACAACGTTCCGCATGATGGTTTTCATTGCTTGGTCTGAACGGCTTTCAGCAGTTTTTCCAGGGAGAATTCGGGCGACTGGCAGAGGTCGACAATCTCCTGCTCCTTCGCGCGAAGTTCGGATGCCGCTTCGGGAACGCGCGCAGCAATATCGAGGGGAATGGAGACGACTCCATGGACATCCGCATAGAGTAGGTCTCCGGATCGAATCTGAAGTCCGAAGATCTCGACCGGGGCTCCGAAATCGACAATGTGCATGTAGGAGTGGGAAACGGAGACGGCCGAAGCGAACATCGGAAACTGCATCCGGCTCACTCCGGGGACGTCGCGAACAGAGCCATTGGTGATCACACCCTCGCAATGGAAGGCCTTGAGAATCGCCGCATGCACCTCGCCAATGGTCGAGGCGCCGCTCGCGGCTGCGTCCAGATCCTGGAAGACGGCAATGCGAGGGACCGGAAGCAGCCCGATGGTCTCCCACCAATCCGTGCGGTCGACGTAAGCGTTGCCCGACATGGGCGGATCCGCGGACCGCACCCGGCAGGTTGCGGCATAACCGAGGAGGCGTGGCAAGTCGCCGGTCACGCATCGCAGGCCGGGCCGTGTAAATCCTTCGTTGCGCAACCGAACCCCGAAACGCTCGATAGCATTGGCGATGGTGCAGGTATCGAACTGTCGGATGGCATCAAAGGTTGCGCGTGGCAGTGGGTATACCGTGTTCGCGGCGGATACCGCTTCATGTTGCCTGTGAGAGAATGCCATTTTCGATTGTTGGACGTCCCAAGAGTGCAGCTTCGGAGAGCGATATCGCCCTCTGAATCTAATCGTACGTGGTGGGCTCGGCGATGGAAATACGCGGTTTAGGGTATTTTGAAGGAAACAGCGCCGTACTTACGCCAAACGGCCAATCGGAGTTGCGGCGAATTTCCGGGAAACACAATTCACCCGAAACTATACTGATTGTGGCTTTTGAGGTACTCGACATCGAGTGTTTCCCTGGGACCCCTGGCGGCAGTACCGTTGCTACAGGAGCGCTCTCAAGCGCCTCAATTCGTCAGAACTGGATGGGACGCGCCATCATCGTGCCACTACTCCTCCGGCGGGTACGAGAAAGTCTTTTCGCTTCTGTCCCACCTTCAGGAACTTGCCCACGAGCAGTGTGTGCTTCTCTTCGGGGAGATTCCGGTAGTCGACCTCCTCGAGAAACCGCCCGACGGTGCTCCGGATCACTTTCTGTTGCTTCGGGTCCCCGGCGTCGTTCACTACCGCGACGGGGGTGTCCGCCGGGTAGTGCCGCTTCAGTTGCGAAAACAGGTCCGGGTAGTTCAGGTGCATGGTGTAAAAGACCATCGTGCTCCCGGTTGCCATCAGTTTCTCGTTGGTATCCGCTCTTCCCGACCAGTCGCCCATGGTCAGAATGACCGCACTGGTATCGTACCCGTGAGGTGGGCTCATTTTGACGGCGGCGCTTGCGGCTTGAAACGCACCGACCCCAGGCACGATCTCACTCGGCAGGTCCGCCGGGAGCATCTCCAGGAAGAGCGTCGTGCCATACATCATCGGATCACCGCCTTCCAGGCATGCGACCGTCTTACCCTGTTCGACCGCCATCCGAATCTTCTCTATAAGTTGTTGCCGCGTTCTGGCCAGCGCCTCAGCTTGAGCGCGCTGGGATGGTTCCTTCAGCGTCTTGGGATCGACACCGTAATATCTCCTGATCGGGTGCGGCCAAGACCAGAGTTCCTTGCCGCGGATAAGATCGGCCCAGCCGTCTTCCGATCCCTCTTCGGCGAGCACGATATCAGCCCTGGCGATCACCCGCTGCGCCCGGACTGTGATCAAGTCCGGCGCCGTCCCCATGCCCACGATGTAGAACTTGCCAGCAGCCCGGGTGGGCTGAGCGGCGGCAATTCCAGAAAATACCAGAGAGCTCAGGCAGCAAAGCGCAATCGTCGACGGCTGTATCATCTCAACACCTCGCGGGAAACTTCCGAACTGCTTGCGGCACCAGTCAGTTTAACACGACAGTGTAACTGATGAGAGATATCGGCAATTCCCGAACGAGGCTCCGGCGGTGTATACCTCGTGCGAGTGGCGCTCCATCTCGGCCACCTCAAGAATCAGCGATTGCCTCATGTTTAGAAGTTGTTTGAGCGAATGGATGTGAGTTACACTTAGAGGCGCGGCGACTGCCGTGAGCAACGTCGCGAAATCGAGAAAGGAGATTCATGCCCGACACGATTCAACACCTGCCCCTGATCGGCGAACCGGCGCCGGCCTTTCAGGCCGAAACCACCCAGGGACCGATTCGCTTTCCTGAAGACTACAAAGGCAAGTGGGTGATTCTATTCAGTCACCCGTCCGACTTCACTCCAGTTTGCACGACCGAGTTCATGACGTTTGCGTCCATGCAAGGGGAGTTTAAGGCCCTCAACTGTGAACTTGTAGGCCTTTCGATCGACAGCACATTCAGCCACATCGCCTGGCTGCGCACCATCAAGGAAAAAGTGCAATTCCGCGACATGAAGGACGTCGAGGTGACGTTCCCGGTGATCTCCGATCTGACCATGGCGGTTTCGCGGTTGTACGGCATGCTGCAACCTTCAGCCAGCACGACGCAGGCGGTCCGGGCCGTATTCTTTATCGACCCCGAGAGCAAGGTTCGGGCTCTCTTGTACTATCCCTTGAGCAACGGGCGGAACTTCCAGGAGATCAAACGGCTGCTGTTGGCGATGCAGACGACGGACAAGCACAAGGTCGCGACGCCGGCGGACTGGCAACCCGGAGAAGAAGTGATTGTTCCGCCCCCGGGCTCCTGCGGCGCCGCGAAGGAGCGCGTGGAATCGACGGATCCCTCGATCCGGTGCGTCGACTGGTTCCTTTGTTTCAAGAAGCTGGACTGACGGCCGGCGNNCGATCAGACGCCTGTTGCGTTTGACAATCCAGCCGCGAATGAGGAAGACGTCGCCGGAGGTGACGTGGCGGCGAAACCGAACCCGGAGTTCGGCGGTGAGCGCCTCGCTGCCTGTTGCAGCTACGGCTTTAGACATCGCTTCATCGAGGACCGTGCTCACCACGCCTCCATGGACGATCCCGCGAAAGCCTTCCCACGCCGAGTTCGGCGTCCAGGTGGCGGTCATTTCTCCACTGGCGTGTCGTTGAAACCGGATCCGTAGTCCGTGCGGGTTGTCCTGTCCGCACACGAAACAGGCCGATTGCGATCGGGCCTGCAAGTGGTTTCCCGATTTAAGTTGTGCCGTGGTGGACACGATCCTCCGGGTACCATGCCCGATACGTGTGATACCCGCCGGACAAATTGCTCACGCGAAATCCATGTTGGCTGAGGAGCCGGCATGCATAGTAGGCCCGCTGCCCGACCCCACAGTTTATCCAGATCTGGCGGTTGCGCGGCAGTTCATCCATCCTGTCCCGCAACTGCCCCAGCGGGATGTTCACAGCTCCATCGAGACAGCCGGCATGGAACTCGGCAGGCTCCCGAACATCCAAGATGAACGCCTCGGCAGTATGTAGTTCACTCCAAGGCGCGAGATCGACGTCTCCGCGAACCACGTTGGCGGCGATCATGCCGGCGAGATTTACCGGGTCTTTGGCGGCGCCGAATTGTGGCGCGTAGCAGAGTTCCGCCTCTTCGAGGTCGAACACCGTCGCACCCATTTGAATCGCCGTCGAGATCACATCGATGCGACGCTCTACGCCTTCCTCGCCGACAGCCTGGGCGCCCAACACAAGGCCGTCCGACCGGCGGAACACCAACTTCAGGTGAACGGGTTTGGCCCCAGGATAGTAGCCGGCGTGGTGGCCCGGATGCAGATAGACCGAGTCGAAGTCCCCGATTCCCGCTCGACGCAGAGCCTTCTCCGTCGCACCCGTGAGAGCCACCGTCAATCCGAAGAAACCACAGACCGCGGTCGCCTGGACACCTTTGAAGCGTGAATCGCGTCCGCAAATGACGTCGGCCGCGATGCGCCCTTGTCGATTGGCGGGGCCGGCGAGAGGGATCAACTCCCACTGGTCGATCACCCTGTTCTTGACTTCCACAGCGTCGCCCACTGCCCAAATGCGTAGATCGCTGGTGCGCATCTGTGGGTCGACACGGATTCCGCCTCGTTCGCCGATCTCCAGTCCGGCCTCTCGCGCGAGTTTCGATTCCGGGCGAACACCGATTGCGAGGACCACCAGATCCGCGCCAAACGATCCGCCCCTCCCGGTGCGCACGATAAGGCTGCCATCACCGGCTTGCTCGAACCCCGCGACTCCATCTCCCAGTTGAAGATGATCTGTATGAGTCGCCACACGCCGCCGGACAAAGTCCGCCATCTCCGGATCGAGCGGAGGCATCAACTGGTCCGCCATCTCGACGATGGTGACGTCGAGCCCCCGATGGACGAGGTTCTCCGCCATCTCCAGCCCGATGAAGCCCCCGCCGACGACAACCGCCCGGTGCGGGTTCCTCGATTCGATCCACTCCCGAATCGCCCGGCTGTCGGGGACCGTGCGCAGGGTGAAGATCCCTGGGTGGTCAATGCCCGGCAACGGCGGCCGAATGGGGGCGGCGCCGGGCGACAGCACGAGGGCGTCATAGTGCTCGCGATAATCGCGACCCGCCTCAAGGTCCCGAACCAGGACGTCGCACGCCTGCCGGTCGATGGCGGTGACTTTGTTCCGCGTGCGGACCTCGATGTTGAACCGCTCGCGGAAAAGCTCTGGCGTGGCCAGCAGCAGCTTCGCCTCTTCCTGAATGACGTTGCCCACGTAGTAGGGCAGACCACAGTTGGCGAAAGAGACGTACGGCCCGCGGTCGAGCACGACGATCTCCGCGCCTTCATCCAACCGGCGCAAGCGCGCCGCACAGGTGGCGCCGCCCGCGACGCCTCCGACGATCACCACACGTTTCTTGGTCATGATTTCACTCAGCGAGCCGTGCCTGCGGGTGTACTTACCTACGTGTACCTATTCCAGATTCCTCCCAACCCACAAGGCCATCCTGATACACCTTGACTTGGGAGAAGGGGAACCCGTGTTCCAGGAGGGTGCGTCCGACGGCGCGGCTGGCGGCGCAAATGTCCGCGGATGACTGCCCGCTTTCATAGAGAATGATCGTGCGATCTTTGGGCAAGGTGTTCCACCGCCGGTCTATCTCGTCGGCGGGAAGACTGATCGCTCCGGGAATTCGNNGGTCAGCAGTTGGCGCAGTTCCTGGGTGTCGATCAGCGCCGGTTGTTTCTTGGCGGCATCGGCTTCACTGCACGCTCCGCCAGCGGTCTGGACGCCGCCGAAGGGGCCGCCCGGAGCCGCTCCCTGCCAGCCCGCGATGCTTCCGCCCGGGGCCACTTCCAGCAAACCCGTCGAAGCTTGCCCGGGGTCGGCGCCTGCCTTACGGATACTGGGGGCCGGCTGGGTGGTTGCGGCAGACTCCTGAAGCGGATTCCTGGTGGCAGCGGGGTTCGTGCCTGGCTTCTTGGGCGCCGCGGCAGCCGGAGTTGCGGCCGGCTCGACATTCCCCGCCATGGTCACCCCAAGGTCGGCCAGTTGCCCGGCGACAAGCTGTGAGAACTGCGCCGCCGTCATCACACCCTCAATCATTCTCTGTCCGCTGAAGAAGGTAGGCGTAGCGCGCACGCCCAGCGCCCGGCCGTCTTCCACATCCTGGCGAACGCGTCCCGCCATGGCGCCACTGGCGAGGCACTGGTTGAAGCGCGGCTGGTCCACACCCAATTCGGCGGCGTCGCGCTCCAGGCCCTCGATACCCAGGTCGAACTGCCGGGAATAAATCTTGCCGACCATCTCCCAGAACTTTCCCTGTTGGCCCGCACATTCGGAAGCCTCCGCGGCTTTCTCCGCGAAAGGATGAATGCGCTCCAGCGGGAATTGCCGGAACACGAAGCGCACCTGGCGGGCGTACTGGGTGCGAACTTCCCGTGCCGCGGCTTCTCCGCGCCCGCAGACGGGGCACTCAAAATCTCCGAATTCAACCACGGTCAAGAGCGCCTGGGGATTGCCCGTCTCGTAGCTGCCGGGGCGCACCAGCCGTTCCACCAAACTCGCTGGCGTGGCCTGGGGCGCCGCCGGGGCGAGTTGGCTGTGCCGGGCGAGCAGATAGAAGGCCGGAACACCCACCAACACCCCTACGATGCAGACGGCGAAGAGGCTCTGCACCCGGGTGAGTTGCGCCGCCGGTTCAGGCTCCGGCCCGGCACGAACCAGGTTCACGATGGCGAGCGCGAAAAGCGCGGTCATCGCCACGCCGGAGGTCACGCACCACGCGCAGTAAGCGTGGATCACGAAGGCTTGCAGGTATTCGAGGCAAAGCGAGAAGAGGAACCCAAAGCCGGTCATGCCCAGGAAGGCGTAGCGCGCCAATCTCGCGAGGCGCGCGGAAAACAGGGATTCCGCGATGATGACGATCCCGAGCAGCGTGTAGCCGAGCACACCGAACACCGGCATGGACACACCCCACAGAGTGGAGTAAGCGCTGGCGCGCACCGCGTCGCAACCCGTCCCGATGCAGACCATGGGGCGCGATGGGGAGGTGTAGGTATAGAGCAGGTATAGCGAATCGAACAATCCGAGCAGGCTCAAGGCCAGCGCGAGCGATTTGCGCATAAGCACCTATTATACTATGTGCAACATACACCTATCCAAGACACGATAACGGCGAGCGCTTGCGGCCAGTTCCGCTCGGAAGCAGGCCAAACGGCGACTCATTTTGTCTGCTGCTCCTTCAATCGTCGATAGTAGGAGTGGCTGGTATACAGGGCAGCAACCGGATTGTGGCCCAAGACACGGTCCTTGGCTACCAGCACGGTCACGGGCGCACGTGAGTGCATGAAGAACAAACTGTCATGGCCCACGCACAGCCCAATCACCACATTCAGTTGCGTGCCGGCCCCGGCCAACAGCGTGGCTTGGGCAACCGGGTTACATAAGGCCTCAAAGCAGCCCGGATGCACCTTCTCTTCGTCCTTCAATCCGAGCTTCTCTTTGTCGATCGAACCCACTTTGCAGCAGATGGCTTCCACTTCGAAGCCGTTGCCGAGGAAAATCTCACGCGCGACTTTGGCTTCCTCCATGAGGCCTACGCAATGAGCGATTCCCAGTCTGGTAGCCCCAATGCGGTGGGCAAAGTCCATGATCTCCTGGATGCGTGTGTTGCGGCAGTAGCCGGCAGACTCCGTGCGCGCAGATTCGCACGCCAGCTTTCGCAGTTCCTCGTCCTCCAGATAAGTCTGTTCGATGGCTGCCAACTGCTCGGATTCCACTTCCATGGGGCAAAACGAAGGTCGCTTCTTTGTGTTCGGCTCATAGGTACAGGCTCTGACGCCACAGAGCGTGCAGCAGAGTCCAGATGGATCCCTCATGATGACAATCTCCTCCGTTAGGCCGAGGTTCCATCCCCGGTTGCAAGCAATCCACGATAATTTCCATTTTAGACTCCCTGGTCCTGTTCAGTCCATATCCCCGTCAATGATCGCAGGCGTTCTCGCCAGTCACCAGCTTTCCATCCAGGTACTGCCGCACGAGAATAGCCGCGGTTTCCGCGAGTGCGCCGGTGAGAACTTCAATCGAGGTTGCCTGAAACAGCGAGTGCGCGCGCGAGCCCATGCCTCCGGCAATGATGAGGTTGACACCTCGCTCCTTCAGCCAAGGCGGCAAAAGCCCCGGCTGGTGTTCTGGGGCCTCGACTTCGGTGGACGCGGTGATTTCCTTTGTGACGGGATCGACGTCCACCAGTGCAAACTTCTCGCAATGCCCGAAATGCTGGGCAAGCCGTCCGTCGGCGATGGGAATGGCAATTCGCATATGAGTGTTTTCCTTTCGATGAAAGATCATTGGATTACGGCAAAAGGGGATCGTTCCTTCTGGACGGCGCGCTCGACGGCGCGCCAGGCGCTCTCCAGGGACAGCCGCAAATCGGCGCTCGCAGCCTGGAGGACCGAAGATCCCGACAGTTGTGCTCTGGTGAAGGCTGGATCGTAGCAGATCCGGCCAAGGACGTCACGACCCGTCGCCGCCGCGTATTCCTCGATGCGNNTCGGCGACCGCAACGGCTCGCTGGAGATCGCTCGATCCCGAGAGCGTCGGCTCGGTCACCATGACGACGTAGTCCGCGCCAGTGAGCGAGGAAATCACCGGACACCCGGCGCCTGGGGGCCCGTCCACCAGAATCCAGGCGGCTCCGATCTGGTTGGCGAGAGCCCTCGCCGACTGCCGCAGCGTGGATACCAGCTTTCCCGAGTTGTCCTGGCCGGGGGCCAGCCGGGCGTGGAACATCGGTCCGTTCCGGGTGCGCGAGAGAAACCACTGGCCGCAGACCCGAGACTCGAGCGAGACCGCGCCCACCGGGCATATCCGGGCGCAAATGCCGCAACCCTCACAGTGCAACGGGTCCACGGCGGCAATGCCATTCAGACGAATCGCCTCGAAGCGGCACCCCTCGATGCACAACCCGCAGCCGTCACAGGCCGTGGTGTCGACTCGTGCCTTCGCTCCTCCGGCGAAATCGTGCCGCTCTTCGACAAGTGGGTTGAGCAGCAGGTGCAGGTTGGCGGCATCCACATCGCAGTCTACCAGCACGGCTTTGCTCATCAGGGATGCGAAGACGGCCGTGAGGCTGGTCTTTCCGGTGCCGCCCTTGCCGCTCAATACCACGATTTCCTTCACACCAACACCTCGGCGGCCAGATAGTCGGCAATCGCTTCAATCTCCGCGCGAAACGATGGCAGCGAGAAGAGCGGCAGATCCCCTCTGGAGTAGGCTTCGGCAACCCTGCGATCATCCGCGATTCGCCCAATGATGGGGATGCCGGCGGAGGCGCAGAAACGATCGATGCGGTCGTCGCCAAGCCCATCCCGGTTGATCACGACGGCTGTCCGCAATCCGAGGAGCCGCGTCAATTCAACCGCCAGGCTCAGGTCGTTG
>PLMF01000389.1 GCA_003142355.1 Bryobacterales bacterium
GAGCACGGCGTCAAGATCACCGGATGCACGGTTCATTTTGTGGACGAATACCTGGATGCCGGCCCCATCGTCATTCAGACGCCCGTTCCGGTAATGGACGGCGACACGGTGGAGACCCTTTCGGCGCGGATACTCGAACAGGAACACCACATCTATTCCGAAGCGATCCGCATCGTGCTGGGCGGGAACTACCGGATCGAAGGGCGGCGGGTGCTTCTGGGAAAAAGGGGTCAGACGCATTTTCCAGGCTCGCCTGGAAAATGCGTCTGACCCCTTTTTCAATTGGGGCGGTGCTCTTTGGCGGCGGCGCGCATCGCCAGAAAAACGGAAAGTTTCATGGGCGGGCCGGGGCCGGTGTCCAACTGCCGCTCCACGGCTCTCTGATACTGCCGTAAAGTCTCCAGGCGCCGGCGCCGGTCCAGGGGGCAACTTTCGATATCGAGCAGAAGATCGATCTCCCATCGCTGGAACACGTGGCGGGCGATGGCCCCGCGCATGAGCTCCCCCATCAGCCGGTTGAACCGGTTGAGCATCAGCTCCCTCTCGACGAGGTCGTCCGCCTCCGTCATATTTGACTGATCGGCGGCTTCCGGCAAAAGGATTAGGGTGGCTTCCCGCTGGTATCATAGATCTCGATGAACCTGGCTGTTGCGAGCGACCATGGCGGCTTTCCGCTGAAGGCCCGTGTGATTGAGGAGCTTCTCAAAATGGGCCACCAGGTGGCCGACCTGGGCACGGACTCCACCCAGACTGTGGATTACCCCGACTATGCGCGCGCCGTGGCCCAGGCCGTGCTCGAAGGCCGGGCCGAGCGGGCGATACTGATCTGCGGCAGCGGCGCCGGGGCCTCGGTGGCCGCCAACAAGTTTCGCGGAATCCGCGCCGCCACCTGCCACGACAGCTACTCCGCGAGGCAGTGCGTGGAAGACGACGACGTGAACATACTCTGCCTCGGCGCGCGCGTGATCGGCCCCGAGCTGGCCGCCGACCTGGTGCGCGACTACGTGAATGCGCGTTTTTCCGGGGCCGAGCGGCATCGGCGGCGACTGGGGGAAATCGCGGCATTCGAAGCCAATTTCGGCAAGTGAACCATGGCTACCTTTCAGACGGACTTCCGTATCTCGACGCGCGGCCGCTGCGACGTGCTGGATATCACCCCGCAGGTCTCAAGCGCGATCTCCGCCAGTGGAATGCACACCGGCATCGTCAACATCTCCGGGGTTGGTTCGACGCTGGGCATCACGACCCTGGAATTCGAGCCCGGCTGCGTGTCCGATTTGCAGCGCGCCCTGGAAAAGATTGCGCCCTCCAATACCGATTACGCCCACAACGCGCGCTGGGGCGACGAAAACGGCTACGCGCATCTCCGCAGCGCGCTGATGGGCACCGCCAAAAGTTTTCCCGTCGCCAAGGGCCGGGTACTGATCGGAACCTGGCAACAGATCGTCCTGTGCGACTTCGACGACCGCCCGCGCGACCGGCAAGTGGTGGTGACGGTGGTGGGGGAGTAGGGTCAAGGGCACGCTGGTGGTCCTGGGGTCGCCGGTGGTTCTGACGGAACCAAGCCAATTTCTGGGCTAAGCGGTTGATTTGGCGTTGGTTGCGGTAAGCGGGATTGGATTTTCAGCAGGGTCTCCAGGGTGCGATGGAAGGTGCGCTCGGCGGCGCCGGCGCGGCGCTGAAGGTGATCGGACACGTTGTTGCGGAGGCTGCGGAAGCGGCGTTGCAGCCACTCGGCGGTGACGAGCATATCGACCAGGGCGCGCGCTTCGGGAGTGGCGGGCTGGAAGCGGTCGTGATATTCCACGACGAGAAGTTCGAGAGCCGCGGCGTCTTCGCCGGGGATGACCTGGGATTTGGCGTCAATGCCGGTTTTCAAGGCGTTGAAGCGGATGGCGGCCTCGCCCTCAAGGGAGCGAAAACCGGTGGATTTTTGCGAATTGAGGCGATTGGCCTTGGTTGGTTTGAGAGAATACATAGAACCTCACTTTCAGGGTAGCGGATGGGGAGGTAATTTCCGGGTGAGAGTGGCCTGTAAGTTATTGAAGGTGAAGGGAAATGGTGGGTGAAAAATAGTTGTGAACGGGTTTTTGGGGTAAAATGGACGAGCGGGTCTTAAATGCCCAATCTGCTGCACCTATCGGATCCGACATCCTGGTGATTTCGGGCGATTTGACCTGGCAGGGCAGGGCGTCCGGGTATCCGGAACTTTCTCGGCCAGGTAGCAATAGCTGCCCGGCCAGCAGGTCGGCCGGCGCGCCGCCGGGCCGGCACAGCATCCACGCAATCCAGCGGACGAACGTGGTCTTGCCGCAGCCCGGCTTGCCCTCAATCACCAGTTTCCGGTTGTTCCGCAGCGCTTCCTGTAAAGGAATTGGCTCGGGCCTTCCCGGCCCGCTCACGCCCTTCGCCGGGCCAGCCGTCGTCAGCCGGATGAACAGCGTATCGATCCCCGGTGGGGGCACGTCCTGGGGAGCGACGTGAAGCTGGCTCAACTCAATCGAGCGTGTCTCGTCTTGCAGCCACGCGATGTACTTCACCGGGTTCACCTGGTTCCGTCCCGGCTTCTCGATGCGGAGCGAATACTCCTGCTGATCCTTCTCTTCCCACCTCGGCCCGCGCGGATCCAGTTCCCACGCTCGGCGAGTCGCCGTGCGACGCTTCGGGTCTATCTTCACGATCGAGAAGTTATTGCGGTATTCGTGATTGTCGTAAGCTGCTCCCCCCACAAACAAACGCGCCCGGTCATAGCACACGGCCAGCCGAGGCGGGTACGGACCTGGCATCAGAAGCCCGGCCGTCGGATTTCGGTGCGTGCGGGAATAGCTTCGCGCCGCGCAGGATGGCATCCCGCCCCTTGCTACAATGGAAAATTCCGCAACCATGGCCGATCAGTCTATACAGGAACTGGAATCCCGTTCCCTGGCGCGAGTCGCATCCGCATCCTCGCCCGAGGAGCTGGAGGCCGTTCGCGTCGAGGCGCTGGGCCGCAAAGGCGCGCTGGCGCAAATCAGCAAGCAGATGGGGAAACTCGCGCCCGAAGAGCGCTCCCGCATCGGCAAACTGCTCAACAGCGCCAAGCAGAAGCTCGAAGAGGCGCTCGAATCCAAGAAACTGCACTTCGCCGAAGCGGCTCTCCGCGCCCGCCTCGACGCCGAATGGATCGACCTCACGCTGCCCGCTCCCGGCCCGCGCCGCGGCCACCTGCACCCCATCACTCGTATCCAGCGCGAACTCGAGGAGCTGTTCGTCTCGCTCGGCTTCACGGTGCTCGATGGCCCCGAAGTCGAGACCGAATATCGCAACTTCGACGCCCTCAACATTCCGGCCGATCACCCCGCGCGCGACGCCCAGGACACGTTCTGGCTGGATGGCGGCAACCTTCTGCGCGCCCACACGTCGCCGGTGCAGGTGCGCGGCATGGAGCGGCTGGGCCCGCCGCTGCGCATGATCGCGCCGGGGCGCGTCTTCCGCAACGAAAGCGTGGACGCCTCCCACGAGCACACGTTCTATCAGATCGAGGGCATGATGATCGATCGCGACGTCTCGGTCGCCCACCTGATCTATTTCATGAAGACCATGCTCACCGGTGTCTTCCAGCGCGAGGTCACGGTGAGGCTGCGTCCCGGTTTCTTCCCGTTCGTGGAACCGGGCTTCGAGCTCGACATCCAGTGCCTGATTTGCGGCGGCTCCGGCTGCCCGGTCTGCAAGCAGAGCGGCTGGGTGGAACAGTTGGGCTGCGGCCTGGTGCACCCCAACGTGCTGCGCATGAGCGGCATCGACCCCGAACAGTGGAACGGTTTCGCCTTCGGACTGGGCCTGACGCGCCTCGCCATGATGCGCTACGGGATTGACGACATCCGCCACCTGCAAGGCGGCGACTTGAGATTTTTGGAGCAGTTCTAACCTTGAAGTTCTCTTATAACTGGCTACGCGAGCTGGTCGAGGACCTGGATCACGCACCCGGTCCTCTGGCCAAGCTCATCACCATGAAGACCGCCGAGTGCGAAGGCATCGAGGTGGCGGGCGAATGGTTGGACCGCGCCTGCGCCGCGCGTGTGGAATCCGTCGAGCCGATGCCCGGCAGCCATAACGTCAAAGCCGTCGTGGACGCCGGACCGTACGGCTGCAAGACGGTGGTCTGTGGCGCGCCCAACTGTCGCCCCGGCGTGGTGAGCGCCTATGTCCCCATCGGCAAGAAGGCGATCGAAGGCGTGGAAAGCGACGGCATGCTGGCCAGCGCCGCCGAGCTGGGCATCAACCGCGACCATACGGGCATCATCGAACTCGAGGCCGCCATCGGGGCGCCGGTCCCTGGCTGCGCGCCCGACAGCGTGATCGAGATCGACAACAAGTCCATCACCCACCGGCCCGACCTGTGGGGGCACCACGGGATAGCGCGCGAAGTGGCCGCCATCCTGGGCCTCGAGCTGAAAGATCCGGTGCGCCTCGAACTGCTGCCGGAAGGGCCGGCCGCGGTCAACATCCAAATCGAAGATCTCGACCTTTGCCCGCGGTACAGCGCGCTGGTCTTCGAAAACGTCCGCGTCGAGCCTTCGCCCTGGTGGCTCCAGTGCCGCCTAACCGCCATCGGGCTGAACCCCATCAACAACATCGTGGACATGACCAATTACGTCATGTCCGAGCTGGCGCAGCCCATGCACGCCTTCGATGCGGACCTGCTCAAAGGCGACACCATCTTCATTCGCCCCGCCAAACCGGGCGAGCATTTCCGCGGGTTAAACGAGGACGAATACACGCTGGATGCTTCCAACCTGGTGATTGCCGATAGCGCCGGCGCCATCGCGCTGGGCGGCGTGATCGGCGGGATGGCGACCGCCATCAGTGAGAAGACTACGCGCGTGGTGCTCGAGAGCGCCAACTTTCAGGCGTCCTCGATTCGCATGACCTCGGTCGCCATCAAACTGCGCACCGACGCCTCCATGCGCTACGAAAAGGCTCAGGACCCGGCCAACACCGTGCGCGGCCTGGCGCGCGCCATCGAGCTGCTGCGGGAGACCTCGCCCGGCATACGCCTGGTGGGCGGCGTGGCCGACCGGAAGAAGTCGATCCCCGTGCCGCCGGCCATCGAACTGCCGCTCGACTGGCTGGAGCGCAAGCTCGGCCGCGCGGTGGAACCCGCCGAAGTGCGCGGCATTCTGGAACGGCTGGAATTTGGCGTCACCGAGCTGCGGCCGCGCATTTTCTCCGTGACCGTGCCGAGTTGGCGCGCCACCAAGGACGTTGCCATCAAAGACGACCTGGTGGAAGAGGTGGGTCGGATGGTGGGCTACGATTCCATCACGCCGCGGGCCCCGCTGATTCCGTCCTCCGTGCCGCCCGGCAATCCCGAGCGCCAGTTCCAGCACGAGGTGCGCAACATTTTTGTGGATGAGGGCTTCACCGAGGTCTACAACTACTCGTTTATCGGCGAAGAAGCCGCGCGCGCGTTCGGCTTCGACCCGGCGGCGCATGAGCGCGTGGCCGACCCCATCGCTTCCGACCAGGTGCTGATGCGCACCTCGCTGCTGCCCGGCATCTGGAAGAACATCCTCGAGAACAGCAAGCACAGGGACGCCTTCCGGCTGTTTGAAATCGGCTTCGAGATTCATAAGCGCGGCGCCGGCCTTCCCGAAGAAATCCCGCACCTGGTGGCCGCGCTCTACGACCGCCAGGGCGATGGCTCTTCCGGCCTGTTCGAAATCAAGCGCGCCGCCGAATGCCTCATGCCGGGTGCGCGGGCCTGCCCCGCCGAGCCGCGTCCCTTCGAACACCCGGTGCGTTCCGCCGATATCCTGTGGAAGGGTCACACCGTCGGCCGCCTCTTCGAGCTGCACCCGTCGCTGGTCGAATCGGGCCGCGCCGCGGTTCTCGATGTGGACCTCCGCGCGATCTGGCCGCTGAGCGCCGGCGAAATCAAGTACACGCCCATACGCCGCTATCCATCGAGCGCCTTCGATCTTTCGGTGATCGCCGGCCTGCGCGAGCACGCCGGCAACCTCGAAGCCACTGTGGCATCTTTCGCCGGGCCGCTACTGGAATCCATTCAGTTCGTGCGCCAGTACTCCGGTGCGCCGCTAGAGGAAGGCCGGAAGAGCGTCTCATTCCGGCTGACGGTTGGCTCTCCGGAGCGGACGCTTTCTTCCGAGGAAGTAGGCGAGATCCGTACCCGCATCATCGAGAAGATGCGCGAGTTGGGTTACGAACTCCGCGTGTGAGCCGGTGAAGACCAGTCTCGCCTGAAATCGGAGTGCATGCGCCCCGCTAGCGAACAGCGATTGTCACGCCCCCCCGACTAAGGGCGTCGCCAACTCGCAACACGACTTGAACCGCATTGCCGGTCTGGCTGCCAGGCGGAATCTGAACGTTCACCTGCATCAATCCGGCCACCATCCCCGGCGCGCCACCCGCGTATTCTACGGGTGCGTCCTGGCCGCCGACCGTAACCGTCACAGGCAGATTGGGCTTGGGATATGGAACCGATGCGGCACTGCCATCCACGCCACCCGGTGTGGTTTGGCCCTCTCCGGTCGCATAGAGCGAAATGATGTCGCCGGTCTTAGTGGGAGTCGCGGCCGTATTGACCGTGATGCCGTCCTGATCGATGGCGGCCGCCGGCCCCTGGCCGGAAGCATCGTACGTGAAAATGCCGGGGGCCGAGGGCGCGAGAGACACGGAGAAGGCTGCGCTTGTCTGGCCTTGGTACGTGACGGTTACTTGCGCGGTGGTCCCGGTAATGCCGTACGGCACTACGGCGGCCACCTGGGTTGCCCAAGTGTAAATCATGGGAGCGGCTATCCCGTTGAACGACACGCTAGTGTTGGCAACTTGCGTACCGTAAGAGCCGTCGCTGCCCGGAGCGGCCTTCACCAGTTGCGCGGGACCGATGCCGGAACCGTAGAGAACCACGATCTCGCCGGGTGCGCTGGCGCCAGGGAGATTGCTGGCGGCGTTGGTGACGGCGGCTATGGAGGGGGACGAGACTTGGCCGGAAGGGATCAAAACACGGATGCGGTCGTTACCGGTGTCGGCGATGTACAGGTTGCCCGCGGAATCCACGGCGACGCCGCTGGGATTGTTCAACCGGGCGCTGGTGGCCGGCCCGTAGTCGCCGCTGAAGCCGCCGCCGCCCGCGGGACTCGTCACACCGCTTCCCGCCACGGTGGCGATCACCCCATTCGAGACCTTGCGGATGCGGTAGTTACCACTGTCGGCGATGTACAGGTTCCCGGCGGCATCCACGGCGACGCCCGAGGGACCGTTCAACTGGGCGTTGCTGGCCGGGCCGTTATCGCCGCTGAAGCCTGGCGTTCCGTTTCCCGCCACGGTGGTGATCACCCCATTCGAGACCTTGCGGATACGGTTATTCCTCGTGTCGGCGATGTAGAGGTTGCCGGCGGAATCCACGGCGACGCCCCACGGACCGCTCAACTGGGCGCTGGTGGCCGGGCCGTTGTCGCCGCCGTAGCCCCATGTCCCATCTCCCGCCACGGTGGCGATCACCCCGTTCGACACCTTGCGGATCCGACTGCTGCCTTGCTCGGCGATGTACAGGTTGTCGGCGGCATCCACAGCGACGCCGCCGGGCCAGGTCAACTGGGCGCCGGTGGCCGGCCCGTTGTCGCCCAACACGCTTCCGCCGCCCGCCACGGTGGTGACCACCCCATTTGAGACCTTGCGGATGAGACGGTTACCTAGGTCGGCGATGTACAGGTTGCCAGCGGAATCCACGGCGGCGCCGTAGGGTTGGGCCAACTGGGCGCCGGTGGCCGGGCCGTTGTCGCTCACTACGTTTCCGCCGCCCGCCACGGTGGCGATCATGCCACTCGAAACCTTGCGGATGCGGTCGTAGTCGGCGATGTAGAGGTTGCCGGCGGCATCCACCGCAACGCCCTTGGGTTCGGCCAACTGGGCGCCGGTGGCCGGGCCGCTGTCGCTCACTACGTTTACGCCGCCCGCCACGGTGGTGATCACCCCATTCGAGACCTGGCGCACGCGGGCGTTAAGCGTGTCGGCGATGTACAGGTTGCCGGCGGCATCCACGGCCACGCCGAAGGGTTCGCCCAACTGGGCGCTGGTGGCCGGGCCGTTGTCGCCGCTGTAGCCATACACCCCGTTTCCCGCCACGGTGGTAATCACTCCTTTCGAGACCTTGCGGATGCGGCTGTTATACAAATCGGCGATGTACAGATTGCCAGTCGAATCCACGGCGACGCCGGTGGTAACGACCTGGGCGCTGGTGGCCGGGCCGTTGTCGCCGCCGTAGCCATGCACCCCATTCCCCGCCACGGTGGTGATCACCCCGTTCGACACCTCGCGGATGCGGACGCCCCCGTCCGCGATGTAAAGGTTGCCAGCAGAGTCCACGGCGACGCCGTCGGGGAAGCTCAACTGGGCGCTGGTAGCCGGGCCATTATCACCGCCGAAATCCGGCGTCCCATTCCCGGCCACAGTGGATATCACTCCGTTTGAGACCTTGCGGATGCGGTTGTTTTGCTGGTCCGCGATGTACAGGTTGCCGGCGGCATCCACGGCGACGCCCCGGGGATTGTTCAACTGGGCGCTGGTAGCCGGACCGTTGTCGCCGCTGTAGCCTGGCGTCCCGTTTCCCGCCACCAGGGTCAAGACACCCGTTTTGGCGTCCAAGCGCAGGACAGCATGGTGTCGATCCGTGAAAAGAACGTTGCCTGCCCCGTCCACAGCAACATTATTTAATGAGCTAAGGCTGGCGGACGTTCCCGGAATGTTCACCGGCAGCCCGCCGCCAGCGAACGTATGAATGGTGTAGGTCTGGCCAAGTGCGCAAGACGAGATGACCGGGATGAGAATCGCGGCGGTGAAGAGGCGCGTGGCAAATCCCCCTTAGTGTTACGAAAACCTAGCTAGGATGATAACACCTCCGATTTGGGATGCCATCCTGCCCCACTGCCCTGCTACAATCGGGGTGCCGTGAAGGATCCGCTGGTCGGGCCGCTAGCCGCCATTGCCTCGGGGATCCTGGTTTCCCGCTTCGCCACGTTCCAGCCATCCGAGCTTCTCCTCGCCATCGCCGCCTTCCTGGTACTCGGCGTAGTGGCCCTCCATCGCGGCTCGCGCGTGCTGGCGGGCGCCTGCTGCTGCCTGGGACTATTCTTCACCGGAGTGCTCACCGCCTTGGCCCACGCCCCCGGCCCTCCGCCCGAGCTCGACGCCGAAGGGCGCGAAGTCGTCATCCTCGGCGGCTGCGTGGTGGAGCCTCCCGCCATTTCCGGCGAGCGCGAACGCTTCCTGCTGGAACTGGAGCCGCGCGCCCGCGCGCAGGTCACTCTCTACACCAAGGGCAACGAGCCGCTCCCACCGCTGCGCTACGGCCAGAAGATCGAGCTCGACGCGCGCGTTCGGAAACCGCGCAACTTCGGCAATCCCGGCGCTTTCGACTACGCCCGCTACCTGGCGCGCCAGGACATCTTCTGGACCGCATCCGGCGCCGCCGCGACCGTCCGCATCCTTCCGGGCCGCTGCGGCTCGCTGTTTCAAAAGGCCGTGATGGACCTGCGCGCCCTCGTCCTGGCGCGCATCGAGCGCCTTTACCCCGGCGACACTTACCGCAGCGGGATGATGCAGGCCCTCATGATTGGCCAGTCCTTCCAGCTCGAGCGAGTCTGGACCCAGTATTACCGCGAGACCGGCACCTTCCACGCCCTGGTCATCTCGGGGACGCACGTCGCCATTTTGGCCGCCTTTTTCCTCTTCTTCCTGCGCGTCTGCTTCGTTCCCGAGAGCCTGGCGCTGCTGCTCACGGTTGCGGCGGCGTGGTTCTACGCGCTGCTGACGGGCTGGCTGGCGCCGTGCACGCGCGCCGCCTCGGGCCTGACGTTGGTGTTGATCGCCGGCTACTTCTACCGCCAACGCAGGCCCCTCAACCTTCTGGCCGCGGTGGCGCTCGGCTTCCTGGTGTTCGACCCGGAGCAGATGTTCGACGCCAGCTTCCAGCTCACGTTTCTGGCCGTCGCCTTCCTGGGCGCCTTCGCCACGCCGCTGATCCGGGCCACCTCCGGTCCGCTGGCGCGCGGACTCCAGGATCTTGGCGATACCGGCCGCGACATCCACTGCGCTCCGCGTGTGGCCCAGTTCCGGATCGAGATGCGCCAACTCGCCGAGACCGTGAGCCGCGTGGCGCATCTCCCGCCGCGCGCCGGTCTGCCGGCGGTCGCCGTCACCGGCCGGCTGCTGCTGTTCTTCTACGAAATCACGGTCATTTCCGCCATCATTCAAGCCGGCCTGGCGCTGCCCATGGTGGTCTACTTTCACCGCGTCGGCCTCTCGGGTCTCTCGGCCAACGCTTTCGTGGTTCCGCTGATGGGCCTGGCCGTTCCCCTCGGATTCGTCGCCGTCTTCACCGGCTGGGCGTGGGTCGCGAAGATCGCGGGCGTGTTGCTGTGGCTTTCGCAAAAAGTCGTGTACTGGCACGCCAGCGTCGAGCCCGCCTGGCGCATCCCCACCCCGCCGGTGTGGCTGGGTGTGGCCTTCTCGGCCGCGCTGATTGCCGCCGCCGTGGCGCGCGGCCGCTGGTGGCGCACCGCGACGGGGCTGGCGGTCGCCGTGTTCCTGGCGCTGCTGCTGTGGCATCCCTTCCCGCCCGACGTCCATCCCGGCGAACTGGAGATGACGGCCATCGACGTGGGTCAGGGCGACAGCATTTTCGTCGTCTTCCCCGATGGTAAACGCATGCTCGTCGATGGCGGCGGCATTCCCGCCTTCGGCCACCAAACCAGGTCGCAGCTCGATATCGGCGAAGACGTGGTGGCGCCCTACCTGTGGGACCGCGGCATCCGCAGCCTGGACGTCGTGGTGCTCTCGCATGCCCATGAAGACCACATCGGCGGCCTCCCCGCGCTGGTGGGCGATTTTCACCCCAAGGAGCTGTGGACCGGCGCCACCGCCGACAGCCCTACCTGGCAAACGCTGCGCGCCAAGGCCGCCGCCAACGGCGTCACAATCGTGCCCATGCATTTTCCGCGCCGCTTCGCCTTCGGCGGCGCCGAAATCGAGGTCCTCGCCCCGCCCGCCGATTACGTCCCCACGGACATCCCCAAGAACAACGACTCGCTGGTCTTACGCGTGGGCTACGGGCGTAACGGGTTCCTGCTCAGCGGAGACGTGGAACGTCCCATCGAGCGCGGCATGCTGGCGGAGGATGAAATCCGGCGCACCGACGTGCTGAAAGTGGCGCATCACGGCAGCCGGACTTCCAGCACCGAGGGTTTCGTGAGCGCCGTCGAGCCGGTTTTCGCGGTGATTTCAGTGGGACTCGATAACAGCTACGGCCACCCCAACCGCGATGTGGTCGAACGTCTCCGCCAGCATCACGCCGTGGTTTACCGCACCGACCAGGACGGCCTCATCACTATCCGCAGCGACGGGTATCGTCTCCACGTCGAAACTGCTACTTGGCCTGCGGCAAAACCTTCAGGTTCCCCGGCAGCGAAAACAGATCGTCCTTGAGACCGTGGTTGATCGTTACCGAGTCCGAATACACCTCGAGGATCTTCTCTCCATTGCGCTCGCGCCGGGTGGCGCACGGCCACTGGACCCCGCCGCCCACGTCGCGGTACTTCGAAAAAATCGTCACCTCCGTGTCGAAGTCTTTGTAATCCGGGTTGCGGCGTTTGAATGCCTGCCGCGTGGGCAGCTTGGTAAGTTGGTCGAAGTAGACCTTCACCGTGCTGTTGGCGGCATCGGTGATGTCCACAATCTCCACCGGCCGGTTTTCGTACATATCCATTCCTTGCGAGTAGAAGGCCAACCCCGGCTCATCCGGCCGCTGCCGCAGAATGTAAAAGATGTTTCGCAGCGTGCTGTCCTTGTAGTTGGCGTAGCGCAGGTCCGTCAGCGGGCGGGCGCCGCGCCAGGTGACCTCCCACGCGCCGTTTTCCGTGAACAGCACGGCGCTGTCTTCTTTCTTGCCTTGAGCGTCCCGTTCCCGTATGGCGATCTGGCCCGGGACCGGCGCCAAATAGCGCGTGTAGATTTTGACCACGGCCAGACCGGAGAGTTCTTCGCGGTAAAACCCATAACCCCGCCCGCTCTCCACGCGGTCTTGCATGCGCAGAAACGCGTTGCCGCCGAGCGCTCGCAAGGCCTCGTCGACCACCCGCTTTCCACGCTCGGTGGCAGTCTCCGCGGCGGCGGCCACGGTACCGCACGCCAGCAGAATCAAAATGAGCCACTGGCAGGCGCTTGGCAACACTCTGAAAGTGCCTCCAACTTCCTTCTGCCTTCGCTGTTCCACGATTCTCCGCTCCCTCCGCGCCCTCGGTTCTTGATTTTGTTCTCCTGTCCTTTTCTCCGCGAGGTCTCTGTGTCTCCGCGCCTCCGCGTCGAAGAGGTTCATGGCCGTTTTTGGATCTCCTCGAGCCGAATTCCGGAGTTCACCTTGAAATCGGTCACCTTCATTTCGGCGTATTTCCGCCCGCCCTGCATGACCGTAATTTTGTGCGGCACCTTCACCCCGGCAATCTCCTGAAAGTCCGACCACTCCTCCTCCACCGAAACCGGCGGTCCGCTGGCGCGCGCTGTTTCGTAAAGCATCCGCTGCGGCATCTGTGTCTCGGCATCGAATTCCAGCCGCGCGGTCTGGCCGGCGGTATCTGCAATCTCGATGGTGTTGTCGTCCAGGGCATTCACACTCCGCCCCTCGATGCGGTCGCTAAGCAGCAACCGGAAGTACAGCCGGAACAGATCGCCCTGCACTTGTTTCAACTGCCCGCCGGTCAGCGGCCCCGAACCTTGCGGCGCGGCGAACCAGCCCGCCTTGCCGTCGCAGAAAACCGATATCTTCCCGGACGGTAGCGCGATGTCCTGGCGCAGATACGTGGGAGCGATCCAGCGGTCCGTTTCTTTCACCAGCATGCCTCCGGCGGAGGGTTCGACCTGGAGTTCGAAGGACTGGATGTAATCCTTCACCGCCGCCAGAAGGCCTGCGCCCCCGATGGCCTGCTGCGCGCGGGCCAGAAGCTGCTTTCCCTTCTCCAGGCTGGCGGCGTCGCCTTTGGCCGCTTCCAGCTTCTCTGGCGGGATGGTCAGGTCGATGGTATGGACCGGGGCGCCCAGCGTGTCGAGCGGATGTCCGAAGTCAGCCGGGTTTCCCACCGCCACGGTCGTGAAGGCCGCCGGATTCAAATGCTCCTTTGCCACTCGCAGCACGTCGGCGCGCGTCACCGCCTCGAGCGCCTTCTGGTACTGCTCGATGAAATCCGGGGGGTATCCGTAATACGCGTACGTCAGCATCCGTCCCAAGGTCTTGGCCCTGGTGTCGTAAGCGAACACCAAGCTGTTGAGGGCCGTGTCCTTGGCGGCCTTGAGTTCTTCCTCCATCACCTCCGACGTTCGTATGCGGTCCACCTCTTCCCGAATCGCCTGCAAGGTCTCGACCGTGGAGAGCGATTTGGTGCCGCCCGAGATTTCGAACAACCCGGGGTGGTCGTAGTTGGCGTCCCAATCCGCGCCGATGTCGTAGGCGTTTCCCATCCTGGTACGGACGCGCTCGACCAGCCGGCTGCGGAACCCCCCGCCCAGAATGTCGGCCATGATCACCAGGGCCGGATAGTCCTTGTCCTTGAACTCGCCGCCCAGTTGGCCGATGGAAAAGAATGTCTGCTTGACGTCCTTCTTCACCGCCAGATACGTGCCCGGCGCCGGGGAGCCGCCGACCTTCGGAAACTCCGGCACGGGCGGCTGCTCCACGGTCCAGTCCGAGAAGAGCTTCTCGATTTTGGCCTTCATGCCGGCGGTATCGAAGTCGCCCCACACCCCCAGCGTGATGTTCGCCGGGAAGAAGTAACGCTTGTAGAAATCCTGAAGATCGGCGCGGCTGATGCGGTTCACGGTGGCGTACTCCAGTTGCCACCCATACGGCGAGTCTTTGCCGTACACGATGTCGGTGAATTCGCGCTCCGCCACGCCGCGCGCGTCGTCGTTACGGCGGGCGATGCCGCCGCGCAACTCCGTTCTCGCCAGGGTGATCTTGTCCGGGCGGAACTCGGGAGCGGTGAGCACGTCTTTGAAAACGCCCAGCACTTCGTCGGTGTTCTCCCGCAAGGCGGAGAACGAGACGCTGCCGCTAGTCTCGCCGATGTTGCTTTCCACGCTGGCCGCGATGTTTTCCAGTTGCTCGTCCAACTGTTCGCCGGTCTTCGTCCGGGTGCCGCCGGTCCGGATCGCCATGCCGGTCATGGTGGCCAGGCCGACCTTGTCCGCGGCGTCGAACAAGTTCCCGGTTCGCAACCGCACCACGCCGTTGATCGTCGGCAGTTCGTGGTCCTCGAGCAGATAGAGCTTCATGCCGTTGGGCAGCGTGAAAGTGGCCACCTTGGGAATCTGGATGGGCCGCAGCGGCGAAAACTTGAGGTCCCAGTAGGAAGGAGCAGTGGCCGATCGCGCTGCCGGCTGGCCCGCGGCCGAGGCCGCCGGGCGGGTTGCGCGCCTGTTGGGCGGGGGCGAACCGGGCGGGAACTGCGCGGCCACCGAAGCGGCCGTCATGAGCAGGGTGGCCAGCGTCTTTCTCATGGGCGCCCTCCCAGGGTACCCGCCACACCTGGCGGTGCGAGATATGCCACCGTGCGGCTGGGCAAAACGAAGTACTGCCGGGCTACCCGCTGCACATCGTCGGCGGTCACCCGGTTGAGGTCGTCGATGGCTGTGAACAGTTTCCGCCAGTCGCCGTAGCTGGCATAATAGGTGGCCAGCATTCGGGCCAGCCCCGCGTTGTTGTCGAGGCGGCGGATCACCCCGGCGCGCGCTTTGGTTTTGACGCGCGCCAGCGTTTCCGCGTCCACCTTCCGCGCCTTGAAGCGGCCGAGGAGATCGTCGAGCGCCTTCAGGTCCTCGTCCACGTTGTGGCCTACCGTGGGCGCCAGGAAGAACGCGAACAGGTTGGGGTAGCGGCCGTCGGGGTACGTGGGGATGGCCTGGGCCACCAGCGCGATTTTCTTCTCCTGCACCAGTTCCTTGTACAGCAAGCCGGTCCGGCCGCTGGANNGTCTTGGGTCCCGGCTGGGGCGGCTCCTCGGTATGCAGCCGCGGCGGCAGCGGCCGCGCGGGCAGCGGGTTGAAGTAACGCTCGGCCAGGCGTTTGGCGTCCGCCGCGTTCACGTCTCCCACAATCGCCATGGTGATATTGGCCGGCACGTAATACTTATCGAAGAACTCTTTGGCATCGGCCCGCCGCAGGCTGACGATGTCGCTGGGCCATCCTCCCGGCGGATTGCGATAGGGGTGGGCCGCGAACGCGGTGGCCAGCAAATCCTGAATGAGCTTGCCCTGCGGACTCGATTCGACGCGCATGCGGTGCTCTTCCAGCACCACCTCGCGCTCTTTGTAGAACTGGCGGAACACCGGCCGCAGGAAGCGCTGCGATTCCATCAGGAACCAAAGCTCCGTCCGGTTGGAAGGCAGGCTGTAGTAATACTCGGTGGAATCGAGCGCAGTGCCGGCGTTCACGCCCGCGCCCCCGTTGGTTTCGATGATGCTGAGATACATGTTCGGCACCACGAAGGCTTCCGCGCCGTCGATGGCCATCCTCACCTGCGCCTCGAGCACACCGATCCGGGTGGCGTCGGCTTTGGGTCCCTTGTTGCGCTCGGCCTCGAGGCGGTCGTATGCCTCCTCGACGGCATCCAGGGCTTTCTTCTCGGTCGGCCAGTCGCGGGTTCCGATGGTTTCCGTGCCCTTGAAGGCCATGTGCTCGAACATGTGGGCGATGCCGGTTTCACCGGACGGATCGTCCACCGACCCGGCGTTCACATAGGTGTGGAATGAGACCACCGGGGCCTCGTGACGCTCAGCGACAATGAAGTGCAGTCCGTTGGAAAGCGTGAACTCGGTGACTTTCTTTTCAAATTCCTTGAGGTCCTGCGCCGGAAGACAGATTGCCCCCGTCAGCAGGATGGCGCAGAGACGAAGTGCTCTCACGATGGTCGCCTCTCCTAGGCTCCTTTGAGGATAGCAAGGCCGCTGTGGAACAATTTGGCGCTACCGCACCGCATAGGTGGGGCAGGCGGTTCCGCCTGCCAACCGATTTCTTTTCGCGGACGTCCGCCTACTTCCCGGCCGTGTAGCTGCTGTACAGCGCCGCAATCTCCGCCGATTGCACATCGCCCGGGTGCACGATCACCCGATATCGATACCGCAACGACTTGCCCGCTTCCACCGTCTGCGATCCGTTCTGCGACTTATCGTTGGTGAAAGCCGATACGCCGAACGGGTTGGCGGCAAACAGGCCGTATCCGCGCGCGTGCCAGCGCACGGGATGGCGCGGGTTCTCCGGGTGGTCGAGAATGGCGACCCCCACCGTTTCGTCGCCGATGGTCCCCGAGTAATCGCACCAGTTGGAGGGCTTGCCCCAAAGCTGCTTCTCGCCGGCCAGCCCATCCGCGTTCACAATCTTCCCCGTGCCGCCCTGCTCATCCAGCACGGGGCGCATCCGGATACCAAACGCGCCATCCTTGGTGTCGCCCCACACCACCGTCTGGACGGAAGTCAGTGTGACGTCGACGTCGATGATGCGCAGCTTCGGATCCGCACGGAAGGTCATGACCCGATCTTCGGTGAGCACTACGTTCCCCTGGCGGTCGGTCCAGTCGAATGTGGCCGCCAGCGACCCCTGGTCCTTGCCGCTCTTCACCGGGCCCACTTTCCTCAGCACCATCACGCCGCGCTTGGGAGGCTCGGTGTAGCTGGCCTCGTTGTTCCAGAAGTCGATGCCATTGACGCTGTCGTGCGCGAACCACATGCCGCGCTGGTGGGGGTGGTCCTTGGGCCCCTTCTCTTCTTCGGCCACCTTGTCCATGGGAAACGCGCGAGTTACGTAAGTTCCGGTCGCCGCGCGCACCGGCCAGAGATATGGTTTGGTGACTTCGGCGCCCTTCATGTAGAAAGTGCTGTAAGGCTTGCCTCCGATCTCGATATCGATCTTGTCGGCGCCGGGCGTGATCTTGACTTGGGCGGCGGCGGAGAGGGCCAGCCAGGCAACGGAGAAAAGGACCAGCAGTCCACGTTTCATATTGTTTACACCTTCTCGGGAACTATATACGGTTTGCGGTAGACCCGCGTCGCCAGCTTGTTGGCTTCCGCATCGTTGACGCAGGTCAGCGTCTTGGGATCGAAATGCACGGTGCGGCCCAGCCGGTAGGAGATGTTGGCCAGGTGGACCAGAACCGTCGAGGCCGCGCCTTCCTCTATTTCGCAGTTGAGCATTTCCCTCTTGTGAGCGCGCACGGCGTCCAGGAAGTTCTGGAAGTGGGTATCGCTCTTGGTCGCCGTCGGACCGGGTTTCTGCTCTTTGCCGATAAAGCTGAAGTACTTGTTGTAGTTGTCGATCACCAGGTAGCCGTTGGATCCGTAGTACAGGTTGCCGACGGTGCCGCCGAGTCCGCCTCCAGGGGCGGAGCTGGGGTATTCGCGGTTGGTGATCCAGTGGCGGACTTCGAACTCCAGCATCTTGGTCTTGCCGTTCTCGTTGAACTCGAAGGAGGCGTTCAGCGTGTTGGGCGTCTCCTGGTCGTCATCGAACATGAAGTGCCCGCCGATAGCGCTCGCCTTGATCGGGTACTTGACGCCCAGGCCCCAGCGCGCTTTGTCCATTTCGTGAATGCCCTGGTTGCCGATATCCCCGTCGCCGGTATCCCAGAACCAGTGCCAGTTATAGTGGAACCGGTTCTTCGAAAACGGGCGTTTCGGCGCCGGTCCGGTCCAAAGGTCGTAATCCACGCCCTCCGGCACTTCGGAGATCGGCGTGCGTCCAATGGTGTTGCGCGTTTTGTAGCACAGCCCGCGAGCCATGTAGACGTCGCCGATGAGGCCCTCGCGCATCTTCTGCACGCCTTCCTGCAACGCCTCCGACGACCGGCTCTGGCTGCCCTGCTGCACTATGCGGTCGTACTTGCGCGCCGCCGCCACAATCTGCTTCGCTTCGAAGATGTTGTGGGTGCAGGGCTTCTCCACATAAACGTCCTTGCCCGCCTGGCACGCCCAGATGGTCTGTAGAGCATGCCAATGGTTGGGCGTGGCGATGGAGATAGCGTCAATGGACTTGTCGTCGAGGATCTTGCGCATATCCTGGAAGCCCTGCGGCGCCTTC
Organism: Bryobacterales bacterium; assembly: GCA_003142355.1. Next base: position 18,119 of record PLMF01000389.1, read on the forward strand.
TTCCCGCTGGATTCCACGCGCTTAACGAAACTGGCCATGTGCGACTGGTCGACATCCGAAATGGCCGCCAGCTCCACGTTGGGCAGGGTTGTCCATTCCCGGAGGTGGCTGCCTCCGCGGCCGCCGCACCCCACAATTGCGATGCGCACAGTATCGCTGGCACTCGCCAGCACGCGCTTTCCGGCAGTCGCCGCTGCCGCCGCGCCCATAAGAAAGTATCTTCGATCCATGGATCTCCTCGCGAACCGGGCACACTCCTCCCCGGCTCCGTTCAAATTGCTCACTGGGAGGGCGGAGCCATTGGGGCTGAGGTTACCCGCCGCTATCTGATCGTGCGCACCGGCAACGGCAACTTCCAAATGTCGTCGGCGGTTTCTTCAGTGGCCTTCTTGGCGTTGCCGAGCGTGTTGCCTTCGAGCACGATGCTCTTCAACTCGCCCGGCGCCGCGGCCAGAAACGTGCCCGTGCCCGCAAAAGCCCTGCTCGCCCGCACCGTGGCGCCCGGGCAGCGGTCCAGCCTTACCACGGGACTTCCCGATATCGGCGTGCGCGTAGATACGTGGTCCAGCTCCAGCTCCTTGGAATCCCGTATCAGGAACGCCGGCCCCACTTCGGGGTTCACCTGCACATTGTGCAATTCCATGGCGAGCGTGTCGTGTGCCCGCATTCCGACTTTCCCGGTCGCGATCACGTTGCCGATTTGCAACCCCGTGACGGGCATCTCCGGCAGTCCCTCGATGTTGATCATGAGCGGCGAGTGGTTGATGGTCATATTGCTGATGGCGATGTTGCGAAACACCGGCGTCCGCTGCGAAACGGGTTCTTCGGGGCCTCTGGTGTAGTAGTTGGTGACGTTGATCGCTTCGGCTACGGAATCCATGGTCCAGTGATCGAACCTGACGTTCTCGATCACCCCACCACGCCCGCGCGTGCTCTTGATGCGCACTCCTTTTTCGGTGCCCTGGCAGACGATGTTGCTGGCCACGATGTTGTGGAAGCCTCCCGAGGTCTCACTGCCCAGCACCACCGCCCCGTGCCCGTGGTGCACCGTGCAATTGGTGATGGCAACGTTGGCCGTCGGACGGTTGACCCGCAGCCCATCGGCGTCCTTTCCCGATTTCAGGCAGATGGCGTCATCGCCGGTGTCCAGGTAGCAGTTGGAAATCAACACGTCCTGGCTGGAGTCGATATCCATGCCGTCGGTGTTCGCCCCCGGAAACGTCTCGATGGTGACGTCGCGGATGACCACCCGTTGCGAATACAGAATGTGGATGACCCACATCGACGACCCCACGATGTGTATGCCCTCGATGAGAATATTCTTGCTCTCCATGGTGCGAATGAACGAGGGCCGCAGCGACGGCGCGGCTTTCTGGAAATCCTCCGGCGGCACCGGCTGCTTCAAGTCCAGCGTCTTCAATATGCCCATCCAGACGTTCCTCGCCGCGGCCCCGTCCGGCTGGCGCACGAGGTTGAGCCATTGGGCGTTGTCGGTGGTGATGGTTCCCCGGCCTCGAATGGTGACATTTTCCAGGTCGTGCCCGCCGATCAGCGGCACTGGCGTGATGCACTCGGTGCCCTCGAGCCTCCCCTTGGTGTACGTAAGACCGTCGCGGGAGGCCTCGAACCGCAGCACCGCCCCGGCGTCGATTTCGAACACCAGGTTGCTCACCAGCTCGATGGGCCCGGTGACATATTTTCCGGCGGGGACGAACACCGTACCACCCCCCGCGGCTTTGGCTGCCTGGATGGCGGAGCGGATGGCTGCCGTGGCGCTCGCCGAACCGTCATTGCGCGCGCCGTAATCCAGAATGTTGTACACCGGACCGGCGCCCCACATGTTCGCGCCGGCCAAAAGTAAGAACGCCGGCAGAAGCCGGCCTCGAGAGATTAAACTCATGAAACCTCCGGATCTCAAGATAGGATTGCAGTCTGCCGCATCCGAGCGACACTGTAGCACACGGCAGGTTGGGAGGGTTCCGCTTCCGGAACCCCCCGCCATAAGCCGCGCCCGTCGCCTTGCCGGTGGTGTTACCAGACTAAGCGGAGCGCGGTCTCCAGCCGCCGGGGCGTATTGGCCTGGGCGCCGATGGTGCCGAACGCCGCGTTGGTCGGCGCGGTGGTCGGTCCGCTGAACGTGCAATGATTCAGGACGTTGAACGCTTCGAACCGGATCTGAACGTAGCGGCGCTCGCCAAACCGGAAGTTCTTGTCCAGAGAGGTATCGAACTGGTTGGTTCGGTCGCGGCGCAGGTTATTGAACTGGTTGTCGAAGGTTTGGATGTTGCTGGCCAGTTGCTGAGCCGAAATCACGTTGAACTGGGTGGTGTCGAATGCGGTGCCGTTCGGCTGAGCAGGCTGCAGATTTAGCGGTCCGCCATAGTAGATGTAGTTGCCCCAGGTGAGCACCGGCCCCGATTGCAGCGTATAGACACCGCTGATCTGCCAGCCGCCTACCAGGGAATCCAGCCAGCGCCGTTGCAGATCGACCGCGCGCCCGCGGCCGATGGGCAGTCGGTAAGTGGCGGTCAGAATGTTCCGGAGAGGACGCGAATCCGAAGAAACGCGCTTCTCCGGCGCGGAATCGGACGGGTTCAGGTAGGCCAGGCGGTCCTCCAGCCGGTTCCAGATGAAGTTGTCGATGAGAATCAGCCCGTGTCCATACCGCTTCTGCAGGCGCACGTTCAGGCTCTGGAAATACGACGAGCCCGCCGGGTTGTTCTGCATCGTCACGCCATTGTACGTAAACTGCGGGTATGGGACCGCGAGCTGTTGCAGGGTCGTGCTGGTCCCGTTGAAGGCCGAGACGCTCGGAATCAGCCCCTTGAAGGGATTGGCGTTCGCCAGCGATCCGGTGAGCGCGGTGATGGTCGTGTTATCCCTGGACAGCGAGGTGCTCATGAGCTGGCGCGCGATGTAATTGAGGTTCGTGGAGATGGGCTGGTGCACGGTGTGGCTGCCGATGTAGACCACTTCCAGCACCATCTGGCCCGGCAGTTCCCGCTGCACGCTGAACTCCCAGCGGATGGTGTACGGGTTGATGGAATTGGGGTCGAAGAAGGTGATGGAATTGCCCAAGAACGTGGACGTGCCTTTCGACGAACCGGACGCCTGCAGGAAGCCGTTGGGGAACGGGCTGGAGAGCGTCGAGAGGACCGGAGGAATCAGCGGCGCGGGCAGCGGAATGGTGGTCTGCTGGCTGAACCCCGGAGAATTCGGCGTCGGAAGAAGGATGGGATCCACCATCACGCCGATGCCGCCGCGAATCACGGTCTTGTTGTCCCACAGGTTCGGAGTCCAGGCGAACCCGACGCGCGGGCTGAGGATGTGCGAGTTGGTGTTGTAGATGTTCCGGTTGCCGGAGGTAGGGAAGGTGAGCCCTCCCAGCGCCTTGAAGTTGCTGGCGGGCCACTGCGGCTGCGGGTTGGCCGCATAGGCGGCGGCAGCGGCCGCGGAGGCCGAGTTGGCGGCCGTCGGGTCGAACCCGTTCACGCTGCGGTTGTAACGTTCCGTTTCCGGAAAATCGTGATCGAAGCGAAGTCCCAGGTTGAGGGTCAGATTGCTGCGCACGCGCCAGTCGTCATTGATGAACAGCGCCAGGTACTTGTCTTGGGCCGTGGTCTGGGTGTTCAGGTCGAGACTGCCGTTGGTGGGAACGCCGAGCATGAACTGTGCGAAGTCCTGCCCGAACACAGTGCTGTTGGCGACAGCCGGGCTGTTAACCCAGGTGCCCGTGAACGAGTACGTGCCGGAGGGGTTCCCGAACGTGTACGCGCTCCAGCGATACTCGCGCACGTCGGTGCCGATCTTGATGTTGTGGTTGCCGCGGTTCTTCATGACCTGGCCGAAGAACTGGTAGATGTCGTTGTAGTTGGTGCCGTCGCCGTTGTAGCCCAGCGGCTCAAAGCTGGCGCGGGCGCCGCCCGTGACGCTGGTGCTGAGGAACGTGATGTACGGCAGCATCTTGAATTCCGAGTTGCCGTCGATGTAGGAAGGGAATCCCAGCGACGAGGGGTCCACCGTATCGGCGGGAGAGGAATGGTTCTCGATGTAGCGCGCCCAACTGAAGCGAACGTCCGCCACCATCGTGGGCGTAATGGTATAGACATCCTCCAGAGTGGAGCCTTGGTTAATGCGGTAGAGGTAGTTGCCGGAAGCCGCGTTGCCGAGGAAATTGTTCTTATTCTGCGCCCGATAGTTGTGCCGGGCATCGAAAGAGAGCCGGTTCCTGTTGCTGACGTTGATATCCAGGTGGCCCAGTTCGTTGTCGTAGCCATCGCTATCCACCGCGTTGATGACGAAGTTATTCTGCGCGCTGGCCAAGCCCGCGGTATTCGGCTGCGGGAAGTAACTGAGGTATTTGACCGCCACCGGGTCGAGGCGGTTGGTGGGGATGATGTTGTTGGGGAATGGCGTACGCGAAACCAGGGTGCCGGAAAGGATTCCCGAATTGGGATCGTAGATGGTGGCGGCGTTGGTCGAGAGCTTCAGCAGCGTGGAGAAATCGCCTTGCCGCTCGGCGGCGGTAGGCACCGACGTGAAGTTCTCCGGGTTGCCGGTTTCGAGCGGCGAGTTCGCCGGGTCGGAATCGCGCATCCCTTCCCAGCCGAAGAACCAGAAGACGCGGTTCTTGCCGTTGAAGATCTTGGGCACGAACACCGGGCCGCCGCTCGTGATGCCGTATTGATTCTGGTGATACGGAGGCCGCGGCACGCTCTTGGCATTGTTGAAGAAGGTATTGGCGTCCACCGCGGACGTCTGGTTGTAGATGTAGGCGGAGCCGTGCAGCGAGTTGGTGCCGCCCTTGGTGATCATGTTGACCGTGCCGCCCATGGTGTGGCCGTTGGCGGCGTCCATGTCGAATGTGTTGACGCGCACTTCCGTCACCGCGTCCTGCATCGGGCTGTAGGCCATCTGGTTGGTCTGGCCCGCGTTGGGCGCGCCGTTCAGAAGCACCTCGTTGTGCGTGGCGGGCGCCCCCCCGATGCTGATGGAATTGGGCGCGCTGTTGTCGAACGGACGCACCGGACCGGGCTCGAACGTGGAGACCACGCCCATTGCCAGGTTGTCCAGCATCATCGGAGTGCGGCCATTGACCGGTATGTCCTCGACCTCCGCGGTGGTGATCACCTGGCCCAAGGACGGGTTGGCGGTGACCAGAATCGGCGCCTCGGCGGTGACCGTCACCTCTTCGGTCAAAGAACCCACTTCCAGGTGGATGTCGATCACCGGGTGCTCCCCGGCGCTCAGGGTGATACCCTTTTGCGCGAACTTCTTGAAGCCCGGAGACTCCGCCGCGATATCATAGGTTCCGATAGCGAGAAACGGAATGGTGTACTCGCCTGTGCCCCCGGAGACCGTCGAGGCTTTGGTGCCGGTCCGGGTTTCGGTGACGACGACCTTGACACCGGGGATCGCCGCGCCCTGTGCGTCGGTGACGCTGCCGCTGAAGGTGCCGCGATATTCCTGCGCCAATAGCGCGCCGCCCACTAGCAGCGCGGAAGCAAGCAGCATGGAAGTTTTCATGTGCATGGCCTTTCTTGAACTTCAATGTCAGACCGATTTGGATTTGCCCCGACGGGCTGGCCTGACCGGCAAAGACACAACAAGACCCTAAATTCATGAACCGAACTATATGAACTGTTAAGGATTATGGGTCTGGTGTCACCCGGTGTCAAGCAGAAACTCAGGGAACAGATCTTGCCCGGTCAGTTCTTGGGACTCTCGATGAGCGGCATCCCTGCATTTTTATTCAGCGTGCGCAGCCTGCCGGTGTCTACGTCGGAGCAATTCACCAGCGACAGGGCCGGCCCCCGCGCCGCGTCGATGATCACATCGTGGAACGCGATCTCCTTGGCATTGGTGCACTTGAAACCCGCTTCCGCCTGGATGTGCACGTTGCTGAAAGTGACGTCCTGCATCGCGATATTGGATGCCGTGAAACCCTCGGCCACGCCGCCCCGGCCGCGCTGCGACTTCATCCGGATGCGCCGGAGTGCGACTCTGCGCCACGTCGGTGGCTGAGAAGTTGTTCTTGCGCGGTCCTCCAGCAGGAATCCGCCACTTTTACCGCGTCCTGCGGTCGCGGCGCCAGTCCGGAGAAAAGCTACACTTGTGCTTTTCGCCGGAACCGCGCCGAGCACCCCGCCAGCAATAGCGATAGCGCCAGCAGGGCCAAGCCCCACGTCGAGAGCGTCGGAACGCTTGCAACAGCAGTCACCGTCACGGTGGCCGTTGAGGTGTTGTTCGCCAGGTTCGAGTCCGGGGTGTCGGAGGCAACGGTGGCCGTGTTCGCAACTGTCCCGGTTGAGNNCTAACGACGAGCGTGATCGTGGCCGAACCAAGGGCAGCCAGAGTGCCCAGAGAACAACTGACGGTGCTTGTGCCGGAGCAGGACGACCCCGCCGGCGAAGGCGCTGCTGAAACAGACGTTGTGCCCGCCGGCAGGATGTCACCGACGACCACGTTTGCCGCGGGGCTGGGACCTGCATTCGCAACCGTGAGGGTATAAGTGATGTTCGCGCTCGCAACAACGGTTGCCGGCACCGGCCCGCTCTTGTTGATCGAGACATCAGCCTGGGCGCCGACTACCGTGATGCTGCAACTACTGGTCGCGGTGCCCGGCGTTGGTGATGCGGAGTCCTGGACACCGGCGCTAAAGCCATAGGAGCCCGCTGTGGTCGGGGTCCCAGTGATAGCTCCGGTGGAAGGCGTGATGGGGCCCAAACCCGCCGGCAGCGATCCCGTGATTGAATACGTGTAGGACGGCGTGCCGCCNNGTGACGGCCAGCGAAGGAGTAGCCGTCACCGTCAAGGTGGTCGTAGAGGTGTTGTTAGCCAGGTTCGGGTCCGGGGTTGTGGAGGCAACGGTGGCCGTGTTGACGACTGTTCCGGATGCGCTCGGACTCCTGACGATGAGCTGGACCGTGGCCACACCATCGGCAGGCATAGTGCCCAGAGAACAACTGACGGTGCTTGTGCCGGAGCAGGACCCCTGCGATGGCGCTGCTGAAACAAATGTCGCGCCCGACGGTAGGGCGTCACTGACGGTCACGCTGGCCGCCAGGCTGGGACCCGCGTTCGCAACAACGATGTTATAAGTGATATTCGCGTTCGAAGCAACGGATGCCGGCCCGGTCTTGGCGATCGAGACATCAGCCTGGGCGGCGGCTACGACGATGCTGCAGGAATTGGCCGCGATACTCGATGCGGAGTCCTGAACTCTGGTGCCAAAGGAGAAGGTGCCCGCTCCAGTCGGGGTCCCAATGAGGAGTCCGGTGGAAGCGATCAGGCTCAGAGTCGGCGGCAGCGATCCCGTGATTGAAAACGTGTAGGGCGGCGTGCCGCCCGTGGCCGCCACTAACGAGTTGTACGCTACACCGGCTTGGGCAGTGCCCAGCGGACAGGTGACGGCCAGCGCAGGTGGCGCTATGGTCGTGATCGGCGCTCCGGGGTTAGCCATCGTGTTGGAATCCAATATGACCGCCCCTGTCCGTGCCAAAGCCCTGCCATTCAGCACTGCGCCGGTCGTAATCGTGACGGATGCTTGGGCCAGGATGGTTCCGTTGAAAGTAGAATACGTTCCGAGAGTTGCTGAGCTGCCGACCTGCCAGAAGATGTTGGCTGCGTTCGCGTTGCCGATGAGCACCACTTGACTGCCGGTGCCCGTAGTCAGTGCACCCGCAATTTGGAAGATAAAGACGCTGTTCGCGTTGCCTTGGCCGTCCAGCGTGAGAACGCCGGTGATACCCAGCGAAGATGTGGATCTGTACAGGCCAGGCGGCAGGGTTTGTCCGCTGAGGTCGCCGGCCACGGCAACCGGCGCCGTGTTTCGTCCCGCTGCGTCGAGATATGCCGTAGTCAAGTCGCCTTGCGCCGTGGCAGCGGTACCGTCACCCGCGTAAATGTGAGTCGGTCCTGCCACGAGACTTCCGGGTGGGAATCCGGTAATAGCGCTGCCCGACCACACCCCTATGTCCCCATTTACGACGGTATAGCCGGTATTCGTCAGAGTGGAGCCGGCTAATGCGGCGAAACTGACAGTCGAGCCCAGGGTTACGGGCAATTCGGCCGCTTGCAGGTAAACGCTAAACGCCATGCACAGCATCAGTACAAGGAGCTTGAGCGCTCTCCGAATTTGCAGCAATGTTAGATACAAAACATTTCAATCGGAATTCTTATTATTCCAATTTGAAATCAGTATACACCCTATTGCCTCAGGTCGACTTTTTTCGTCAACTCCATCAGTGTGAGGCCCGCAGCAGCACCAGCCAAGGCTCCGCCGTAGGCTTCCGGATGACCGCGCCCGCCTCGCCCGAGACGGGCGCTTCCAAAGGCCGGGTGTGCCCCGTGCGCGGGTCGAACCACAGCCCCGTGTAGGTGTTCCGTGGGCGCGCATCGAGTAGGGTGAAGGGCGGAACCGCAGTCATTTGCTAGGCGGCGCAGACCGAGGCGCGGCACAGTTCACGGCTGAACGGCCCAATCCGCGGTCCGCAAATCCTCAACTTCGTCGAAGTGCCGGTCTCGAGTAACGAGGACCATCCCGTGACGTTTCGCCGCAGCGGCAATCCAGAGGTCGTTCTCGGGAAGCGGCCGTCCCTTCTCCCTCAGGCGTTGTTTCAAACGTCCGTATTCGCGAGCAACATCGAGATCGCATGAGACGATGGCTCTGCCAGCCGCGAATCGCTCCACCTTTGCCGTGTTCTCAGAAGGGCGGCCGGATTTCGCAGCTCCGAAGAACAACTCGCCGAGCGCAACCGCCGGTATGAATACTTCGGGCGCCCGGTCCAGATTAGACAACACCGTGTCATCCCCGTCCAGCAGGGCAATGACAATGTTGGTATCTAGCAAGAATCTACCACTCGCCGGCGTCAACCTTCTCGCACCCCTCCTCGATCGCCTGAATCATCTGCTGGGCGGAGACGGAGTCCAGAGACGATGAGAATTGCCGTAACCGTGCGCCCTTCTCGCCCGCCGGCGCCGAAGCGGAGAGGGAAGTTACGAACCGGAGCACCTGCTCCTGGATGTCCGGGGGCAGTTTCTCGACTTGCTTCGCAATCTCCTGTCTGAAGTCCATCTGCCGAGTCCCTCTACCCTCCAGGATACACCTCCGCTCAGTGTGAGGCCCGCAGCAGCACCAGCCAAGGCTCCGCCGTGGGTTTCCG
>PLMF01000136.1 GCA_003142355.1 Bryobacterales bacterium
TATCGCTCACACATACGGCGGAGATGGGGATGGCTCACGTGATTCTGGAGGATTAGCCGAGGCGATTGGTGCCCGGCCCAGGGTTTTCACCTTCCCGCGCCGCGCCGGCGCCGGCGGTGCTCCCCGGTTTCGTCGGCGGGGGCGTCGGAGACGAGGCGGCGGGCGGTGTTGCGATCGGTGATCAGGACGTTGATCAGCCCGCCCGCGAGCGCGCCGCGAATCGCCGCGGTCTTGCGGCGGCCGCCCGCTACCCCGACGACGCGACTGGCGCGGCGCAATTGCGCCAGTTCCATCCCGATGACGCGGGCGTTCAGCGGCGTGACCACCGGTTTGCCCTGGCGGTTGAAAAAACGCAGGCAGATGTCGCCCACCGCGCCGTGCGCGCGCAGCACCTCCAGTTCTTCACTCGAGAACACGTTGCCGCTGGCGGCCAGCAGGCGGGAAGGTTCCACGGCGCCGATGCCCACCAGGGCCAGACTGACCGTGTCCATGAGGCGCATGGCCTCCTGCACAAAACGGTCCTTCATCAGCACCAGGCACGCTTCCCCCGATCCGACCACGCCGGGGGCCGGCAGCAGCGTGGCCGTTCCTCCCGCCAGGCTGGCGAAGCGCTGTGTCAAGTGCGTGGCATGAACCTCCGCGCTGGGGTTGCCCACGCCGCCCAGGATCTGCACCACGCGCGGACCGCCGGGGTGCGGGTTCGGATGCATGGCATCGACCATGGCCAGCAGGGCGGCGCTCCACGAGGAAAGACCAACGATGTCTTTGGACTTGAGCGTGGTTTCGATATAGTACGCGGTGGCCGGCCCCAGGTCGCGCACGATTTGCTCGTCATCCTCAATCGAATCGACGACGATGGCTTCTTTCAAGGAGTACTTTTTCTGGAGGGCCTCTTCCAGCTCCGGGTGCGCGCCCGAGGGCACGCTGACCGTGATGCGCACGATGCCGGCCTTCTCGGCGCGCTGGAGGAGTCGGGAAATCGTGGACTGCGACATGTTCAGCCGATCCATGATCCCGGTCTGCCGCAGTCCCTGCTCGTAATACATGCGCGCGACCTTGGTCATCAGGCGCAACTCGTCGATGCGCGCCATATTCCTATCCTTTCACGGCCCGGGAGACCGCATCCAGCCAGCCGCTGTAGAGACGCGCCCGCTCGGCATCGTTCATTCGCGGCTCGAAGCGCTCGACCGGGCGCGGCAGCGCGGCCAGTTCTTCCAGCGACGACCACACGCCGGCCGCCAGGCCCGCCAGCCAGGCGGCGCCCATGGCGGAAACGTCCGGCGACGCGCTGCGCACCACCGGGCGGCCCAGTATATCCGCCTGAAACTGCATCAGCAGATCGTTCTGGCTGGCGCCGCCATCGGCCAGCAGGGCGGGTAAAGGCCGGGAAAGATCGCGCTCCATCGCCTCGAAGACGTCGCGCACCTGGTAGGCGATGGATTCGATGGTAGCGCGCGCTACTTGCGGAGCGCGCGTGCCGCGCGTGAGCCCGGCGATCAGGCCGCGCGCCGCATCATTCCAGTGGGGCGCGCCCAAGCCCACGAAAGCCGGCACCAGGTAGACGCCGCCCGAGTCCGGCGCGCTGGCCGCAAGCCGCGCCGCATCCTCCGCGGGACGAGGCAATCCCAGAAATTCGCCCAGCCACTCGACGGCGCCTCCGGTAACCGAGATGTTGCCCTCGAGCGCATAGCGCGTCTGGTGGGCGCGGGACCAGGCGATGGTGGTCGAGAGGCCGCCGGCGGAACGGACCGGGTCGGCGGTCACGGTCATCAGCGAAGAGCCGGTGCCGTAGGTGGCCTTCACCGCGCCGGGGTCGAAGATCGCGTGCCCGAACAGGGCCGCGTGCGAATCGCCCACCAGCGAGCCGATGGGAATGCCCTTCGCCAGCCGGCCGGGCCCAGAGGGCGCCCCGGCGCTCTCACCGAAGATGTGGCTCGATGGTTTGACCGCGGGCAGGGCGGCTGCCGGAATGGAAAACAGCGACAGCAGCGCCGGGTCCCACTGCAGGCCGCGAAGATCGAGCAGTTGTGTCCGCGAGGCATTCGTCAAATCGCAGGCGTGCACCAGTCCGCCGCTCAGGTTCCACAGCACCCAGCTATCCACGGTGCCGACCGCGAGTTCGCCGTTCGCGGCCCGCTTCTCACCCTCGGGGATATGTTCCAGCAGCCAGCGCGCCTTGCTGGCGGAGAACAGAGGATCGATGGCCAGCCCCGTGCGCTCGCGCAGCAGGTCCTCTACGCCGCGGCGCCGCAATTCGGCGCAGAACGGTGCGGTGCGGCGGCACTGCCAGACGACGCAAGGCCCGGCCGGCTCGCCGGTGCGGCGATCCCACACCACTACGCTTTCGCGCTGGTTGCTGATGCCGATGGCGGCCACCGGGGGGTCGCCTGCTTTTTCCAGGCAAGCATCGACCGCCTCTCGCACGCTGGCCCATAGATCGCGCGCGTCCTGCTCCACCCACGCGGGTTGCGGATAGCGAATTGAAAGCGCGCGCGAAGCCGACGCCACAATCCGCCCCTGGCGGTCGACGAGCAGCGCCTTGGTGTTGGTGGTGCCCTGGTCGATTGCCAGGATGTGAGAGGCGCTCACGACCGCACCTTGGTCTCGAGCAGTTCGAGAGCCGCGCCGCAAATACCTTTCGGCGTCAGGCCAAAATATTCGAACAGCCATTCCGCGGATCCCGTGGGCGCGAAGGTGGGAATGCCCAGAATGCGCATGGGAACCGGGCACGAGGTCGCGACCACTTCCGCGACGGCCCCTCCCAGACCACCACGGGTCGAGTGCTCTTCGATGGTGACGATGCCGGCGGTTGACTCCGCGGCATCCTGGATGACGGCGCGATCCAGGGGGTGAAGGGTCGCCAGGTTGACGACGCGCGCCGAGACGCCTTCTTCGGCGAGGAGCGCGGCCGCTTCCAGCGCGCGGCACACCATGGTCCCGTTGGCGATCAGCGTAACGTCACCGCCCGGCCGCAGTACGGAGGCTGTACCAATCTGGAACCGGTAGCCGGCGGGGTGGACTTCCGGCACCGGCGTCCGGCTCACACGCANNGTCTTCGATGGAATGGTGCGTCGAGCCAAGCTGCCCGTAAGCCAGGCCGGCCGCCATTCCGCAGAGTTTCACGTTGGCTCGGGAGTACGCCACGTCCACCTTGATCTGTTCCAGCGCGCGAGCGGTCAGAAAGCAGGAAGCGGCGCAAACAAACGGGATCTTCCCTCCGTTGGCAAGCCCGGCGGCGACTCCCACCATGTCCTGTTCGGCGATTCCCACATTCACCATGCGCTGCGGAAAAAGCTTGGAGAACTGCGACAGGCCGGAGGAACCAACCGAATCGCTTACCACGGCCACGATGCGCGCATCCTCCCGCGCGAGGCTCTCGAGCGTGCGGGCGAAGGCTACCCTGCAATCGAACCGTTCAACCATGAGATTCCTGGCCCAACTCGCGCAATGCGGCCTCCAGCTCCGCGTCGGTGGGTACGTGATGATGCCACTCCGCGCGGTTCTCGATGAAGGAGACGCCCTTTCCCTTGGTGGTGCGGGCGATGATACAGCTTGGCCGGCCCGGCTCGAAAGGCAGCGCATGCAACGTGTCGAGGAGGGCGGCGTAGTCGTGGCCGTCCACCTCGCTGACGGCCCATCCAAACGCGCGGAACTTGTCCGCCAGCGGCTCGAGCCGGACGGTCGTTTCCGTGGGCGCCCCTTGCTGGAGGCCGTTGCGGTCGACGACGACGGTCAGGTTGTCGAGTCCGTACTGCGCGGCGGCCATGGCCGCTTCCCAGTTGCTCCCTTCCTGTAGTTCGCCGTCGCCGGTCAGCACAAAGGTGCGCCAGGAAGCACCATCCATTTTGGCCGCCAGAGCCGCGCCTACGCCGATCGGAAATCCGTGTCCCAGCGCCCCCGTATTGGCCTCCACACCGGGAAGCACGGTGCGATTCGGATGCCCGTTGAGCCGGGAAAGCGGCTGCATGTACTCGGCCAGCTCCTCCCATGGGAAGAAGCCTTTCAGCGCCAGTGTGGCGTACAGAGCGCCGGAGCAGTGGCCCTTGCTCATGATGAACCGGTCGCGTCCGGGGTCGTGCGGCTGCCGCGGGTCGACGTGGAGCACGCCGAAGTACAGAGTGATTAGAATATCCGCCGCGGACAGGTCGCCGCCCGGATGGCCCAGCCTGGCGCGGTGCACCATGCGGAGACTCTCGCGGCGAACGGCGCCGGCGAGTTCGCGCAACCTGGAGACCCGGTCAGGGTCGGGCTGCGCCGTCTGGGAATATATATTCATTTCGACTGGTTTATGCAACTACTAAGTTAACAAGGCAGGCGCGCGCGGTCAAGCCATCTCGAAAGCGGACGCCCGAAGCGATACCATAGCCGTGTGAGGCGCTATAAGTGGGGCGTAGTCGGCATGCTGTGGGGCATCTCTTTCTTCAACTATGCCGACCGCCAGGCCGTGTTCGCCCTTTTTCCCCTGCTGGAAAGAGAATTCCACCTCACGTCCGTGCAGTTGGGATTGCTGGGCTCGTCGTTCGCCCTCACCTACGGGCTATGCTCTCCCTTTGCGGGAGCCTTGGTGGATCGCATCCGCCGGGTCACCGCGATTCTCTCCGGCCTCTACATCTGGAGCCTCATCTGCATGGCTACGGCGGTCTCCCGCACCTTTGGACAACTGTTCGCCTTTCGCGCCGCCGAGGGGCTTGGTGAAACCCTCTACTATCCCGCGTCCATGTCGCTGATCAGCGATTATCACGGCCTCGAAACCCGCTCGCGCGCGATGGGGCTGCACCAGACCAGCGTGTACATCGGCACCGTGGCCGGGGGCTTCTTTGCGGGCCTGGTGGGGCAGCACTATGGCTGGCGGTGGAGCTTTGTCGTGTTTGGCGGGCTCGGAATCCTGCTGGGCGTCTTGCTCCATCGGTTCCTGCTGGAGCCTCGGCGGGGCGCCACCGAGCCCGCGGCGGCGCAGAAGCAGATGGGGGTCCGCGAGACGCTCGCCACTCTGCTCGCCAACCGCACCGTGCGTTGCCTGATGGGCGCATTCCTTTGTGCGAACTTCGTGGCGGTGGTGCTCCTCTCCTGGATGCCGAAGTTTCTATACGACAAGTTCCATATGAACCTGGCGCTGGCCGGCTTTACGGCCACGGTTTTCGCCCAACTGGCCAGCATGGTGGGTTCCCCCGTGGGTGGATGGCTGGCCGACATGCTGCGCAGAAAATCGCCGCGCGCGCGCCTCATTGTGCAGGCCATTGGCGTATTCGGCGGCGCCCCCTGGGTGGTGCTGTGCGCCCTCACCACCTCGACTGTCTGGCTGGCCGCCGCGCTCGCGGCCTGGGGTTTCTGCAAGGGGATGTACGACGCCAATATCTTCGCCTCGGTGTTCGACGTCATTCCGCCGCAGGCCCGCGGCAGCGTGGCCGGTCTCATGAACACCATCGGCTGGCTGGGCGGAGGCGCCCTGGCGCCGCTCACCATCGGGATTCTCGCCAGCGCCTACGGGCTCAGCGTCGCCATCGCGCTCGCCTCCGGCGTGTATATCCTCTCCGGCCTGTGCCTGCTCACGGCCATCCTGTTCTTCGTGAAGCAAGACGCCGCGGCGCTCATAGCCCCGCGTCGCGTTGTGGAAAGGGTCTTATGAAACTGGCCGCCGCCTTTTGCGCCGCATCCCTGTTGCTGTGCGCTCAGACCTCCGAATTCATCGCCGACCCCTCGCCCACGCCGGCGGTACACGCCTCCACCGTCGTCGAACTGCGCCCGGGCATTCTCATGGCCGCGTGGTTCGGCGGCGCCGCCGAAGGAAGGCCGGACGTGGCCATCTGGGGCGCCCGCAAAGCCGATGGCAAGTGGCAACCCGCGGTGGAGCTGGTGCGGGAGCCGAACGTCGCCACATACAACCCCGTCCTGTTCCGCACCGCCGACAACATCCTCTGGCTGTACTACAAGTTTGGGGAGTCCCCTTCTTCGTGGACCGCCGGGCGGCTCTACAGCCGCGACGACGGCCTCACCTGGTCCAAGCCCGAGCATTTGCCCGCGGGCCTCTATGGCCCGATCCGCGCCAAACCTCTGGTCCTGCCCGACGGCGCCATCGTCAGCGGTTCTTCGGTGGAGAGCTACCACTCGTGGGCCGCCTGGATCGAGCGCAGCATCGATAATGGTAGGACCTGGACCCGTTACGGTCCCATCACCGTTCCTTTCTCCAAGCCGCCCGACCCAGCCCAGCCCTACGGCATCATTCAGCCGGTGGTGGTTCCCATCGGCGGCAGGCATTTGCGGTTCTTTGCCCGCTCCGCGCTCACCATCGGCCGCATCTGCGTTGCCGATTCTCAGGACGAGGGCATTACCTGGACCCAGGCGCGCCCTATCGGCCTCCCCAATCCGAACTCCGGTATCGACGTGGTGCGGCTCAAGGACGGCCGCTTCGTGATGATTTACAATCACACCTCCAAGGGCCGCACCCCGCTGAACCTTGCGGTCAGCGGCGACGGGGATGACTGGACCCCCTTCCACGCGCTGGAGAGCGACCCTGGTGAGTACTCCTATCCCGCCATGGTGCAAGGCGCCGACCAAAGCCTGCACATCACCTACACCTGGCAGCGCAAACGGATCAAGTACGTGAACTGGCCACTGGCCAACGTTCCCAAACCGGAACGGGCAGGCCCGAAATAGGGCAGAAATCCTTACCCTATTCGGCGCGAAGTGCCCGTGCCGGATCGATCCGCACGGCCCGCCATGTCGCCGGAGCCGCCGCCATCGCAGCTACCAACCCGACCAGAACCACGACCGCAACGACCACCATTGGCTCCCAGGAACGAACGTCGTAGAGGACGCGGCGTATCCAAACGGCTGCCGCCGCGTAGGCGCAGAGACCCACGGCGACGCCCGATCCGGTCAATAGCAGCACTTCGCCCGAAAGAAGGCTCGCAATTCGCACCGGCCGCGCGCCCAACGCCACCCGCAGGCCGATCTCACGCGTGCGGCTCTTTACGGCATAATCGAGCGCGCCGTAGAGACCGATGCTGGCCAGCAACGCCGCGATCCCGCCGAAGATCGTCGAGAGCCAGGCCAGCAGACGCTCCTGCCAGAGCGACGCTTCCACCTCCTCCCGCAGCGTCCGTACTTCGATGATCGGCAATTCGGGGTCGAGAGAACGCAGCCCCTCGCGAACCGGCGCGATCATCGTCTCCGGGCGCTGCGGTGTGCGCACGTGCAGATTGAAACCGGGATAGAATCCGTCGATGGCGGCGTAGTAGACCGTGGGAGGGACCGGCTCGCGCAGCGAGCGATACTTCGCGTCGCTCACCACGCCCACGATCTCATAGTCGGCGCTGGCAACGCCGCCCGGCCCCGGACCCCCGAAGCGCGCGCCGATGGGGTTCCTGCTCGGAAAGAAGTTCTTGGCGAGCGCCTGGTTTACAACGACGCCGCGCGGCACTCGTCCGGCCCGGTCGAACCAACTGTAAGCGCGGCCCGCGACCACGTGTATACCCATGGCCGCGAAATAATTGGGCGTGACGTTGTTGACGCTGCAGTTCAAGAAATCGGTGGCGTTGATGCGAGTGCCTTCAGCGTCAAGAGTGGTCTTCATGCCGGTGCCGCGCATGAGTGCCCGCGAGGCCATTCCGGCCGCGGCCACCGCGGGCAGCGCATTCGTTTTCTCCAGAAGCGCCTTGCTCAACGCGCGGCCCTGCTCCGGCTTGTAACCTCTCAGACTCGTGTCGATGTTGAACGTCACCACGTGGTCGCGATCGAAACCCGCGTCCATGGTTCGCATGTGTTCGAGCGTCTCGACAAGCAGCGCCGCTCCCATCAGGATCAATGTGCAGAGGCCCACTTGCGCCGTGACCAGTATCTTCCGCGGCAGCAGGCGCCGCGTCGTCGTGCGGCCGCCTTCGAGCGCGCTCGCGACGTCGGCGCGCGCACAGCGCCATGCCGGCGATAGCGTGAATAATACCGCGGTCAGAAACGTCATGCAGACGGCGAATCCCAGCACGCGGAGGTCGATCGAGATGTGCACGGCGAGCGGTTGCAGTACGGCCGCCCGGTCGCGAATCGGTGGCAGACCGCGAACCAGCAAAGGAAGGCACGCGCGGGTGAGCAGAGTTCCGGCAACGCCTCCCAGCAACGCCAGCAGCAACCCTTCGGTGAGGAGTTGCCGTACGATCCGAGCGGCGCTCGCGCCCAGAGCCAGGCGGATGCCGAACTCCTGCGCCCGCGCGGCGGAGCGCGCCAGCAGCAGACCCGCCACGTTGGCGCACGCCATCAGCAGAAGCAGCGCGACCCCGCCCATCAATACTTCGAGCCCACGGGAGAATTGAGCGCGCAGGGTCGATACTCCGTTAGCGACCGACTCCAGCCGCAGGCGGGAATCGATCACGCTCTTTGTCCGCGCCGTCCCCTTCGCAGGCGGGAAGATCCGGTCGAGCTGGTCCTGGTAGACCGCGTGCAGCAATGGGTCGGCCTCGTTGCTGGCGCGCTCGATCGTGACACCCTGTCGCAAGCGCGCGAAGATCTGCGCGGTGAGAGGCCTCACGTCCGTGCCTGTTTCCACCACTGAGCGGGCCACGGCGCCGGGAACGCGAATGTCGGGGCTGGTGTCGGCCGTCAGGCCGTTGAAAGCCTCCGGCGATATTCCCACGATCGTGAACGGGTGCCCGTGCAGCGTGATGCGCCGGCCCAGAATCGAGGTATCGCCCCGGTACCGCCTCCGCCAGAAGCCGTAGCCAAGCACGGCGTTCATGGCCGCTGTACGTTCATCTTCGACGCTGAGCACGCGGCCGAGATAGGCGTGCACGCCCAGGGAAGAAAAGAAATTCGGTGAGACCAGGTGGACCCGCACACGTTCGGTCGAGGTCCCATCGCTCGAAGCCACGTCCGCTTCGCCCTGGCAGATCACCGCGGACAAATCCGCGTCCCTGCCGGCAATGGCATCGCAGAGATCGTAGGGGAGGTCCCACGTGATAAAGTCGTTCGGATGGACCTCCACCAGCCGCACCAGGTTCTCCGGATGCGACACCGGCAGTGGCCGGAGCAGCAGGGCGTCGACCACACTGAAGATCAGCGTATTCGCACTGATGCCGACGGCTAGCAGCAGTGCCGCGGTGGTGGCAAACACCGGGCTCTTTGCCAGCAGGCGAACGCCGAAGCGGAGATCGCGCAGCAAGTCTTAGACTACAATACCGGTTGGCAGGCGTAAGCATCTGCCCCACACAGGGAGGCCGCTTTGCTACAGGACGTACATTTCGCGCTGCGCGTGCTGCGCAAGAGCGCGGGCTTCACGGCCGTGGCAGTCGCAACGCTGGCACTCGGCATCGGAGCGACCACCGCCGGCCTCATCCACGTAGTGACGTCGCACCACGATCCCGACGTGGAGATCGAGCTGAACGAGGCCTGGGTGCTGGCCGGGGATGAGTCCCGGTAACCGCGCCGCGGGATTCCGTGACTAACGGCGCCTATCTTCTTAATGGCCGGCAGGTGGTGTACTACTCCACCGGGAGAGTGAAATGGGAGCGCCGCTATTCCTCCGATGGCGCCTGGAGCTGGCTGCGCTGGGATGAATCCGGCAGGCTGATCTCCTCATCCACTTGGCGTGGCAAGAAACTGATTTCCATCGAGAAATCCGAGTAGCGATCCGACGCCGCGGGGCGGCACGGCGTCCGGCGCCCGGCAGGACGGCGGTTTGCCACTCTCCTGCCTTTGCGTATACCATGGTTGAGGTACTTCTTTAAGAACTTTTCATATGTGTCGTCCAGGATGCGTGCATGTCGGCTCGATTGCCAACTCGCGGCGTTGAAACCGGCGGCCGGAGAAAGGCCGCCAGCCGGGGCCCGGGCGTGCTGGGCGATATCAACCTGCGCGCCATCCTCGGTTTGCTGCGCGCTCACAACCCGTGTTCCCGCTCCGACCTGGCCCGATACAGCGGGCTGAGCGTGCCCACGGTTTCGAGCAGCGTGGCGCGGCTGGAGCGCATGGGCTTGGCCAAGCGCCTGGGCACGGGCCGCTCCAGCGGCGGCCGCCCGCCGCGCCTGCTCCGCTTCAACCAGGCGTACGGCTACGTGGCTGGGATCGACATCAATGAAGGCCTCGTCCGCGTGGGCATTGCCGACTTGGCCGGCCGGCTCCTCGGCGAGTCCACGGGTGGAATCGGCGAAAAGTCGTGGCCCATGGCCGTGGTCGAGCGCACCGTTTCGCTGCTGGCGGCGCTCCGCGAACGATTGCGAATTCCCGCTAGGCGCCTGCTGGCGGTGGGCGTGGCCGCGCCCGGCATCACCGACGTCGACGCCGGTGTGGTGGTCTCGGTGCCGGGCATGCCGGGCTGGGAAAACGTGCCTCTCGGCCGGCTTCTGGCGGAGAAGACCAGGGTGCCGGTGATCGTCGCCAACGACGTCAACCTGGCCGCCCTGGGCGAGCATTCGTGCGGCATCGCGCAGGGCGAGCAAAACTTCGTCTTCGTGCACATCGGGCGAGGCGTGGGCGCCGGCCTGTTCATCAACGGCCGGCTCCACCACGGCCCGGAATGGACCGCCGGCGAAATCGGTTATCTGCTGGTGCCCGGCTCCGCCGTTCAGGCCGTTCGCAAATCCCAGATGGGAGCGCTGGAAGGGGCCATCGGGGCTGGCGGCGTCGAGCGCCAATGGCGCGAGCTTGTGGTCCACGGCGGCGCGTCGGGCGTGGAACGTCTGCGCGGCGTCGAAATCCTCGATCGCGCCGCGCAAGGCGATCCTCTGGCGCAGCAGATCGTCGGCAAGACCTCCGAGTACCTGGCCATAGTGTGCTCCTGTCTCAGCCTGATTCTGAACTGCTCGTTGATCGTTTTCGGAGGCGAGATGGGCGCGCATCCAGCGCTTTTCCAGGCGACCAGGGCACGGCTCGAAGAACACGATTTCGCGCACCCGCGGCTGGCTATTACCCAGCTCGGCGCCGACGCGGAGCTCCAAGGAGCTCTGCGGCTGGCGCTCGAAACCGCCGAGGCCGCCCTGCCATGACCAACACTATTTATGCAAATCTTACAAAGGGAGATCAGAGTATGAACGTCGGCTTTTACGGCCATGTCCGTCAATATCATAACCTCAAATCGGAAATCGATCGAAACATCCACGCTGTTCTGGAATCGGGCCAGTATGTCATGGGGCCCATGTTGCAGCGGTTCGAGAAAGAGCTGGCCGAGTATCACGGAATGAAGTTCGCCGTCGGCGTCGCCAACGGAACGGACGCGCTGTGGCTTTCCTTCATGGCGCTTGGGATTGGCCCCGGCGATGAGTGCATCACCACCACCAACACCTTCTTCGCCACCGCGGAGGCCATCTGGATCGCCGGCGCCACGGCCGTATTCGTGGACTCCGACCCGAAAACCAATTGCCTGGATCCTTCCCAGGTCGAAGCGGCCATAACGCCCCGGACCAAGGCCCTGGTCCCGGTTCATCTATACGGCCAGTGCGCCGATATGAAGGCCCTCCGCCAGATCGCCGGCCGGCACGGTCTTCTCGTCGTGGAAGACAATGCGCAGGGGATCGGCGCCCGCGCAGACGGGTTCGCCATCGGCCAATTGAGCGACACTGTCTGCACCAGCTTCATCATCCAGAAAAATTTGGGCTGTTTCGGCGACGGCGGCGCGGTCGTCACTAACAACGAGAATGTGGACCGCATAGTCCGCAAGCTGCGCAACCACGGGTCCGGCAAAAGATCCTGCCACAGCCCGGGCTACAACAGCCGCCTGGACGACCTGCAAGCCGGAGTGCTCAGCGCCAAGTTGAAGCACCTCGACGAATGGAACGCCCTGCGGCGGAAGTGGGCCGCGCAATACTCCGCGGGCCTGCGTGACGCCGCCAACATCCATCTTCCCTTCGCGGCGCCCGGTAACTACCACGTCTATCATCTGTATGTCATCGAGACGAAGAAGCCGGAGCATCGCGACTCACTGCTCGGTTTCCTGACCGCCAATGGCATCGACGCCAAATGTCACTATCCCATCGCGATTCATCAGCAGGAAGGCTATCCTTGGGGCAAGCCGGCCCGCATCGCCGGCCCCATTCCCAACTCCGAGCGCAATGCCGCCTGCTGCATCTCGCTGCCCATGTTTCCCGAACTGACCGGCGAAGAGGTCGACTACGTCATCGAGAGAGTTCTGGAATGGGACCGGGCGGCAAGGTGAAACATGCCCGATAAGTACAAAGTAGTCGTGGCCGGGATGGGCAAACGGGGGATGCACCACGCCGCCGCCTTCCAGGCCAACGGGCGTTTCCAAATCGCGGGTATTTGCGACACGGATGAGAGCCGGCTGGACGCCGCGGCCGCCAAGCTGGGTGTAGCCACAAAAGGCACGGACGCCCGCGAGGTGGCGCTTCTCGCGAAGCCCGATATCTTTTGCTTCTGCACACCGCCGAACGTGCGCGCCGGGATGGTCCGCGTGGGAATCGAAAGCGGAGCCCGGCTCATCGCCATGGAAAAGCCAGTGGCGTTGACCAGCGCCGAAGGCTTCGCCATTCGGGACATGCTGGAATCGAGTGGAGTGAAGGCCGTGGTGAGCCACCAGCATCGCTACGGTGCGCACTACCGCAAGGTGCACGAGATCGTGGCCAGCGGCGCATTGGGGCGCGTCCACACGGTCTACGCGACCGCCACGGGGTGGATGATGCACATGCTTTCGCACCTCATCGACTACATGCGCTGGTACAACGGCGGGGCGGAGGCGGAGTGGGTGATGGCCAACGCCTCCGGCCGGTCGAAGCTGGCGGACCTGCATCCCTCGCCCGACTATATCGCCGGCTTCATTCACTTCGCCAACGGCGTGCATGGCATCGTCGAATGCGGCGCCGGCGCCCCCGACGTGCCGGAAGTCGACTATTGGTGGCGGAAATGCCGGATCGGCGCGCAAGGCCCCGACGGTTTCGCGGAGGTCCTCACCGGCGGCGGCTGGCGCGCCGTCACCAGACAAGGCGCCTCTTCCGGCGGCGGCTCGATGAACTACGATCTCGACATGCCGCCCTACATTCAGGAGATGGCCGAGTGGCTCGATGACGAGAAGCGCATCCATTCCTGTAACTTCGAAAGCGCCTACAAAGGCTTCGAAATCATGATGGCCTTCTGCCGGTCGGCCGCCGAAAGAGGCCAGATCAAGCTGCCGCTTACCTCCAGCGCCGACGAACTCGAGATGCTGCGGCTCGCATTGCCGCACCGCCCCGTGCTGCTTTCGATGGCGGCCAACGCCAAGGAATATCAATCCTAGCCAGTGTGGGGCAGAATGGAATTCTGCGCGGCGGTTGGTTACCGCCGCTGGCTTCACCGCGTTCCCCCCGCGTCTCGCTGCCGTTTGCTTCGGCTGATGGCTCCCACGGTGCCGTGCACGGCCGCCAGGTAATCCGAGGGATTCAGCACGATCTGTGTCCCCCGCGCGCCCGCCGACACGGAGACGGCATCGAACAGTTCCACGGTCTCGTCCACGAATACGGGATACTCCCGCTTGCAGGCCAGCGCGGTCACCCCGCCGCGGACATATCCCGTCAGCGGCTGCACTTCTTTGAGCGGCGCCAGTTCCATCTTCCGATCGCCGGTGAGCCGCGCGAGCGCTTTTTCATCCAACTCCATGTTCGCCGGCACTACTGCCAGGCAAACGCCGTTTCGGTCCCCGCGCGCCACGAGCGTTTTGAACACCTGCTCCGGAGGCAATCCGATCTTGCGAGCCACCGTCTCCGCCTCCAAGGCCGCCGGATCGACTTCGTACTGGCGCAACTCGTACCGAACGCCGAGTGTATCCAGCAGCCGCACTGCGTTGGTCTTCATGTTATTCAGCGTAGCGTACCAGGTCCGTCTGGCAGCCAGTTTCCGACTCGGCGGCATGTGGCCATCTGGACCGCCATGAGCGGTCGCAAGCGGTGGCCTTGATATGGTATAGTGAAATCACTATATTGGTCTTTGGCAATGAGCGAAGGGCCGTCTTTGAAACCGTTGATCTGGGGCGGATCGAGCCGTGAAGATTTCCGCGAGTTCCCCGAACCCGTACAAGATCGCATGGGCTATGCCTTGTACGTAGCCCAGCGCGGTGGTAAACACCGCGACTCGAAGCCGCTGAGCGGCTTTGGCGGGGCAGGCGTACTGGAAGTGATCGAGGACTTTCGCGGCGACACATTTCGCGCGACATACACCGTGCGCCTCGCCGGGCGGTATACGTTCACCACGCCTTTCAGAAGAAATCGAAGACCGGGGCCGAGACCCCGCGCCGGGACATCGAACTGATTCAGCAGCGGCTGCGCGAAGCCGAACAGATTGCAAAGGAGAGGGAGCGATGAGCGGAAGAAGATATGAAACCGGAAGCGGCAATGTGTTCCAGGACATCGGCGTGCCGAATCCGGAAGAACATCTGGTCAAAGCGCAGCTTGTGTTCAGAATCGACGGGATCATCAAACAGCGGCAGTTGAAACAGATCGAGGTGGCCGATCTGTTAGGCATCCGCCAGCCCGACGTATCCAAGATGCTGCGCGGGGAATTCCGCCAGTTCTCCGTGGAGCGGCTTCTGCGTTTTCTGGTGGCGCTCGATCAGGACGTAGAGATTGTGGTGAAGCCCCATCGCGACAGAAGCAAGGCCCCGGCACTGCACGTCTCTTGAAACGCCCCGCAAGTCTCGTACGGGAAGCAGGGTTTTTCATTGCCCCCCGGCGAACGGCGGATCCCCGGGGCACAAGCACAAGTCAGGGAGACGGCCATGTGAACCGATCAACGGCCACGAGCGCTCCCCACTCACTTCTTCACCCCCGCCCCGGCCCTCGGCAAACTAATCAGATTAGCCAGTAACTGGTACGCGCCGTCGGTTCCCGCCGGCAGTTGACGCCACAGCCCGAGGCCCAGATAGATCCACCGGCCCTTGCCGTACCGTCCTTCGACCAATGCCCCCAGCTTCTCTCCCGGATTGTCCTTGAATGAGTCCGTCATGGATACCAGGTCGGTGTACTTCC
>PLMF01000173.1 GCA_003142355.1 Bryobacterales bacterium
CGGAGGCATCGCGCTCTATCTAAACACCGATTCGGGCAAGAAGGCATTGGGGAAAGGTGGCCCGCCCACCGTGATCGTGCCGGTGGTATCGGTCTCGCTGGGCGATCTTCACACCACGGTGCGGGTGAGTGGCACGGTGGCCGCGCAGAACTTCGCGGCCCTGCTGGCGCNNGGTGGTGGTGGCGGTGGCGGCGGTGGTCTGGGCGGCGGCGGTCCCATGAACGATTTCAGCCTGGTGCTGATGACGCTTGCCAAGCCTGGCCTGCACGTGAAGACCGGGGACGTGGTAGGCCAGTTCGATCCGCAGATGCAGCAGACGCGGCTGGACGACTATAGAGACTCGGTGATCCAGACGCAAAACTTCGTTCGCAAGATGATCGCCAACCTGTCGGCTATCAGAGACGCGCACGATCAGACGGTGCGGACCGGGAAGGCCAATTGGGACAAAGCGCTTCTGGACCTGCAGACGGCGCCGATTCGTTCCGCCATCGATGCGGAGAAGTACAAGCTTTCGGCGGAGCAAACCGACGCCACTTATAAGCAGCTCGTGTACGAGTCGTCGCTGGTGGTCGAGCAGCAGCAGGCGCAGATCCGTGTGCAGCAACTGAACCTGGACCAGTCCGCCATCGAGCTGAAACGGGCCGAAATGAACGTCCAGAGAATGACGATCAAGAGCCCCATGGACGGAATCGTGGTGATGCAGAGCATTGTGCGCAATGGTGAATTCGGGCAGATCCGGGAAGGCGACCAGGTTTTCGCGGGCCAGCCTTTCATGCAGATCGTGGACCCGAGTTCGATGGTGCTGAACGCCACGGTCAACCAGGTGGATGCGGAGAAGCTCCGGCTGGGGATGAAATGCAATATCCGGCTGGATGCGTATCCCGATATCGAGATGCCGGGCACGCTCATCGGCATCGGCGCGCTTTCCAAAACCAGCACCTTCCGCGCGAGCTACGTCGGGGAGATTCCGGTACGGGTGAAGATCGGCAGAATCGACTCACGGGTCATCCCGGATCTGACGGGAAGCGCGGAAATCGAGCTGAATTCCGAGAGAGACACGCTGCTGGCGCCGCGCGAGGCGGTTTTTGAGGAGAACGGCAGTCCGGTGGTTTTCCTGCAAGGCCCCGAGGGCTGGATCCGAAAGCCGGTGGAACTGGGCGCAGTGAACTTCACCACGGTGGCGATCCATTCCGGTGTGAAGAAAGGGGACGTGATAGCGCTGCAACGGCCCTTGTAGCCTGGAGAAGCGTTACCCGTCGGACAGACACTATGGCATCGAAAGATCTGAGACCCAAGCAGCGCCTGGGGCGTTCGCACCCGAGAAGGGTGAAAATCATCACCTGGATCATCGGGCTGGCTGTAGGTGGCGGCGGCCTGTACGCGGCCTACCGCTATACGGGAACAACCGAGGTGGAAGTCGCGGTGGCGCGCGTGAGGCGCGCGGATTTCATCATCAGCGTGCGGACCCGCGGCGCCATCAAGAGCGCCCATTCGACCATCCTCGCGGCTCCGCAGGTGCCGGGCCTGCGCATTGTCCACCTGGCGGACAACGGAAGGCCGGTCAAGAAAGGCGATGTGGTGGTAGAATTCGATCCCATTCAGCAGGAGCAGAATGTCATCGGGCGGACCACCGCCGTGCGCTCCGCCGACGGCGACATCGAGCAGATGAAGGCCACCCAGGTGATGAACAACGAAGCGGACGCGATGAGCAAGATGCAGGCCGAGTACGGAGTGGAGAGCTCCAGGCTGGACGCCAGCAAGGCCGAGGTGCTCTCGGTAGTGGATGGCGCCAAGAACCGCATTCAGGTTGGGGTCATGGAAGGGTCGTTGCAGCAGGTCAAGTC
This sequence comes from Bryobacterales bacterium, assembly GCA_003142355.1. Next base: position 1,845 of record PLMF01000173.1, read on the forward strand.
GGTCATGAATGCGCACCAGGTGGGGAACGAATCGGACCTGGCCCGGGCCGGCCAGCGCAAGAACAAGGCGGTCGCGGATCTGAACCTGGCCGCGAGCTACCTGCCCCAGATGCAGCTTCGCGCGCCGTCCGACGGCATAGTGAACGTGCTTCAGAATTTCCGCTCGGGCGGCACCTTCGGCCAGACGCCGCCGCCATTCAAGGAAGGCGACAATGTGTGGACCGGAGCGGCCATCGCCGAGATCCCGGAGCTCTCCGAGATGTACGTGGATCTNNTGGATCAGCCCCATCGCCGCGCTGATCTACAAGGGAGGCTCGACGGCGGAGAAGACTTTCCCGGCGCGCGCCACGCTGAAGAACCTGGACGACCGTCTGCGGCCGGGCATGAGCAGCACCGCCGAGATCATTATAGAGCGGCAGCCCAATCAACTACTGATTCCGATTCGCTCCAGCTTCGACAAGGACGGCAAGCCCGCGGCCTACGTCGAGATCGGCAAGCAGTTCGTGGTCCGGTCGATCCAGGTGGGCCGGCGCAACGATGAAGACATCATTGTGACGGGCGGCCTGAAGGAAGGCGAAACGGTGACGCTCGAAAGCCCGGCGGACGCGGCCAAGAGGGCCAAGAAGAAGCTGTAAACGCGCGCGGGAGCGATTTCGTTTGCGGAGCGTTTCCACAGCGGGAATGGTTCTACATGTTTAAGAAGGTAATCATTCGGTTATTCGGGTTGGCGATCCTGGTGGGTCTGGGATACGGCGGCTACCGGTTCTTCCAACAACTGCCGGAACGGCAGGAACAGGTCGCCACGGCCAAAGTGCAACGCGGCGACGTGGTGATCCGCGCTTTCTCGCGCGGAGAACTGCACGCCGTGCGATCGGCCACGCTGTTGGCGCCGAACCTGTTCGGTACGGTTCAGATCACGCGGCTGGCTCCCGTGGGATCGCTGGCACACGAGAAGGACCTGGTCATCGAGTACGACGATTCGGAGCGCCAGGCGGCCCTGGAAGAGGCGCGGCTGGGCGTGCAGCAGGTGGACGAGCAGATCAAACAGGTCAAGGCCAGCCAGGCGATCCAATCGAGCCAGGATGCGGTGACGCTGCTGGCGGCGCGTTACGACGTCCGGCGGGCGGAGCTGAACGTGCAGGAGAACCCCATCCTGGACGTCATCGACGCCAAGAAGAACATCCTGACGCTCGATCAGGCCAAGCGCGCGCTGCAACAACTGGAAGTCGACGCCAAGTCGCGGCAGGACCAGTTCACTTCGCAGCTCGCGGTCTACCAGGAGCAGCGCAACCGCAGCCTGCTGAACGTGACGCAGGAATTGAACCGCATCGCGCAGACCAAGTCCCTGGCGCCGATGACCGGGTTGGTGGCGATCAAGCAGAACCGCGCCGGGAATTTCAATTTCGGCCAGCAGATGCCCGACATCCGGGAAGGCGACACGCTGCAGCCGGGCATGCCGGTAGTGGACGTGCTGGACCTTTCCGAAGTGGAAGTATGGGCCAAAGTAGGCGAGCTGGACCGCGCCAACCTGACGGAAGGCCAGGATGCGCTGTTGCAGCTCGACGCCATTCCGGACAAGCAGTTTCACGGCAAGATCAAGGCCCTGAGCGGCACCGCGACCTCGGACGTGTTTTCCGGCGATCCCTCCAAGAAGTTCGACGTGGTGTTTTCGGTGGACATGCGGCAACTGCTGGCGGGACTGGGGATGAAGCCCGCCGAAATCGATGGCATCATGGCGACGTCGGCGGAAAACGCCAAGAAGAACCTGGGGTCCGCCACTCCCTCGATCTTTGCCGCCGCGGCGCCCGGCCGGGCTGGGGCGGCGGGCGCGGGGGACAATCCGGATGAAGGCGGCGGACGGGGGCGTAGCGACCGTGGCGGACGCGGGGGCGGCATGTCCCAGGCGGACCGCCAGAAAATGCAGGATTTGGTCAAACAAGCGCAGAATGGCACTCCGGCGGAGCGCCAGAAGCTGATCGAGCAGTTTACCGCGTCACTGACCAGCGGCCCGGCGGCCGCGGGGCGCGGCTTCGGCGGGCAAGGCGGTGAGGGTCGCGGCTTCGGCGGCGGGAGGCAGGGAGAAGGGCGAGGGTCGGGCGATGGCCGCGGCGCCGTGGCCGGGAGGGCCACTGGCCGCGCCGGCGACAGCACCCTGCAAGATTTGGTCAAGCGGTACAGCGTGTCGCGATACACCGAAGAGGAGCGCAACAACGCCAAACTGCCGCTTCCTCCGCAAGAGGACTCGCAGGTCCAGGTGCTGCTGCGGCCCGGGCTGCTGGCCGACGTAGAAATCCAGATCGAGAAGATTCCGGACGCTTTGCACGTCCCCGCCCAGGCGGTCTTTCAGAAGAACGGTAAACCGACGGTGTTCGTGCAGCAGAAGAACAAGAGATTCGTGCCCCGGGAAGTGCAGCTCGTCAAGCAGAGTGAATCCATGATGGTGCTGGCGTCCGGCGTGCAGGCGGGCGATATCGTGGCGCTCTCCGATCCCACGGCCGGCAAGTCGGGAAAGAAGGAAAAGAGCGAGAAGAAACCGACGGGCAGCCCCATGGGCGGCATGGGGGGAGGGAAATAGCCATGACGTTTTTTGCGAACGTCGCTCCCGAATTGAAGATGGGGGTGGCGAACCTCTATGCGCACAAGCTGCGCAGCCTGCTGACCATGCTGGGCATGATCTTCGGCGTAGGCGCGGTGGTGGCCATGCTCTCCATCACGGCCGGCGCGCAGAAAGAGATGATGAGCTTCATCGACCAGCTCGGCGTCAACAACATCATCGTGGAGGCGCACGAAGCGGTGGACCGCAACGAGCTGCAGACCGTCCGCGCCATTTCACCGGGGCTGAGTTTTCGCGATTACCGGGCCATCTCGGAAAATGTGCAGGGCCTGGTGGCGATTACGCCGCGCAAACGGTTCAAGCCGCAGAAGCTGCTGCCCAAGACCACCCAGGAACCGCCCCAGCTCATCGGCGTGCTGCCGAATTTCGTGGAGATCAACAGCCTGAAGCTGGTGGCCGGCCGATTTTTCACCGCCGAAGAGAACCAGGCTTCGGCGCCGGTGTGCGTGCTGGGCGAAAGCGCCAAAGTGAACCTGCTGGGTTACGACAATGCCGTGGGCAAGTATGTGAAGGTCAACGACACGTGGCTGCAAGTGATCGGGGTGCTGACGCCCCAGGCCGGCAGCGACGCGGATGTGGAAGGCGTGCAGTCGGTAAACCGCAACAACATGGTGATTGCGCCGCTCAACACGGTGATGCGGCGGTTCGAGGACAATACCAGCTTTCTGAAGGACGAAATCGACGGCATCTACATGAAGGTGGGGCCGGGGGTCGATTCCATCGAAACGTCCAGCGTGGTGCGCGCCATTCTCGAGGCAACGCATAAGGACGCGGGCGATTTCACGGTGGTGGTGCCGGCGGGGCTGCTCGAGGAGCGGCGGCGCACGCAGTTCATCTTCAGCATTGTCATGATCTGCATCGCCGGCATTTCGCTGCTGGTGGGCGGCATCGGCATCATGAACATCATGCTGGCGACGGTGCTGGAGCGGACCAGGGAAATCGGCATCCGCCGCGCCATCGGCGCGCGCCAGAGCGATATCGTGCGCCAGTTCCTGACGGAGGCGGTACTGATCTCGATTGCCGGCGGTCTGATCGGCATCGCGTTCGGGTTCACCTTGTCGCAGATTATTGCGTCCGCCGCGGGCTGGTCGACGGTAGTGACCGGTTCTTCGATTGCGATTGCGTTCGGCGTATCGGTATTCATCGGACTGCTGTTTGGAATTTATCCGGCCGTTCAGGCCGCGAAATTGGATCCCATCGAGGCCATTCGCTACGAGTAGAACTATGCTGTCCCGAACTTTAATTACAGGCATCCTCCTGACGGCGGGCGCGTTGGCGCAGACGTCGTCGTTCCCCAAACCGGCTTACTTTCGCGAGACGTTCCAGAAGGCCCAAACCAAGGTGGAATTGAAAGATCCGGTGCGGCTGAAAGACTTCGTGGCCGACGGCAAGCTGGAGCTTTCCCTGAAGCACTCCCTGGAACTGGTGATGGCCAACAACACGGACATCCAGCTCCAATTGATCAGTCTGGAGATTCCCAAGAACAACATTCAGGCGGCATTCGGGGTGTGGGATCCGAGGGCCCTGGCGAGCTTCAACACCACGCGGGCCACCACCGTGCCTACCAATGCGACGACCGCGCAGAATGCGGCGTCCCTGACGAAGTCGCTCAACCAGCCTTATAACCTTCAGTACTCGCAGACGCTGCCAGAGGGGTTGAGCTACACGGCAAGTTTTTCCGGGGTGAAGAACTCCCAGACCAACTCCTACAACAACTACAACCCGTCATTGACGGCCAACATGCGGTTCAGCGCCACCCAGCCGTTGCTCCAGAACCGCGGCTCGTATGTAAACCGGATTCCGCTGATGACGGCGCGGAGCAATTACCGGATATCGGAATTCATGCTGAGGCAGCAGCTCTTGACCCTGGTGAACACCGCCGAGACCGCTTATTGGAACGTGATCTCGGCGCGCGAGAACGTGAGGGTAGCGGAAAGCGGCCGGAACAATGCCTCCGAGTTCCTGAAGTACATGCAGAAACAACTGGAACTCGGGGCGCTGTCACCACTCGATATTTACAACCCGCAGCAGTCGCTGGCGAACGCCGAGCTGAGTGTATCGCAGGCGAAATTCGCTCTGGCCCAAGCCGAGGATGTGCTGCGCCACCAGGTGGGCGCCGACCTCGACCCGGAGATCCGCAAACTCCCTCTCTCGCTTACCGAGTCGGTGGACCTGGGGCCGGCCGATTCCATGGCCGTGGACCGGGAGCAGGCCGTGGCGAAGGCGCTGGCTAACCATCCGGCAATTAAACAGGCCGTGCAGAAGCTGGATGTGGACGACCTCGGGATCCAGTCCGCGAAGAACGGGCTTCTCCCAAACCTCTCCTTCTCCTTGTATTACCAATCCAACGGCACCGGCGGCATGTACAACCCAGGCTTTTCGACGATCACCGGAGCCGGCGCTGTATCGACGGTGATTCCGGGCGGCATCGCCGATGCGCTGGACCAGATGTTCGGATTCGGGTATCCGGCCTACTATGCGGGGCTTACCCTGAACCTTCCCATCAGGAATCGCGCCGCCTCGGCGGCCATGGCCACGGCGACCGTCCAGAAGAAAACGGACATGCTCAACTTGCGCAACCA
>PLMF01000078.1:0-3852 GCA_003142355.1 Bryobacterales bacterium
AAAAACGCGTCGCTGCAAACCACGCTGCCGGCCAGCGGCAGTTTCGCCTCGCCGGCCTTCCACACCGCGATGCGGCTGGAATCCACGCGGCTCATCTGGCCCGCGCCTACGCCGAGGGTCTGGGCGAATTGCGACTGGGCGCGGGCGTAGACGATGGCGTTCGATTTCACGTGCTTGGCCACCTTCCAGGCGAACTCCAGCGCCTGCCACTCTTCCTCCGAGGGCGCGCGTTTGGTCTTGACCACGGCCGCCGCGCGATCGAGGGTGAGGTCATCGGCGGTTTGCGCCAGAAACCCGCCGGAGATAGACTTCACCACCAAAGAATTCGAGCCCGGCGTCACGCGCATCAGGCGCAGATTCTTCTTCGCGCGCAACACCACCAGCGCTTCGAGCGAGTAATCCGGCGCGGCAATCGCCTCGATGAACGTCTTGGCGACTTCGCGCGCGGTCTCTTCATCCACCGCGCGATTGAACCCGATCACGCCGCCGTAGGCCGAGAGCGGGTCGCACTCGAAGGCCTTGCGGTAGGCCTCCGCCAGCGATCCCTGCTCCGCGCACCCGCACGGATTGGTGTGNNGCCCCCGCGATGCCCTGGCCGCGTCTTCCGTAGAGCGCCGCCGCCTGGTGCGGATTCTCGCCGTATCGCAGGTCCATGAGCTTGGGCGCGCGCAGGCTCAGATCGGGCGGCAGGGGGGTGGCGGAATCCAGCTTTTCCAGGCGCGCGCCGATGGCGGCATCGTAATCCGCGGTGGTGCGAAAGGCCTTCTTGGCGAGGCGCCAGCGGGTCTCGAGCGACAGCCCGTCCTTCCGCATTTCTTCGATGACGGGGTCATAATCCGCCGGCGACACCACCACGGCGACATCCTGGTAATTCTTGGCCGCGGCGCGGATCATGGCCGGTCCGCCGATGTCGATGTTCTCAATGAGATCCTCGAGGCGCGCGCCGGCTTTGGCCGCGACGTCTTCGAAGCGGTAGAGATTCACCACCACCATATCGATGGGCGCGATGCCATGCTCTTCGATGGCGCGGCGGTGCTCGGCATTGGAGCGGATGGCCAGTATTCCGCCCGCGATCTTCGGATGGAGGGTCTTGAGGCGCCCGTCGAGCATCTCGGGGAAGCCGGTGACCTCGGCGACGTCCTTGACGGGGATGCCCGCCTCGCGGAGCAGGCGCGCGGTTCCGCCGGTGGAGACGATCTCCACGACCATCCCGCTCAGCTCACGGGCGAATTCGACGACTCCGGTTTTGTCGGTGACACTGATGAGTACGCGCTGGATTCTGTGCATCTACCGCACGATAGCATGGGGGGCACGCTGTAGCGAGTACGCCTCATCGTCGCCCCAATCCTGGTAGATTTCGGGGAACAACTCAGCGGGCTTGGCCAGATCGCTGGTCAGCTCGCGGAAGGTCTCCACCTTGTGGCGCATCACGTACTGGCGGAAACTCTCGCCCGGCTGGCGGTTGGCGATGAANNCGCATCAGCCCCTGCTCGTCGTAGCCGCCGCCCAGCAGCATTTGGTAGTAGGGCACTTCCTTGCCACCGATCTTGCGCGCGTTGCCGTAGAAACCGAGGTCGGCGATCCAGTGGTGGCCGCAGGCGTTGGGGCACCCGCTGGCTTTGATGGAAAGGTGCTGGACCTGGGGATCGTGGTACTGGCGCACCGCGGTTTGGAGCGCCGCTCCCAGGTTCATGGTCTTGGTCAGTCCCAGGTTGCAGGTGTAGGCGCCCGGACAGGTGACCACGTCTTCGATCCGCCCCGCGCCGGGCTCCGCCAGACCAAGATCGCGCAGCGCCGCATAGACGCGCGGCAGCCGGCCCAACGGGATGAAAGCCAGTAACAGGTTTTGCTGGATGGTGACGCGCACCAGGCCGTCGCCGGCGGCGGAAGAGATCCGCGCGAGGCCGCGCAACTGGACGCCGGTGAGGTTGCCCTGGTCCACGCGCACGGTCACGGCGGCGTAGCCGGTCTGCTTCTGATGCTCGACGTTGCTCTCGACCCACGCGTCGTATTCCGGCTCGCCCGTGCGGCCCGCGTCGAGCACCGGCAGCAGCGCGCCATCGCCCAGCGGCTGCGGCTCCGACTGGTAGCCGCCGAAACCTTCGGGCAGCCGGGCCGGCCACGCGATGCCGCCGTTGGCCAGGATGTCCGCGTACTCTATTTCGATGTGCTCCTTGAGCCACTCGATGCCGCGCTCCCGCAGTACGAACTTCATGCGGGCCTTGTTCCTGTTGTCGCGGTTGCCGTACTGGTTGAACACCCGGATGACGGCCTCGCAGCGGTTCAGGAGGCGCTCCTCGGGAACAAACCCGTCCAGCAGTTGCGCCTCGGTGGGCAGCGGTCCCAGCCCGCCGCCGATCACCATGCGGAATCCGCGCCGGCCCTCGCGGACCACCGCGCGCAGGCCGATGTCGTTGATCGCGGATACGATGCAGTCGTGGCCGCAGCCATCGAAGGCGATCTTGAATTTGCGCGGCAGATTGCCGGTGAGATCCTGGCGCAGAAAGGCATACGCCACTTTCTGCGCGTAGGGGCGCACGTCGAAGACTTCGTCGCGGGCGATGCCGCTCCAGGGGCAGGCGGTCACGTTGCGCACGGTGTTGTAGCAGGCCTCGCGATTGGTCAGCCCCACGTCCGCCAACAGGTGCATGAGGCTGGAGACGCCCGCCAGCGGCACAAAGTGGTACTGGATGTTCTGCCGCGTGGTGAGGTGGCCGCGGCCGCCGCCGAACTCGTCCGCAATGCGCGCGAACTGTTCCAGTTGCCGGGAAGTGGCCACGCCGCCCGGAATCTTGCAGCGCACCATTTGCACTCCCGGTTGGCGCTGCCCGTAGATGCCGTGCTTGAGCCGGAACGGGCGGAACTCGTCCTCGGGGATTTCGCCGGCGAGGAAGGCCTCGGCCTTGCGGCGGAAGACCTCGATCTCCTCGCGGACGGTGCGGTCGTACTGGTGGTCGAACTCCGAGTGCATAATCTGGTCTTACTGGATCGAGATTATCATATTTACGTCAAAAACGCAATTGACATACAGACATACATCTTGATATGTCTAGACATATGAGGACTACCGTACGCCTCGATGACGCTCTGCTGGACCAGGCACGCCGGGAGGCGCAACGCCGCGGCGAAACCCTCACCGCGCTCATCGAGAAGGGTCTGCGCCTGGAGTTGGCCCACGCGAAGCCGGCGCCGCGAAGGCCGAAGGTGGCGATTCCCGTCTTCCGGGGAGGGAAGGGCTTGCAGCCCGGCGTGGACCTGAACAACAGCGCCGCTCTTCTGGACATCCTGGAAGGACTGAAGTGATTCTTCCGGATGTGAACGTGCTCATTTATGCGTTCCGGGAGGACTCACCCGACCACAAGAAATACCGGCGATGGCTTGAATCCGTAGTTCGCGGTGACATGGCCTATGGCATGTCTCCGCAGGTGCTGGGAGCGGTGGTGAGAATCCTCACGCACCCGCGCATCTTTGTGCCGCCGACTCCGCTGGCAGAAGCTCTGGCCTTCGCGAATCTGCTGGTGGATCAGCCGCACTGCCAGGTGATCCAACCGGGCCCCCGCCACTGGGGAATCTTCCACGCCGTGTGCCGGCGCGCGAGGGCATCGGGCAATTTGGTGCAAGATGCCTGGTTTGCCGCTTTGGCCATCGAATCCGGCTGCGAATGGATCACCACGGACCGCGACTACGCGCGGTTCGAGGGGTTGCGGTGGCGCGCGCCGTTCTGAGAGCGCAAAGGCCGTCTCCGACTTCGGGGCGGCACAATTCACAAGATTGCTTTGACTGCGACTATCGGGTATGATTCTTTCGGCGCCGGTAAAGAGGAAGGCAGATGACAACCGAACAGAATCGCCG
>PLMF01000078.1:3900-4078 GCA_003142355.1 Bryobacterales bacterium
TTCCCTGTTGAGGAGCATTCGCACCGCGATTGGAAAGCCGGACTGGAAAGCCGGCGCCGATGGCGCCATTCCCGGAGGCCGGGATGCGGCCAAGGACATCGTCGAGAGCTACTACGCGAGCAAGCAGCCCTCCGGCTCATACAAAGGCTGCGCCGCGTACGCCGATTTTCGCGAGCTG
>PLMF01000017.1 GCA_003142355.1 Bryobacterales bacterium
TCCCGCAAGCATGTTGGCGATCCCCTACTCGCGCGTTCGGCCGGAACCAACGGTGGCAGATCGCACACGGTCTCTTCCGGGCCTCTGGCATGGTGATGCTTCATGGTCACCACGCGTCGGCACGGACGGTCCGCGGCTCAGATCAGAATGCCTGGGTCATTCTCGGAAAGCACGGGTGGGTAAGTTCTCGCAAGCGCCGAAGCGCTAGCAGGTGGAATTGTTCTTCAAGTGGATCAAGCAGCACCTGCGGATTAAGGCCTTCTTCGGTACCAGCGAGAACGCGGTGAGGACCCAGATCTGGATCGCGATCTCGGTTTACTTACTGGTGGCTATCGTTCGCAAGCGCCCTGGGGCTGGAGGCGAGTCTTTACCAAATCCTACAGATTTTGAGCGTGACGCTTTCCGAGAAAACGCCCGCTTTACGGGCACTTCGAGAGTCGGAATTCGAGAACGACTTACGCGATTCCGGCAACCAGTTGATTCCATTCGACTTTTAGCCGGGCACCAGTGTACTGTCCATTCCTACTCAGTGGCTTGTGGGGCCATGTCGAGGCCACCGGAGTGGATGTAGCTGTCGGAAGCCTTGTGCCGCGTACTTCACCCGTTGGATCCTGGTATTGATTGATTCGCTCCCTGCGTTCGTGATCCTGTGGCGCAGGTATCTGATCATGTTCTCGAACGCTCGAACCGCCATTTGAGCATCCGCCTCACCTCGTTCATCGCTTGCAGCCGACTCCTCACTGCCCAACCGTGCCACAGGCGGACGTTTCTCGCCGGACGTTCATGGATGTCGCCGTATAGAGCTACGGCCGTTTCTTTTAGTGCCCAGGCTCGCGCGGTTCTCAATTCACTCTTTCTCAGTTCGGCGAATTCCTTACGGTCTTTCGGCTCCAATCGAGATGGGGTTCTGCGGCCAATCGTAGCGTCTCCTTGCCAGGCGGTGGTCCCCAGCAGCCTTCAGAGTTCTGTTCTCCTGTCGCAGCACCTTTTCCAGAGTTCCCCAAATGTTGGACCACATGAAGCTTGTCGAAGACGTTCCTGCCATCGGATTCTCGCGCGCGCCCCCGTACGGAAGCGATGTGCGGGTTCCACATGTCCAAGGCAACGGCCTCGATGCCGCTGAAATGCTCCACCGTCAGGGTTTCGTAGAACCCGTCCAGGCTGCTCCGCATGCCGTCGCTCACACTTTCGAGAATCCGGCCGAAGAGTTAAACAGAGTTAAACAAAGACCCATGCCGACGCTGCGATATCTACCGGTCCTGCTACTGTTGGTATTGGCGGACCGAACGGCCGCTCAAGACTACGTCATTTCGACGGTCGCTGGCCGGGGCATACCCACAACTGCTACAGGCGCCTTTGGCCGACTTGGTGGCATTGCGGCCGACGCTGCTGGGAGGCTTTACGTAGTCGCGCCGGATCGCCATTGCATCTTCAGGCTGGAGCCAGGCGGCATAGTGGCCCGCGTCGCAGGAACCTGCACACCCGGCTACTCTGGGGACGGCGGATTGGCCACTGATGCGCAGCTATTCACTCCGTTCGGCATCGCGCTCGATAATGCCAACAACCTGTACATCGCGGATTACGGAAACAACCGAATCCGAAGAGTAGGCCCGACCGGCATCATCACCACGATTGCAGGTAACGGCTCCGCTGGTTACACAGGCGACGGTGGCCCCGCTCAAGCCGCCGGACTAGATGAGCCCCTTGCGGTGACCGCAGCCACTGACGGAACACTCTATATCGCCGACTCCGGCAATTCTGTAGTCCGAAAAGTGTCCACCGCGGGCGTAATCACCACCATCGCGGGCAACGGCCGCCCCGGGTACTCCGCAGACGAGAAACTGGCCGTCAACGCTCAACTCAACTACCCCAGCGGTGTGTTTATGGACTCCCTCGGCTCATTGTACATCGCGGATGCCGGCAACGCCCGCATCTGCAAAATATCGCCGACCGGCGTCATTACCGCAGTTGCCGGCGTCAACGTCCCCGGATATTCGGGCGATGGCGGCCCCGCCCGCGAGGCAGCACTGGACTGGCCTACAGCGTTGACTGGTGACTCCAATGGCAACATCTATCTCGCCGACTCCCTGAACTCTCGCGTACGAAAGATAACGCCAGCCGGCGCCATACTAACACTGGCGGGCAATGGAACATTCGGCTACTCGGGCGAGAGTCTCCCCGCGCTCAGTGCCTCGCTCGACTACCCGACCGGCGTGGCAGTGAACGCTTCCGGTACGGTCTATGTGTCAGATTCCTACAACTATCGAGTCCGCGCGATCGGATCCGAAGGCCTGCTTACTACCATCCTAGGCAATGGCAGCAGTTACTCTGGAGACGGGAGCTTAGCCATCACCGCACAACTGTCTCGACCCCACGACTTAGCGATCGATAGGTACGGTAACCTCTATGTCGTCGATACCGGAAACGCCCGGGTACGAAAGATATCCACTGATGGCACTATTTCGACCGTGGCAGGAAACGGCACTTTGGCGAAACCCCGAGATCGAGTTCTCGCGACGCCAATTGTCATCAGTGATGCTGGCAGTATCGCTCTCAGTGCCATCGGACACGTGCACCTTGTTGACTCCTCAGTCACTCGCGCCATAATCGCGCATTCCACGGACACCATAGGTGCCGTTGCTAGCGATGGTGTGTGGTTTGAAGCCAACGATGGAAGGCTGGCCGCAGATAGGCACATAGCAGCTAATACGGCTTTCCAGTTTGAAGTCACGAAGAACTCATACATCAGCGTCCTGAAAGACGTTCTGGCGCAGGTTAGCCGGGAAGGGGACATCGCCATCGTCAGTAGTGGCGCGACAAGTCACAGCGGGGGTGATGTGGGTGGGATGGCAAGCGATAGAGCCGGCAACCTATACATGGCCGATTGGGTGTGTTCGTGCGTCCGAAAACTGACGCCGGGCGGCGGCATCTCGGTTGTGGCGGGTCGCGANNGCGGGACTTACGGGTTCTCGGGTGATGGCGGTATGGCTACAGCGGCAGAGCTTGACAGTCCGCATGGTGTTGCGGTGGATGCAGACGACAACTTGTACGTAGCTGACTCGCTGAACTCGCGCATCCGAAGGGTCACACCAGCGGGCGTGATAACGACGGTTGCTGGCAATGGTGAGGCCGGTTACTCAGGGGATGGCGGCCCGGCCACCAGTGCTCGACTTGCACACCCATGGGGTGTCGTCGCCGCTCTGAACGGTAAATTGTATTTCACGGAGGCGGACTCGAATGTGATTCGGAGTCTTGAGGTAGCGTCTCCGCTCTGGACGATAGCCAGTACTCATAGCGGGAACGTAGTGCAGGGAGAGATTGGAGCGACCTTCGAATTGACCGTGTCAAACGTCGGTCTCACGTCTGCGACCGCTGGGGCGAGAGTGACTGAAACGGTGTCAACTGGGCTGACTGTCATTGGGATGTCTGGGCCCGGCTGGAGTTGCGACACGGCGTTGCAGAGTTGTACTAGAACGGATGGTCTCGTGGGAGGCGGCAGTTTCTCAGTCATTACTGTTACAGTGGCAGTTGCTGGTGATGCGCCGCCGCGGGTCATTAGTACGAGTATGGTGTTTGAGGGGGGCGTCGGCATGGGTGGAACTGAGGAGGCGGTCGCTGTTCTGGTAGTGTCCGTTAGTACCGCGGCTGCCGTTGACTCGGTTGCACCGAGCACTGGTTCGGGCCTTGGCCAAACGTTTGCTCTCGAATACTCGGATGCACGTGGTGCGGCGTATCTTGCCACGGTGTCTGTGTTGTTCAGCTCATCACGATCCGCCAGTCTTGTCAGCTCCTGTGTCGTGAAATACGACACGGTAACAGGTAAGGTGTATCTGGCGAACGACTCAGGAAATGGCTGGATCGCATCAGTGCCAGGAGCATCTGGAATCTTAGGAAATGGCCAGTGCACTGTTGATTTGAATGGCACAACGGTCCAGGAAAGCGGTGATTCCCTCGTCTTGATGTTACCAATTAGTTTCAGCAGCGCATTCGACGGGGAGAAGGCTATACTGATGCTTGCCGTGGATCGCGGCGGGTCGATGAGCGGGTGGCGCGAGGTAGGATACTGGAGCGTCGGAGCCGCAACCACGGTCGTGGTGGCAGCGGTATCGTGCTTGCCCAATAGCCTTCTGTCAGGGGCGACCTCCACCGGCACAGTAACCTTGTCGAAAGCGGCAGGACCCGGGGGCGCCGGTGTGTTGCTGTCCAGTAGCCTCGCGGCGCTGACCGTTCCGGCCGCGGTGACGGTGGCCTCCGGTTCCGCAACCGCGCAGTTCGCCGCCACGGCGGGCTCCATCGGTGTGGACCAGACAGCCATCGTAACCGCCAGCTACAACGCCAGTTCTAAAACGTTCAACGTCGGCTTGGTGGCCCCAACGGTGGTGAACGCGATATCGTGCTTGCCCAGCAGCCTCTTGTCAGGGGCGAGTTCCACTTGCACGGTGACCCTGTCGAAGGCGGCCGGCTCCGGCGGCGTACCCGTGTCGCTCTCCAGCAGCCTCGCGGCCCTGACCGTTCCGGCCGCGGTGACGGTGGCCTCCGGTTCCGCAACCGCGCAGTTCACCGCCACGGCGGGCACCATCAGAGCGGACCAGACAGCCATCGTGACCGCCAGCTACAACGGCAGCTCTCAGACGGTGAACGTCGCCCTGACGGCCCCGACCATGGTGAATCTATTGTCGTGCGCGCCCAGCAGCCTCCTGTCAGGGGCGAGTTCCGCTTGCACGGTGACCCTGTCGAAGGCGGCCGGCTCCGGCGGCGCGGCCGTGTCGCTCTCCAGCAGCCTCGCGGCCCTGACCGTTCCGGCCACGGTGACCGTGGCCTCCGGTTCCGCCAGCGGGCAGTTCACCGCCACGGCGGGCACCATCAGCGCGAACCAGACAGCCATCGTGACTGCCAGCTACAACGGCAGCTCGCAAGTGGTATCGCTTTCCCTGACATTGTTGTGGGCGCAGACCTCTCTTAATGTGACGAGCGGGACTCCTTACGTTGTAATTCCCGCCACGGCTCCCTACACCACGCTGGGAGCGGTCGCACAGCCCCTACGATGGGAGTTTCGGATTCATGATTTTGGGGCGGGGGCTTCTGGCAATATCGTGTGGGCAACAACCTATCGGCCAGTTCTGTATCCTACCTACTCGTTTGTTGGCGCGCAGGCCACACCTGATACAATCGCTGACTCTGGCATTGTCCTAAACGGGTGCTGTGCGGGCCGCACTGATGTCTCGGTACGTATACAACGAGATATCGTGAATGGCATGATGACTACGGAAGTCTGTGACACGTCAACGGGTTCCAATTGCATCACTGGCACAAAAACAATCACAGCGCATAACAGCGACTCTCTCGCCGGGCTGGAAATTGACCTTTGGGCGGGAGAGAGCATTGCGTATCTTCGTTGGTACTCGACGGTGGTGCCCGTGGGAACAGCCATCAAGCCCACGGGTACAGGCGATCTGGGCGACTGGGAGTTTGAGGGGAACTTGAATGATTCGAGTAGCAATAATCTGACTATCGGGCTAAACGGCGCAACGGTTAGCTACCCCACCACCCCGACATATGTCCCTATTTGCAGCGCAGGCACATCCCAGTCGGTTCGCGCTGGGCAGACATTGAGCCTCGACGGCACCGGCTCTTATGGCTTCGGAAGCGGCATGACTTATGCTTGGACCCAGACCAGCGGCCCCACGGTGTCGATCACCGGGGCGAACACGGCGACACCAAGCGTCGCTGCGATCCCCGCGGGGAGTTACACCTTCTCGCTAACGGTGACGGACACTGGAGGCACCACGGCCTGCACCGTGAACGATGGAGCGGTGACAACGGACAGCAGCGGTGTTGTGGTCACAGGTAACCCGACAGTGGACACGCTTCTCGGCCCGATGATCCAGTACGGCAAGAACCCTTGGCCGTGGTTCGACGACCGGAGCAAATACGACGCCGATTTAATTATCGCCAGTCTCGGGACCGTGCTCAACGCATCGCGGAACTATGCTGCATTCTGGCTCACCACGGAAGGTCCTGGCACGATCACGGTGACTACGGGGAGCGCCACAATCACAGGAGTGGGAACGACGTTTGAATCAACTTTCTGCGGAAGTACCCCTGGTGCATACAATCTGCTGGTCTGGTATCCAGACTCTTCAACTGAAGGCTATGGCCTGCGGGGCATGGTTGTGGATCATTGCACGAGCGACACCCAATTGACCCTGACTACGACTTGGCAAGCTGATGTTGCAGATTGTCACCTTGGTGGATGTAATTATAGCTCTGACTACCAAGTCAACTTCGGCGCGGCAGGTGGAATTATCTGGACCTACCAGGGCGAAGGCTCGAACTACTATGATGCCGTGGCCGGCCTGTACGCTATGTACTATCGCAGCGGGATCATAGACTATTTGACGGCGGCCCGCACACTGGCTGACAGGTTTTGGAAATACCGTTTGGGAAGCGGCACACTTTGCGACTCTGCTCCCGGTCCTAACCAGTGCGGCGGAAGCAACGCTCCGCGTGAGCAATCGCTGATCGGGATGGTGCTTCGCGCTTCGGATGGCAGGTCCGACATGTGGACTGGACTGGACAAGTTGTTTGATTACTACATGTACTTCCTCAACGTCTACGACCAGCAGACTGTCTGGGGCCTGTGGGACATCCGCGAAGAAGCCTACCACATGGCGATGGTCTCATATTGCGCTCTTTATAACCCAGATGCCACGTACCGGGCGAACTGCAAATTGGCATTGAGTTCGGCTATGAACGGGCTGTGGAGCGTAACCCAGCATTCCGATGGGAGTTGGCAGCAATTGTACTTTGAGGGATACAACGTCGCTCTTGGCATGACCTGTCTTTCCTCGTGGTCGTGCGACGGCGGAACGGCTACGGTCAGCCTGACGCATGGCTCGACGGCGGTTGTTGGGAATACTGGCATCAACTGGGGGTCGGGAGAGTTCCCGAATCATATCGTCTTTCTGCCGACCAGTGCAGCGCCTGCGAATTACGAAGCCCAAGAAGCAACGTACTACAGCCCGACGTTTTCAGATTCGGCACACTTGATCCTGGACCGGCCCTACGAGGGAACGACGGGCACGCACGGGTGGATGCTGGGGTACAACCCAGGAGGAACTATCGTCACGGGCTGGGCCGCCCAGCCGTTCATCCAGGGAATCTTAGGTTTGGCTTTCGATTTCACCGCAAAGGCGCTCGCTGTTTCAGATCCGGCGAACGCGGCACTGGCACACACGTACAACGTGAGCATTGCCAACTGGGAGAAGAACGCTGGCTATCGCCCGGCGATGAAGGGAATGGAGTACATTGTAGGATCGGTGGAGTGCTTGCCGCCAGTCCCCGAAGGCTCTCTCTGGTGCCATGCTGGAGACGGAGGCGGAGACATGACGCCATCGCAGGCGCGGACGCTAAGTGCGGAGTCGCTGCGTTCCGTGATGACGGCGTACACTTACAACCTAAATCCGGCGCTGCTGGCTTTCGGCAACACGCTCTACAACGCGATGTACTGCCCAGCAGGTTCGACAGCCTGCACCTCAGACGGTGACTACCTCACCGACCTGGACTCGTCTAGTGGCTGGTTTGTGACCGGCGATCCCGTGAACAACAAATGGCACAAGTATTTCGGTATGCTGTTCGGGATCGGCGCGGGTTCCGACTGGCCTGCGTACCGCATCGGAGGAGCGAGTCCTTCGGTAGGGCGCCCCATCCGCGTGGCGTTCGACATGGCGAACGTTCCCGGGGCTGCGGCGGTGCGGGTGACAACAATCGTGCCGAACGGTGAGCAGGTCGAGACTTCGTGCGCTTCCTCGCCGTGCACGGTGGCGATCGACGCCCGGCAAGGCGCTGACATCTTCCGATTAGAGTACCTGGCGGCCGGCGGAGCCGTTCTGGCGTCCACCGCACTACACTAGGTCCAAGACCGCCTGAAAACAGTTCTAAAAAACAATTTCAATTCGAAATGTTTTGGCGCATACTTGGGGTATAGGACGTCCACCTCTGAGTATCGAAGTCAAACAGAAGGACCAAAACGAGTTGACCAAGCTGTTGAGCGGCGGCGTGCAGCAGGTCCGTGTCGTCCTACGAGCCTTGGCGCTCCTGCAGTTGGCTAAGGGCGTTAGTGCACCGCGCATTTCCAGCGTGGTCCCCCTCACTCCGCAAGCCATTCGGAAGGTCGGCCATCGTTACCAAAACGGTGGCCTCGAACCCGCGCTTTACGACAAGCCGCGGCCCGGCGCCGCGACCGTTCTGGAGAACAGCCAGAAGCAGCGGATCATCGCCATGGTGTGCAGCGATCCGCCCGAAGGTCGCGCCCGCTGGACTGTGCGGTTGGTGGCCCAGGAAGCGGTGAAGCGCCGACTGGTCCCACGCGTGGGAAGGGAAACGATCCGGATTCTGCTCCTCGACCACGACCTCAAGCCGTGGCGGGAAAAAAATGTGGTGCGTGGCCGAACTCAATGACGCGTACATCGCCAAGATGGAAGACGTGCTGGAGACGTATGAAAAACCTTACGATCCCCAGGAGCCGGTGGTGTGTCTGGATGAGAAGCCAGTCACGCTGCACGCCGACGTGCGCCCCACTTCTCCGGTCAAGCCGGGACGGGAAGCCAGGCGGGATAACGAGTACAAGCGATGCGGTACGGCTAATGTTTTCTGTGCCGTAGAGCCGAAGGCGGGCCGGCATCTCACATTCCCTACGCCTGATCGGTCAGCCTTTGAGTTCGCACAAGTCGCCTGCCATCTGGCGATGCAGTACCCGGAGGCAAAGACCATCCACTTGGTCATGGACAACCTCAACATCCACCACCGCAAGTCGTTGACGGACGCCTTCGGTGTGGAGGTTGGCAATGAGATCTGGGACCGATTCACGGTTCACTTCACCCCTACCCACGAAAGCTGGCTCAATCAAGCGGAAATCGAAATCGGCATCTTCTCGCGGCAATGCCTGGGCACCAGACGAATCCCTGATCTCAAGACGCTGCGTCGGGAAAGCCGGGCCTGGAACCGTCGCATGAACCGCAACCGCATCAAGATAAACTGGAGGTTCGACCGCAGAGCCGCCCGTCGCAAATTCTGCCATAAAAGGAAATCTTTCACGCGGTCAGAGACCTAGCTCCAATCCTGTTCATTTAACGATCCTTAGCCGCGCGGAGATGTCGATGCGGCGCGTACGCTGCCGCTTCCGCGGACGCAAGTTGGAGTGGCTCATCTTACGCTTGCTCGAACTGACGCGTTCCTGAAGGATTTCGTCCCAAGCCTGGGCCTTCTCGCAGTGGGCCAAACCTGCATCGAAGCGCTCTCTGGGGGCACCGCCGGCGCCTTCGACGGAATGCGCCGAAAATGAGCATTTTGCCCATTTCATACCATTTTACCCGATTCTGAACAATTTACCCAATTCCAGGCAATTTACCTATTCCCTGTTTTAGCGAACGTGCGGATACTGGGGATGTAAGGCATGCAAAGTGTCCAGACGATTCCTCCGTCGTCGATGAAGACTTGGGGTAGCCGCCTCACCCGGCGCCCCAGGCCGCCCCTACGAAGGGATCGTCGCCCTGCATCGATCGCGCCAACACTGGGCCGAAAAGATGCAGGACGGGGCCGGAGGCTATCGGTTGAATCGCCCCACGCTTACCCTCCCTCCGATGGCGACTGACCTAAAGTCTATGTTCTGAAACCTCCACCCAACGGTTCCCGGC
>PLMF01000087.1 GCA_003142355.1 Bryobacterales bacterium
CGCGCATCAGGCCAAGGCGCAACTGGCAGCTTGCGTCATGGCCGCCGGGACGCCCTCCGTGCCCGGCGTCACGGTGGTCCCCGTTTGTAACAAATCGAATCGCGAGCACCTGATCGTCGGTTCCGAGCCGGCCAGCGTGAAAGCCGCCGCCGATGCCGCCGTCCGTGAACTTGCCTGGAAACATCCCTACCACGTGGACGCCGATCACATCAACCTGGGCACCGTCGACCGCTTCATCGAGGCCAGCGATTTCTACACCCTGGACGTCGCCTCGGCCATCGGCCAGCCCGCCCCGGCGGCGGACGTGGAAGCCTTCGTGGGCCGCCATCCGGAGCTGATCGGCCGCTTGAGCGTCCCCGGAATCGCCGAGCCGTTTGCCACCACGCGGCAGTCGGTCGAGGCGGTCGCCGCCAAGTATCTCTTCGCCGTCCAGGAAGCCGGACGTATCTATCGCCACGTCGCGGACCGCAAAGGCGCCGACCATTTCGTGACCGAAGTTTCCATGGACGAGACCGACTCGCCCCAAACTCCTCCCGAGCTCCTCATCATTCTGGCCGCCATCGCCGATGAGAAAATCCCCATCCAGACCATTGCGCCGAAGTTCACCGGCCGCTTCAACAAGGGCGTGGACTACGTTGGCGACCTCGCGCAGTTTGCGAAGGAGTTCAACGACGACCTCGCGGTGATTGCCTTCGCCACCGGCCAGTACCCGCTTCCGCGCAACCTCAAGCTGAGCGTGCATTCCGGCAGCGACAAGTTTTCCATCTACCCGCTCATGCGGCGCGCGCTCCGCAAATTCAACGCCGGCGTGCACCTCAAGACGGCCGGAACCACGTGGCTCGAAGAGCTCATCGGATTGGCGGAAGCCGGCGGAGACGGGCTCAAGCTGGCCAAAGAGGTCTACACCGAGGCCTTCGCCCATCGCGACGAGTTGTGCGAGCCCTACGCCGCCGTCATCGACATCCACTACCACCGCTTGCCCTCGCCGGCCGAGGTCCAGGGCTGGACCTCGGAGCAGTACACCTCCGCGCTGCGCCACGATCAATCCAACCCGGGATTCAATCCCGACGTGCGCCAGTTGCTGCACGTGGGCTACAAGGTGGCCTCCAAGATGGGCGCCCGATATTTGCACATGCTCGATGAGTGTGAGGAGTCGATATCCCGCAACGTCACCCAGAACCTGTTCGAGCGCCATATCCGCCCGCTGTTCCTGGAGCCCTAATGTGGGGCAGGATGGCATCCTGCGGCGGGTTGTCAACCCGCCTCTTGGTTCTCTTGGCGTCTACCCTGGCGTCCGTCGCCTATGCCCAGGACACGCGCACCGTCACCGAGCCCGTGATTCCGCCAAGCTGCTTCGTCCTGACCGCGAAACTCTCCGCGGTTGACGGCAAGACACTACCCGCCGCCGACGAAGACAAGCTGGACACCAACCGCATTCAGAAGGCCCTCGACGCCTGCCCCAAAGGTTTCACCGTCGAGCTGAAGGCCGATGGCGCGCACGACGCCTTTCTCTCCGGCCCGCTCGACCTTCGGGCCGGCGTCACCCTGCGGGTCGACGCCAAGACCATCTTGTTCGGATCGCGAGACCCGCGGGTATACGAGGTCAGCCCGGGCAGTTGCGGCGTCGTGAGCCAGACGAAAGGCGGCTGCCGGGCGTTGATCAACGGCAGCAATGTCGCCGGCGCGGCGGTGATGGGCGATGGCGCTATCGATGGCCGCGGGTGGGCCAAGCTCATTGGGAAGAACGTCTCCTGGTGGGACCTCGCNNTCCGGCAATTTCCACGTGGCCTACAGCGGCGGAAACGGATTCACGGTCTGGGGCGTCGTCATCGACACGCCCGGCAAGGGCGCGCGCAACACCGACGGCATCGACCCCGGCGGTTCCACCAATGTCACCATCACCCACTGCTACATCTCCACCGGCGACGACAACGTGGCCATCAAAGCCGGCGCCCATTGCTCCCACATGACCATCGCCCATAACCATTTCTACGCCGGGCACGGCATGTCGATCGGCAGCGAGACCAACGGCGGGGCCGATTCCATCCGCGTTACCGACCTCTCGATCGACGGCGCCGATAACGGGCTCCGCATCAAGTCGAACTCCAGCAAGGGAGGGCTGGTCCAGGACGTGGTCTACCGCGACGTCTGCATTCGCAACACCAGGAACCCCATCCTGATGGACTCCGACTACGAGCATTTCGGTAAGGGCGGCGGCCGCTTGCCGATGTTTACCGGCATCGAGCTTCACGATGTGTGGGTGGAGGGCGGCGGCAAGGTCACCTTGCAGGGATTCGATGACAAGCACCGCCTGGGAATGACGTTCGACAACGTCCACTTCGCGGACACAACCGTCGTGGCCGAGCATGCGGACCTGAAGTTCGGCGCGGGCCAAGGGAGTCCGAACGCCTGCAAAGACAAGTTCGTGCCCATGCCGCGATGAATCCGGCTTTTTTGAAATGCCTAACCCAAACCAACTCACGGACCCGGGCGCGTCGCGCCGCTTCCTTCCTTTGCTTTTGCTACTGTTCGCGGGCAGCGGTTGTTCCGCGCTGATCTATGAAATTGTCTGGTACCAGTTGCTGCAACTGGTGATCGGTTCCTCGGCGGTTTCGCTCGCCGTATTGCTGGCCACTTTCATGGGCGGCTTGTGCCTGGGCAGCATCGCTTTGCCGCGCATCCGCTCCCTCGGCGGGCGGCATCCCTTGCGCGTCTATGCCCTGGTCGAAATGGGAATCGGGATCTGCGGAATCCTGGTGCTCTTGGCGATGCCCCTGGTCGATCGGGTTTACGTGGCGGCCGTGGGGCACGGTTTGCCGGCCATGTTGCTGCGCGCGGTGGTGGCCGCGGCCTGTCTGCTGCCGCCCACGGTGTTGATGGGCGCATCGCTGCCGGCCGCTTCTCGATGGCTCAGGGCCACTCCGGAGGGCGTTTCCTGGATGGGCCTGTTGTACGGCGGCAACACCGCCGGGGCCGTGTTCGGTTGCCTGCTGGCGGGGTTCTATCTGCTGCGCGTCCATGACATGGCGGCGGCGACTTTGGTGGCTGCGGCCATCAACGGAGCGGTGGCTCTGGTCAGTTTCGGAATGGCTTCGAGGACGCCGCACCAGGCGGGCGCCGAAGAGCCGGCCGCGGCGCCCGTGGCGGAGCCTGCGCCACGTTCCCGAGCGGTCTATGTGACCATCGCACTTTCGGGAGCGTGCGCGTTGGGTGCCGAGGTGGTTTGGACGCGCCTGTTGGGGCTGCTTCTGGGCGCCACGGTCTACACGTTTTCCATCATTCTGGCCGTGTTCCTGGCGGGCTTGGGGATCGGCAGCGGCGTGGCCGCGGCGCTCGTGCGGGGCGTCGCCCGGCCGCGCCTCGCTCTCGGCTGCTGCCAACTGCTGCTCGCCGGCGCCGTCGCCTGGACCGCCTGCATGCTCGCCAACTCGCTGCCGTATTGGCCCATCAACCCGGTGCTTTCCACCAGCCCCTGGTTCACTTTCCAGATCGACCTGGCGCGTTCGACTTGGGCCATTCTGCCGGCGGCCTTGCTGTGGGGCGCCAGTTTTCCGCTGGCCCTGGCGGCCGTGGCCTCGCGCGGCCGCGACGCCGGACGAATCGTGGGCGGCATTTACGCCGCCAACACCGCCGGCGCCATTGTGGGCGCCCTCGCGTTCAGCATGCTTCTCGTTCCCGCCATCGGCACGCAAGGCTGCGAGCGCGTGCTGATCGTGCTCTCCGTTGTGAGCGCGCTCTTCGTGCTGGCGCCGCCTCTGCGGGCCAAAGCCGGCGCGCTCCTGCTGGCCGCCGCCGTGGTGGCCGCCGTTCTCCTGGCCAGCAGCGTCTCCGGGGTTCCATCCATGCTGATCGCCTATGGCCGCCGCATCACNNTCCATCGCCATCTCGCGGTGGGACGACGGCGCCGTGCAGTTCCACGTCAGCGGCAAGGTCGAAGCTTCCACGGAACCCTACGACATGCGCCTGCAGCGCATGCTCGGCCACATGCCCGCCCTCCTCCTCGCCAAGCCCCGTTCGGTGCTGGTGGTGGGGTTCGGAGCGGGCGTCACCGCCGGCTCCTTTGTGCTGCACCCCGAGGTTCAGCGAATCGTCATCTGCGAAATGGAGCGCATGATCCCGCCCGTGGCGACGCGCTTCTTCGGCCGCGAGAACAACCACGTCCTGAACGACCCGCGCGTCGAAATGGTCTACGACGACGCGCGCCACTACGTCCTGACCACCCGCGAAAAGTTCGATGTGATCACCTCCGACCCGATTCATCCCTGGGTCAAAGGCAGCGCCACACTTTATTCCAAAGAGTACTTTGAGCTGGTGAAGCAGCACCTCAACCCGGGCGGCATCGTCACCCAGTGGGTGCCCCTGTACGAAACCGACCTGCGCACGGTGAAGAGCGAACTGGCCACCTTCTTCGACGTTTTTCCCAACGGAACCATTTGGGGCAACGACACCTCCGGGGGCGGCTATGACACCGTCCTGCTGGGGCAGGCCGAGCCAACCAGAATCGACGTGGACCAACTGCAAGAGAAGTTCGAACGCCCGGACCAGGCGCGCGTGGCCGCGTCGATGCGCGAAGTGGGATTCGGCTCGGCGATCGCCCTGCTCTCGACCTATGCCGGCCAGGCCTCCGACCTGAGGTCCTGGCTGGCGGACGCCGAGATCAACCGCGATGGCAACCTGCGCCTGCAATACCTGGCCGGGCTGGCTCTGAACAAGAGCATGGAAGGGGCCATTTACAGCCAGATGCTGACCTATCGCCGCTACCCCGAGAACCTGTTTGTGGTCTCCGGCCAGCGCCGCCCCGCGCTGATGATGGCGCTATCTCAGTAGGGGCCGGGCACGCCCGGCCCCCCAAGGCGCCGGCCGAACTGCACGTCTTCCAGACCGGCCAGCACGGCTTCGGCAAAAAGGGCGGCGGGGCCGATGGTAGGCCCGGTTGGACTCGAACCAACGACCCTCAGCTTAGAAGGCTGATGCTCTATCCACCTGAGCTACGGGCCCACGTCCTCAGTTTAGCGTGGCAACCCGGCCCCGCGCTGCTGTATATTGAGACGTGGTTCACACCTTCGCTGTTCTCCTTTGCCTCTCGGCGCTGGCCCTCCGCGGCGCGGACTCCGCGGCCACGCCCGCCGGGCGCTGGCGGACCTTCGACGATAAGACCGGCAAGGCTAAGGCCATCTTCGTGCTGTACGAAGAGAAGGGCCTGCTGTTTGGCCGCGTGGAAACGCTGGTCGATCCGGACGCCGTCAAGATCTGCGACAAGTGCAGCGACGAACGCAAGGGCCAGCCGGTGACCGGCATGGTGCTCGTTCGCAGAATGAAGAAAGACGGCGACGAGTACACCGGAGGCGACATCCTCGACCCCAAGAACGGCTCGGTGTACCGCTGCAAGATGCGCCTCGTCGAGCAGGGCCGCAAGCTCTCGGTGCGCGGGTATCTGGGCATTTCCCTGTTCGGGCGCTCGCAGACGTGGATCCGCGACGATGCGGAGCAGAAGTAGGAAGTCAGTTCGGCCGGTTCTGGTCCTGATCGGCTTCACCGCGGCCATTGCTCAGATCGTGCTGATGCGCGAGCTGATGGTGGTCTTCTACGGCAACGAGATCTCGCTCGGGCTGATGCTGGCGAGCTGGCTGTTTTGGACGGCCGCGGGCAGCGCGATCGCGGGCCGCGTAGCGCGAGAACCCCGACGCCTGATGGCTGGCCTCGAGGCGCTGGTGGCGGTGGCGCTGCCCGCGACCATCCTGGTGGTGCGGGCGAGCAGATCCGTGCTGGAAACGGTTCCGGGAGAAAGCCTGGGGCCGGGGCCGATGCTGCTCGGTTCGCTCCTGACGCTGAGTGTGTTCTGCGTTTTGTCGGGCGCTTTGTTCGCGGCCGGCAGCAGACTCTATGGGGATGACGTGGCCACTTCCACCGGTTCGGTATACCTGCTGGAGGCGCTGGGTTCCGCCGCCGGAGGCATGCTGGCCGGCCTCGTACTGGTGCGATATGTCGCCCCACTCCAGATCGCGGCCGGGCTGGGGCTACTCAACGTGCTGGCCGCGGCGGTCTTGGCGAATAGAGCGTGGATCACGCGCCTCGCGGTGGTCGGCGCGGCGGTGTTGCTGGGGTTGCCTGGGCTGGAGACAGTTTCCCTCGAGCGCTTCTGGCGCGGCTTCCACCTGGTCGCGAACCGCAACTCGGTCTACGGCAACCTGGCCGTGGTCCGGACGGAAGGCGGCAGCAGTCTGTACGAGAACGGGCTGAACCTGTTCAACGTTCCCGATCCGGCGGCGGCGGAGGAAGCGGTCCACTACGCTCTGCTTGAACATCCATCGCCGCGCAGCCTGCTGCTGATCGGCGGAGGCGTCAACGGAAGCCTGGCGCAAGCGCTGAAGCACGCCAGCCTGGAGCGGATCGATTACGTGGAGCTCGACCCTGCAATCCTGGACCTCTTCCCCATACGGGCGGACCCGCGCGTGCGCGTGCACGTGACCGACGGGCGCCTGTTTCTGAAGACCACGGCATCCACCTTCGACGTCATCATCGTGAATCTGCCGGACCCGCAGACGGCGCAGTTGAACCGGTTTTACACGCTGGAATTCTTCCAGGAAGCAGCGCGAAAGCTCACCGGAAGCGGCATCCTTGCCCTGAGGCTGACGGCGGCGGAGGACTACATCAGTCCGGAACTCGCGGCATTTCTGCGCTCGATCTACAAGACTCTGCGCGCGGTGTTCCCCGAGGTCACGGCGATTCCCGGCGAGACCGTTCACTTCTTCGGCGCGCGGCGGGCGGGGGTTCTGGCGGCGGGCTCGGAGGAGCTGCTGGCGCGGCTGCGGGCGCGGCGGGTTGAAACCAGCTACGTGCGCGAGTACTACATTCCGTTTCGGATGATGCCGGATCGCATGGCCGATCTCGCCCGGCAGATCGAGCCGCGGCCGGAGACGCCGGTGAACCGCGACTTCGCGCCGGTGGCCTACTACTTCGACGTGGCGCTGTGGAGCAGCCGTTTCAACCACGGCTATCGCGACCTGTTTCGCGCCATGGCGGGCGTGGACTTCCGGTGCCTCGCGGGCGTGGTGGGCGTGCTGCTGCTGGTGCTGGTGGCCAAGAAACGGCGGGCCCAAACTGCCGCCGCGTGCTGCACGGCCGCCATGGGCTTCACGCTGATCGGGCTGGAGATGCTGCTCCTGCTTGCCTTCCAGGCGATCTACGGCTACGTCTACCAGCAGCTCGCCATCATCATTGCCGCCTTCATGGCGGGCATGGCGCTGGGCAGTTGGCTGGCTTTGGCACGGGGCAGGTCGCGGACCTGCCCCACCATGCGCACGCTCGTGCTTTTGCAGGTTGGCGCCGCGATTGCTCCACTGCTGCTGTGCGCGGTCTTTCAAGCTGTCACCCCGATGGCGTTTCCCGTATTGGCCCTCCTTTGCGGAATGTTGGGCGGCTTTGAATTTCCGGTCGCCAGCCGGATTTTCTCAGGGCGCAGTACAGGAACCCTGTACGCGCTCGACCTGGCGGGATCCTGCCTGGGCGCGGTGCTGTTCAGCGTCTACTTGATCCCGGTGTTCGGCTTTCTCAGAACGGCCGTTCTGGCTGCGATGGTGAGCTTGGCGCCGGCGGTGATGGCGGTTCGTTCGGCGCCGGAAAGACCAGCGCGGTGAAGCGGAAGATGTCCGTGTCCGCGTCCTGCCAGCAATTCTTGGCCAGGCCGGCCTTGAGGCAGGTCTCCTCGAGGAAGGTAGCGCGGTCCCACTTTTCTTCGACCGGGACCTGGGGGAGCAGCAGACCCTCGGTTTCGCCTCGCTTCATGATGAGGCCATGCTGTCCCACGCGGATCTCCTTGACGTCCAGCACCCGGCGGAGCGGTGAGAGGACCGAGACTTCGTATTCGAGCGCACCCAGCTCGCCGGCGGAGACGGGGCGGAAACGCGTGTCCCGTAAGGCAGCGAACGCGGCTACGTCCCGAACGGTGACGTATAGAGGCTTGAAAGGAGCCACGTAGCCGATGCAGCCGCGCAGTTGGCCGTGCTCCTTGAGGGTGACGAACGCGCCGCGCTCCTGCGCCAGCGCCTCGAACCCGGCCGGCGAGTATTCGAATTGCTTGTGATCGCGCACGGCGCTCTCCACGGATTTGCGGGCGATCTTGAGCAGCTCGTCTTTCTCGCGCGCGCTGAGAGAGAAAGGCTTCTCGAGGGCGGCTCCGCGCGCCGGAGCTTTAAAGAAAGCCACGGCGCCGTAGCCCACGACGCGGGTCTTGTCGCCGGTCGTATCGCCGGAGTTGGCATAGTTCAACACCTTGGCCTGCGAAGCGCCGAGGCGTTCGGAAGCGATCATGGCGGCGATGATGGGATATCCGCCGCAGGCCTCCCAGACGTTCACGCTGGGGTCGAAGTTGCGGGCCATGCTGAGGTAGTCCCACTCCTCGATGGCCTTCAAGGTCTTGTGATCGATCCGGACGGCGTCGTTGTAGGGATGGTAGTGGGAGAGGTCGGAACTGGCGACGATCAGGGTGTTGGTGCCGGGGATCAGCTTGGCCAGCGCCAGGCCCAGCGCGCGGCAGGTTTCATAGCTCTGGTCGCCGATGACGATGGGCACGAGCTGGAACGGGCCGAGCACGCGCTGGAGGAAGGGGAGCTGATCTTCGAGAGCGTGTTCCGGCTTGTCCGGGGTGGGCGTGTGTCCGGCCCCGGAAAGCTTGATGAGCTTGCTCATGCCGGCCAATTTGGCGGCGAAGGCGCGGTCCACGGGGACCTGGCCGAGTGGAGTGGAGTAGGCAGCGCCGTCGTACACGGACGCGAAACCGAAAGACTCGTAGTGCGACGGCGCGATGACCACCACGCGGTCGAACTTGCGGCCTTTGAGCAAGGCGTAGGAGTAGGCGGCCACTTGCCCGGCGTACTCGTAGCCGGCGTGCGGTGCGACCAGCGCCACGACGCCGGCGATCGGAGGAGGCGCGGCCTTGGCCAGGAAACCGTCCACCATCTTCGTAAGTGCGACCGGGTCGGCCGGGTAGAACGATCCGGCGACGGCGGTGGGACGCACCTGGGCGGACGAGGGGCCGACCGCGAGCGCGATGACAACGACAGTCAGAATTCTCATAAGTGAAGTAATCCGTCCCAGACTCCGGGGATGACTTGCTGGCAGAACCGACACTTGCCCCGGTTGAGGTGAATGGCCCTCACCGCGAAGCCGGCGCGCTCCACCACCACGCGACGGCACTTGGGGCAGTAGGTGCTCTCGGCCGGATGGCCGGGAATGTTGCCGATGTAAACGTAGTGCAGGCCTTCGGCGTCGCAGATGGCTTTGGCGCGTTCGAGGGTGGCGACGGGCGTCGGCGGAAGGTTCTTGAGGAGATACTCGGGATGGAATTGGGAGAAGTGCAGGGGAACGTCGGGGCCTAACTCGGTTTTCACCCAGCGGGCGAGCGACTTGAATTCCTGGTCGGAGTCATTCAAGGTGGGGATTACGAGGTAGACGATCTCGTTCCAGGTCCCCTGCTTGCGAATGGCGACCAGCGTGTTGAGGACGGGCTTGAGCTCGCCGTTGACCACTTCTTTGTAAAACTTGTCGGAAAACGCCTTCAAGTCGATTTTGATGGCGTCGACGCGGCGGCACAACTGTTTGAGCGGCTCTTCCTGAATGTAGCCTCCGCTGACCACGGCGCTCTTCACCCCGGAAGAGCGGCCGGCCTCCGCGGTATCCAAGACATACTCGCAAAAGACCACCGGCTCGCTGTAGGTATAGGCGATGGAAGGGCAGTTATAGCGCTGCGCCAGGGCGGGCACGCTCTGAGGCGGAAGATACGTATTCTCGACTTGTTCGGGCCGGGACTGCGAGATCTCCCAGTTCTGGCACATCTTGCAATTGACGTTGCAACCCGCGGTGGCTATGGAGAAGGCCAGGGTGCCGGGCATGAAATGGAAGAAGGGTTTCTTCTCGATGGGGTCGACGTGGGCGGAACAGACGCGGGAGTAGACCAGGGAGTAGTAAGTGCCGCCGCGGTTTTCGCGCACGCCGCAGTAACCGCGCTCGTGGTCGTCGATGACGCATTCGCGCGGGCAGAGCTTGCACCTGGTCTTCTTGTTGGGCAGTTTCTCGTAGAAGCGCGCTTCGATGGTGAACTGCGCGTCGTTGGACGCGGGCTTGGCCGCAGCGCACAGGCAGGGCAGGGTAGCGGTCTTGAGAAATGCCCGGCGGTCCATGAGTTCAGATCTCCACTCTTTCGATGAGGTTGGGGTCGTTGGTTCCGAGTTTGTGCTGAGCATCGGCGGCCCTGGCGATGTAGGCCGGTTCGCGCTTGGCATCGCGCAGGGACTGGACGCCCTTCTCGGCCCGTTTTTGTTCGATGATGCGCCACCCGGTGTAATCGAGCGCCACGGGGTCGCGGGAAATCAGAATGCCGTTGAATGGCCAGGACCATTGCGGCATATAAGAAGGCCCGCCTTCATACTGGGGCGCGATGGCATCGCAGATGGTGAGCCTGAGCTTCTGGCGGATGGGCGGCAGCATGTTGACATCGGCGACGTAGGGATCGCCGGCGGTGAGGTGGTACTTGTTGGGGTTGTGTATGGCGCCGAACATGTTCTTGAGGGCCATGGTGACGCCCACAATGCCATGGTCTTTGAGCACCGGCAAATTGATGACTGCGTCGCAGGTTCGGGTGAGGGTGGTGGAGAGGAGACTGCCCACGCTGCCGTAGATGGCGAGATCGGTTTCGTAACCGGCGGCATCGTTGCCGACGTAGCGGATGCGATCCTTGCGAGAGGAGACGGGGAATCCGGCGCTCTCGAGATCGGAGTTGAGGCGGTCCCAGATGACGATGTTGGCGCGCGGAATTCCGGCCTGCTGGAGGCGCTCGCAGACGGCTTCGACGAGCACGGTACTGGTGGAATTGCCGCGGCCGGAGAGGCAATTGACTTTCAGGCCGACAACCTCGCTGGGGCGGGCGATGCGCTTCCAGGCCTCGAGGGGGGAATCGGCGTTGTAGAGGGACTGGAGGGCGCGGTCGAGGAGGTTGAGGAGACGGGCGGAATCGAGGCGGGGGGCGGGGGCCGGGGAGGGGTCGCGGGAGATGACGACTTTGGATTTGGTCGGGAGGGCGGGGAGGGCGCCGGCCAGACAGGCCTGCAGGAGAACTCGGCGACTGGTGCCGGGATTTCGGTCCATAGGCAACTCCCACGCCTGGCGGCCGGTGGCGGAAGGCTTGGCAGGCCTGAAGCCTGCCCCACCAATGCAGGCACGCGGCACGACTTGGTGGCGCAGGCGGTTCCGCCTGCGAGAACGGCGAATGGCCAATCTCCAGGGGCGAGCCTCGCTCGGATGGCAAGCTGTAGCAAAGCTGTAGCATGCCCCACCGATGCTACGCGGGCGACGG
>PLMF01000138.1 GCA_003142355.1 Bryobacterales bacterium
ATCGTTTCCGGCGGCCGCGTGCTGCACAGCGTGCTTTCGCCGGGCGTGCGCGTAAACAGTTACTGTGAAATAGAGTATTCGATTTTGATGCCGAACGCGGAGATCGGGCGGTATAGCCGGATCAGCCGCGCCATCATTAATACGGGCGTGAAGGTTCCGGAATCGAGCGTAATNNGGTGGCGTAGGGCCGGGCACGCCCCGACCACACAAGGAGCCATACATTGAGCACAATCGTAAAAGTAATTGGAAGAGAGATTCTAGACTCGCGCGGGAATCCGACGGTGGAAGCGGATGTCTATCTCGCGGATGGCAACATGGGAAGGGCCGCCGTGCCTTCCGGAGCCTCGACCGGCGAACATGAAGCGGTGGAGTTGAGGGACGGCGACCCGTCGCGCTACTTCGGCAAGGGCACGCAGCAGGCCGTGACCCACGTCAACGGGGAAATCGCCCATGCGCTGCACGGCAAGGATGCGACGCAGCAGGCCGAGCTCGACCGCGCCATGATCGATCTGGACGGCACGCCCAACAAGGGACGCCTGGGCGCCAACGCCATTCTGGCGGTGTCCATGGCGGCGGCGCGCGCGGCCGCGGCGGCCCAGCACACTCCGCTCTACCGCTACCTGGGCGGCGTGGGCGCCAGCATTCTGCCGGTGCCCATGATGAACATCATCAACGGCGGCGCGCACGCGGACAATTCCGTGGACGTGCAGGAGTTCATGATCGCGCCCTTCGGGGCCACGAAATTTTCCGAAGCGCTGCGCATGGGCGTCGAGGTGTTCCATACCCTGAAGAAGGTCCTGAGCAAGAAGGGTTACTCGACGGCGGTGGGCGATGAGGGCGGTTTCGCGCCCAACCTGAAATCCAACGAGGAGGCCATCGAGTCCGTTCTGGAGGCCATATCGCAAGCGGGCTACAAGCCCGGCGAGCAGATCGGCGTGTGCCTGGATCCGGCCGCCAGCGAGTTCTACCAGGATGGCAAGTACGTCTTCAAGAAGTCCGACAAGAGCCAGCGCACCTCCGAGCAGATGGTGGAGTTCTGGGCCAATTGGGTGCGGCAGTATCCGGCGCTGATCTCCATCGAAGACGGTATGTCGGAACAGGACTGGCCCGGCTGGAAGCTTATGACAGACGTGCTGGGCAAGAAGATTCAGCTCGTGGGCGACGATATCTACGTCACCAACCCCGCGATCTTCAAACGCGGCATCGACCAGGGCATCGCCAATTCGATCCTCATCAAGCTGAACCAGATCGGCACGGTAAGCGAGACGCTGGAGGCCATGCAGATGGCGGCGTCGGCCGGCTATACGGCCGTGGTATCGCACCGCTCCGGCGAAACGGAGGACCCGTTCATCGCCGACCTGGTGGTGGCCATGGGCACCGGCCAGATCAAGACCGGCTCCGCCAGCCGCACCGACCGCATCTCGAAATACAACCAGTTGCTGCGCATCGAAGAGCGGCTCGGCCCGGCCGCGCAGTTCCTCGGCAGAAAGGCGTTCCGGCAGTGATCAAGCTGGTACTGGTACGCCACGGCGAGAGCACGTGGAACAAGGAAAACCGCTTCACCGGCTGGACCGACGTGGACCTTTCCGAGAAAGGCAATCGGGAAGCCCACGACGGCGGGTTGGTGCTGAAGGCCGAGGGCTACACCTTCGACGTGGCCTACACTTCGGTGCTGAAGCGCGCCGTCCGCACGTTGTGGGTGGTGCTGGACGAGATGGACCTGATGTGGATTCCGGTCTACCGCTCGTGGCGTTTGAACGAGCGGCACTACGGCGCGCTGCAAGGCCTGAACAAGGCCGAGACGGCTGCCAAGTTCGGCGAGGCGCAGGTCAAAATTTGGCGCCGCAGTTACGACATCCGCCCGCCGGAACTGACGCCCGACGACGAGCGTTATCCCGGCCACGACCCGCGCTATAAGAGCCTCAGCCAGCGGGAACTGCCGCTCACCGAGTGCCTGAAAGATACGGTGGCGCGGTTCCTGCCGCTGTGGCACGAGACCATCGCGCCCACCATCCGGCAGGGCCAAAAGGTGCTGATCGCCGCGCACGGCAACAGCTTGCGCGCGCTGGTGAAGTACCTCGATAATATCCCGGAGACCGACATCGTCGAGCTGAACATTCCGACG
Source organism: Bryobacterales bacterium (assembly GCA_003142355.1). The sequence continues at coordinate 2,126 of PLMF01000138.1, forward strand.
GGCATGCCGCTGGTCTACGAGCTCGACGACGACTTGAAGCCGTTGAACCGCTACTACCTGGGCGATCCCGAGAAGGTTAAGGCCGCCATGGAAGCCGTGGCCGCGCAGGGGAAAAAGAAGTAGGCAGTCGGGCAGGCCATCGTTTCTTGTGGCCTGCCTCGGGAACCCGTGCGGCGGGCTAACACCGGCTCGGAACGGAGAGTATCAGGGCGACTGGCTCTGTTGTGGCGGCGGAGCCGTGGAGATCAGGTTCAGATTGGATCGAGGTCGCGTGATCGTGACCGGGACATATTATGATCCAAAGGCGCACGACTGGCCAGAGAACCGTAAACAATAGAACGGACTGCGGATCTGCGCCCGGGACGCCTCGATTTCTGCGTCTACCTGAAGAACCGCAAATCGTACTGAAAAGGCTCCGCGGGGTTCACCCGGATCTTCGCGAAGGCCGCGTGCCGCGGATTGATGAGCCAATTGGATTCGGACGGGGCGAGAACCGAGGGGACGATCAGCACCGCCGCGCGCGCCCTGTCCACGAATTTGTCTCCGATCACGGCGAGGGCCGGCGGCGCCGGAACTTGCCGCCAGCCCCGCGGTAGTTGCCTGGGACCGATCGAGATTCGGGGTAGGCTGTCCGGAACATCCGCGGTGACCACCACCAGATCCCTGGGCGGATCCTCGGGATCAATGTGGACAAAGTACTCCACAATCGCCAACGATAAGTGCTCGGCCGCGTAGGCGAGCCGCACACCCGGGCTCGACCAGCGTCCACCAAAGCGATAGGCGCCTTCGCCGTCGAACGGCTTCTTCGAATACGGCTTCCGGAGGATTCGGTATACCCGGGTCAACTGACTCCGCCGTACGCGATCCGGCCCAGAACATTCTCAACCGCCCGGGCTCCGGGTTCAGTATCGATCAACCTCAGTGGAATCTGCCCGCCCAGCGCCCGGTTGGGACGCTTGAGCCATCGTGTTGCCGCCTGGTCGTCGCCCAGATAGTGTTTGGCCAAGGCGACAATCCGCACCAGCCGGTACACACGGTCCGACTCAAACCGCGCCAATCGCCCCTCGCGGCGGCGCCGTTGGAGGCTGCGGGCCGACAGATCCAGACTTGCAGCCAACTCGCCCAGTGTTATGCCGGCCGATTGCGCGACTTCTTTGAGCACTTTCTGGGGGAAGCCCTCGCGAATGGCTGCCTGGAGATCCGTTTCCGTGCGCAGAGTTCTGCCGAGAACCGGCTCGCCGCCCAGCTCTTTCGCAACGGCATGAAGTTCGTTTACCATTCTGTCGTATATTATAGCGCCAATTGGCCGTCGCCGGCGAAGCCCGTCCGGCCTGCTGCTACAGCGCCACCACGGCGGCGCTGACGGGCCTCTCCCCCACCGGGATCATCGTGAATAGCGGGGCCGGTTTGTAGCGGTAGCGCGCGGCCAGCGAGAAAATGCGGATCACCGCCATGTCGCCGGATTTTTCGTTGAGCACGAGCGCGTACTGTTTGTCGGGGGTGACGAGGATACAGCCCGGCTGCCGGCCCACCTGGATCAGCGCTACCTTCCGGCGCGTATCGACATCGAAGACCATAACGCTGCTCTCCGGGTTCGCCACCAGGAGGTAAGAGGGCGACGTGTCGGTGATTGCCATGACGCCCGGCGCGTGGCCCGCGAGAATGGTCTCTTCGACTTCGGTCTGGTACGGGTAGACGATCACCACGGCGTCCATGCCGTCGCCGCTGATGAAAAGCTGGCCGCCATCGGGCGTGAAACAGAAGTGGCGTGGTTCGAGCGGCAGCGGCAGACGCACCACGGTCTTCCCGGTGGAAACATCGAAGATGGTGACGCTGCGCTCGGGCCGGCTGCCGGCGATCAACTGTTTGCCATCCGCCTGGAACCGGACGATGGATGGCTCGGCGCCGGCCGCGATGGTCCGCTCGATGGCGGCGCTGCTGAGAGACGCCAGGACGATGCGGCGGTCCTGCCGGCTGGCGATGGCGGCCTGGTCGTCGCGGCTGAGATCGAAGCTGTCGGGAGGTGCGGAAAGGCGTATGCGGCGGGCGGGGCGCAGGGAATCGAGCGGCAGTTCGACCAGCGCCGCGGGATCGCGGTATAAAACCCAAAGCGCATCGCCGCCAGGGGAAACCTGCATGTCGACCGCCTGGCTGCCGGCGCGCGCGGTGCGGCCGACTTCGAGCGAGGCGGCGTCGATTTCGTACACCGTGCCGCCCTGCGGTGCCAGCACGAATACCACGGGATGCTGAGGGTGCCGCAGGACAACCGTGGGGGCGGCGTCGAGGTGGATCTGCTTGCGGACGCGGAAGCTGCTGAGATCGACGACGCCCACCGAGCGCCCGTCCTGGTTGGCGACGAAGCAGTAGCCCGGAAAGCGCGTGGCCTTGGGTTTGCGGCAGCCGGCGAGAGCCATGGCGGGGGAGAGCAGCAGGGTTCGCCGGGAAATCGGGCAGCGGGCCACGTTCTCTATTCTACGGTGGTGCGCGCCGCGCATGTTATTCTGGTGAGAGCCTCCGCGCCGGAGAGATGGCCGAGTGGTTGAAGGCGCACGCTTGGAAAGCGTGTATAGGGGAAACTCTATCGAGGGTTCGAATCCCTCTCTCTCCGCCATGACTTGTTTTCCCACGTTGCCGCCTGCGGCGCGGGTCTGAACGCAAAGAGAAGCAACCGGCCCAGCTTGACCTGCTGGTTCCATATATGGGAACTTGGGGTGCGAGAATCGTCGGTAAACGGCGGATTCGGGACTTCGGGACGCGCTTCCCAAATGCGGCCGAGCCGCTCAAGCACTGGGCAAACTCTGTCCAGGCTGCGGCGTGGAAGAACCCCGGCGCGCTGAGGGCACACTTCGGCTCCGCCGACTTCGTGGGCGATCTGACGGTGTTCAATGTGGGCGGGAACAAGTATCGGTTGGTCGCGTTCGTTCACTATCTACGCCAGATCGTCTACATCCAGCACATTCTCACGCACGAGGAGTACGACGAGGGGGAATGGAAGCTATGAGCACCACGATTGAAGACCTCGACCTGAAACGGTATGGGCGACTTCTGGCCCGAGCGGTTCCGAAGGTCATCAAGACGGAGGAGGAGAACGAACGCGCTCTCGCCATTGTCGAATCCCTGATGGAGAAGGGCGAAGAAAACATGACGGCGGAGGAGGACGCGCTCCTCGAACTCCTGACGGACCTGATTCACGATTTCGAGGAGAAGGCGTACCCAATACCGAAGTCCGAGCCGCACAGGCTGGTTGCGTTTCTGCTGGAACAACGCGGGCTAGCCCCCAAAGATCTTTGGCCCGTAGTCGGCTCCAAGAGCCGGGTGTCGGAGATCCTTGGCGGAAAACGGCCCATGACGAAGGAGCAGGCAAAGAAAGTCGCCGAGTTTTTTCATGTCGGCGTGGATTTGTTTATTTGAGTCGTATTCGCCGGCTCGACCCAGAATCGCGGAGTTCGATCAGGATATTCAGACGCTCCTCCGGGGACATCGCCGCGTCATCGCGCGCGTCGGCCTTATCGGCGTCCTCGAGGCCGGCAAACACCTTCACCGTTTTCTCCACGCTCATATTATGGCCCGTTGGGCGCCGCCGCCCGGCAATGGTGGACAACACGTCCTGCCGCTCGCTTATGGCGCGCCGCCGGCGGGCGGCAGGACCCATCCGCGACGCCCCTCAGCGAATCGCCTGTCCGGTGGCTGTCGCAGCATCCGGCTCGCCGGCGCCCAGCACCAGCTTCAGATTGGTGTTGCCCAAACGGATCTCCCGGAGCTCGTTCTTGCCGCCGGTGACGTGGTAGCGTACCGCCGTGGCCGGATACTTGGCGTCGACCTTCTCCAGTCTGGCCGGGACGGTGATGGCGGTCTTGCCGTCCTTGATCACGAAACTGGAATCCTTTACATCTATGTCGTACGTGCCGGCCTTCAGTTCGGTCCCGGCCACAACCATGGGACTGGCCAGGTTCACAGAGTATGTCTTGGCGTTGGCAGTGGCTAACGCCCCAAGCAGGAACAGGGAAGCAAACGTTACAGCAGCTTTCTTCATGACCGTCTCTCCATTCTTGTCGGCTGGTTGGCGGATAGGCGATGCACTTCCGCAAACCGTCGTAGGGGTAGACGACTCTCTGCCGGCGATCTCTCCTTGCCGTTGTTTGCCGGCCCGGGTATGGCAAACAATGGCGAACAATGGCGTACTTTGGCGTATTACCTGCCGAAAAAACCCCCGGGTGACGGAACTTTTGCGTACCGGATTCGTCTGAGTGTAGGTGAAGCGGGTGGACGGGTCGGATGGGGCCGGAGATCGGCTGGACTCCTGGAAAGAGATCGCCGCCTACCTCAAACGCGGCGCCCGAACCGTGCAGCGTTGGGAACGGGAGGAGGGCCTGCCGGTTCACCGGCTGGTTCACGACAAACTCGGCTCCGTTTACGCCTACCATCGGGAACTGGACGCTTGGTGGCGAAGCCGCGAGGCGGAGCTTGCCAACGAGCCCCCCCTGCCGGCGGAGGCCGCTCCCTCGGTAGCGGTGCTTCCATTTGCCGACATGAGCCAGGAAAAGGACCAGGCCTACTTCTGTGAGGGCATGGCCGAGGAGATTCTGGACGTTCTGGGAAAGATCCAGGGCCTGCGGGTTTCCTCCAGAACCGCGTCGTTTCGTTCCCGGACGCCGGATGCGGATACCCGCGAGATTGGGCGCCGGCTGCGGGTCGGCACGCTGCTCGAGGGGAGCCTGCGCAAGTCCGGAGACCAGTTGCGAATCGTGGTTCAACTCACCGATGCGGAAAGCGGATTTCAGCTCTGGTCCGGCCGCTACGACCGGGAGATGAGCGACATTTTCGCCGTCCAGCGGGAAATAGCGGAAAATGTCGTCCGCGCTCTCGAGGTGACCCTGAGTCGGAACGAGAGGACGGCGCTCGGGAAGCCCCGTACGGCTGATGTCCGCGCGTACGACTGCTATCTGCGGGGACGCAAGTTCTACTACCAATACAGCCCTCAGGCCGTGGAATTTGCGCTGCAGATGTTCGTGCACGCCATGGAGTTGGATCCGAGCTATCCTCAAGCCTATGCCGGGCTGGCGGATTGCTGGTCTTACCTCTACCTTTACTCCGGCCGGAGCGAAGCGGTTCGCGAGCAAGCCGATTGGGCCAGCCTCCAGGCTGTGGAGATGGACCCCCGGTCCGCCCATGCTTGGGCTTCCCGCGGCCTGTCTCTCTCGCTGAGCGGAAAGAACGAGGAGGCCGGGAAGGCCTTCGATCTGGCCGTTCGGTTGGCCCCGGATCTTTTCGAAGCGTACTATTTCCATGCCCGCCACTGCTTTGCCATGGGCCGGTTTGAGCAAGCCGCGAAACTTTACGAGGAGTCCATGCGCGTAAACCCGGATGATTACCAATCGCCGCTCCTGGTGGCCCAGATTTACGACGACCTCGGGCGTCCCGCCGAGGCCGTCATGGCACGCCAGCGCGGAATCGAAGTGGCGGAGCGCCACCTGCGGTTGAATCCGGACGACGCTCGCGCTTTCTACATGGCCGCCAACGCCCTGGTGGCGTTCGGCAAACGCCCGCAGGGCCAGCAGTGGGCGGAGCGCGCCCTGGCCATCCGGCCGGATGACCCCATGCTTCTTTACAACGTGGGCTGCATCTTCTCCCTGCTTGGCCGGGTGGAGCCGGCCATCGAGTGCCTGGAAAAAGCTGCCCGCAACGGCTTGAGCCACAAGGGCTGGTTCGAGCACGACAGCAACCTCGACCCGCTACGGAAGCATCCGCGTTTCCAGGAGTTGGTGGGGAATCTCTGCTAAACTTCGAGGATTGGGGAGTCATCGGTGCGGCACATCCAAATTTTAGTTTTCAGCGCATGCCTGCTTGCGCTCGGCGGGTGCAGGCGGGAGCAGGCGCGGCCCACGGGCGGGCCTCCAGTGGTGCCCGTCTCGGTAGCCAAGGCCAGCGAAGAGTCCGTCCCCACGGAACTGCGGGTGGTGGGGACGGTGGAGGCATCCGCCATCGTGCAGGTGAAATCGCAGATCGCTGGCGAGCTGGTTCGCACCGGCTTCACCGAAGGGCAGAACGTCGCCCGGGGCGATCTGCTGTTCGCCATCGATCCGCGGCCGTATGAGGAGGCGCTCCGCCAGGCGGAGGCCAACGTCGCGCGCGACCGCGCCCAGGTCGCCCAGGCCGAAGCCACGCTGGCGCGCGACTCCGCGCAGGCCAAGTACGCGGATTCCGACGCGACCCTGCAAACGGAGCTGCAGAAGGGCGGGCTGGCTTCGCGCTCGCAGGCCGACCAGTCGCGGACCAACGCCGACGTCTCGCACGCATCCGCGCGGGCCACCCAGGCCAGTATCGAAAGCGCGCGCGCGGCGCTCTCGAGCGACCTGGCCGCGGTGGACCGGGCCAAGCTCGACCTGAGTTATTGCGAGATCCGCGCGCCCATTGCGGGACGCACTGGGAACCTGCTGGTGCACGCGGGCAACCTGGTCAAGGTGAACGACGTGCCGCTGGTGGTGATCCACCGGATCGCGCCGGTTTTTGTGAACTTCAGCGTACCCGAGGAGCACCTGCCGGCCATCCGGCGCCTCAGCGCCAATCGCAAGCTGGAAGTGCGCGTGTCCTCGCAGGACGATCCCGGCCGCACCGCTTCGGGGTCTCTCTCGGTGATCGACAATGCCGTGGACGCNNCAGGCCGGCCAGCGGGGCCAGTTCGTGTACGTGGTGAAGCCGGACAACACGGTGGAGATCCGGATGGTAACCGTCGGCCGGGCATTCGGCGCCAAGATGGTGATCGAAAAAGGAGTCGCGCCCGGGGACATGGTGGTCACGGACGGTCAGTTGTTCCTGTATCCGGGCGCCAAGGTGCGGGCGGTGGACGCCGCCAAGATCGGATCGGGGCCGCTGTGAACCTCTCGCAACTCTTCATCCAGCGCCCGATTATGACGGTGCTGGTGTGCTTCGCCATCGTGCTCTTCGGGACGGTCGCGTTCCGGGCGCTGCCGGTGGCGGCGCTGCCGAGCGTGGATTACCCCACCATCGAGGTCGATGCCTTTCTGCCGGGGGCCAGCCCCGAGACCATGGCGTCCACCGTGGCGACGCCATTGGAGCGCGAGTTCTCGACCATCGCGGGCATCCAGCAGATGAGTTCGACCAACTCGCAGAGCAGCACTTCCATTACCGTGCAGTTCACGCTGGACCGCAATATCGACGCGGCCGCGCAGGACATACAGGCGCACATTTCTTCCGCCAGCGGCCGGCTGCCGTCCAGCATGCCGCGCCCGCCGTCTTATCAGAAGGTCAATCCGGCCGAGCGGGCGGTGCTCTACCTGTCGCTCAATTCCGACTCGCTGCCGCTCTACACCGTGACCGATTACGCGGATATCATGCTGGCGCAGCGCATCTCCATGGTCAGCGGCGTCTCGCGGGTGCAGGTCTTCGGCGAGCAGAAGTACGCCGTGCGGGTGCAGGTGGACCCCGACAAGCTGGCCGCGCACAACATCGGAATCGACGAAGTGCAGCGCGCCATCTCTTCCAGCAACACCAATCTTCCCACGGGCCGGCTGGACGGCGAGAAGCAGGCCTTCACCATCGAATCCAGCGGCACGCTGGCCAAAGCCGCCGACTACCGCCCCATCATCGTGGCGTGGCGGAACGGCACGCCGGTGCGGCTGGCGCAACTGGGCAACGTGATCGACAGCGTCGAGAACGACAAGCTGATCGCCTGGATGAACGACGTTCGCGGCGTGATCCTGGCGGTCAGCCGGCAGCCGGGGACCAACACGGTCGAGGTGGTGGACAACATCCGCCGGCTGCTCCCGCAGTTCCAGCGGGAGCTTCCTCCTTCCATGCGGCTGGCGGTGCTCTTCGACACATCGCGATCCATCCGCAACTCGATTCGCGACGTGGAGCTAACGCTGCTGCTGACCGTCTGCGTCGTGGTGATGGTCATCTTCCTGTTCCTGCGCAACATCTCGGCCACGATGATTCCAGGCGCGGCGGTGCCCTTCTCCATCGTGGGCACGTTCGCGGTGATGTACCTGCTGGGCTATAGTTTGAACTATCTCTCGCTGATGGCGCTGACGCTCTCGGTGGCGTTCGTAGTGGACGACGCCATCGTGATGATCGAAAACATCGTGCGTCACATGGAGCTGGGCGAGACGCGCATGCAGGCGGCGGTCAGTGCCGCGCGGGAGATCGGCTTCACCATCGTATCCATGACCCTTTCGCTGGTGGCGGTATTCATTCCGGTGCTGTTCCTGGGCGGGGTTGTGGGGCGCCTGCTACACGAGTTTTCGGTGACCATCGTGGTGGCGATCCTCATCTCGGGGTTCGTGTCGCTCAGCCTCACCCCGATGCTGGGAAGCCGCTTTTTGAAATCGGAGCACGAGACGCGGCACGGCCTCCTCTATCGCGCGCTGGGGGGCGGATTCGACCTGTTGCTGCGTTGGTACGAATTGACGCTCAAGATTGCGCTGCGCTTCAGCCCGGTTACGCTGGCGGTGGCCATCCTGATGTTGGTTGGGACGGGATATCTATTCTTCAAGATGCCGACCGGCTTCATTCCCAGCCAGGACACCGGCTTCATGTTCGGTGTAACCCAGGGCCCGCAGGACATCTCGTTCGAATCCATGGCGAGGCACCANNATTCTCTCGGTGGACCAGATCATCGAGGAGTTGCGCCCGAAGGTGGCGGCCGTTCCGGGCCTGTTCACGTTCATGCAGAACCCGCCGCCCATCACGGTGAGCGGCCAGAATTCGGCGAGCGTCTATCAGCTCACCCTGCAAAGCGCCAGCCTGAGCGAGATCTACACCTGGGCGCCGCAAGTGGCGGCCAAGATGCGGCAACTCCCCGGGTTCGTGGACGTCAACACCGACATGCAGATCTCCGCCCCGCAGGTGATGGTGGATATGGACCGGGACCGGGCGCAGGCGCTGGGCGTCACGCCGCAACAGATCCAGGAGGCGCTCTACAGCGCTTACGGCACGCGCGAAGTGTCGGTGATCTATGCCCCGGCGGATCAGTACTCGGTCATCATGGAGGTGGAGCCGCAGTACCAGCGCACGCCGGACGCGCTCTCCAAGCTCTACATCCGCTCGTCGGCGGGGCCGCTGGTGCCGCTCGACGCGGTGGTGAAGATGCGGCGCCAGACCGGTCCGCTTTCGATCAACCATTTCGGACAGCTTCCGGCGGTGACGGTCTCGTTCAACCTGAGGCCGGGATACTCGCTGGGCCAGGCGGCGCAGCAGGTGGACGACGCGGTCCGCGATCTGCGTATGCCGGCCACCATCAGCAGCAGTTTCCAGGGAACCGTGAGGGAGTTTCAGAGCTCCTTCCAGAACCTCTCGATCCTGCTGATTGTGGCCATCCTGGTGATCTATATCGTACTGGGGGTGCTGTACGAGAGCTTCATTCACCCCATCACGATTCTCTCCGGCCTGCCCTCGGCGGTATTCGGCGCGCTGCTCACCCTGGTGCTGTTCCATAAGCAGCTCGACCTGTACGGGTTCGTGGGAATCATCATGCTGTTCGGCGTGGTGAAGAAGAACGCGATCATGATGATCGACTTCGCCATCGGCGCGCAGCGCCAGGGCGCGAGCGCCTACGATTCCATCTGGCGCGGCTGCCTGCTGCGCTTCCGGCCGATCATGATGACCTCGATGGCGGCGCTGTTCGGCACGTTGCCGATCGCGCTCGGTTATGGCGAAGGCGCGGACGCGCGCCAGCCGCTCGGCCTGGCCGTGGTGGGCGGCTTGGTGGTCAGCCAGTTCCTGACGCTGTACATCACGCCCGTGATCTACCTCTACCTGGAGCAATTGCAGGAGTGGCTGCGCAAGGACCGCTCCACCGCGCCGGATGCGGAAGGGGCAATACCGCAGACGTAGGCGGCATTTCTGTCATTTGCCCCAAAAGTGCTAGTACCCGCCCAGGATGCGTAGGACTATGAACTCACGGGACGGCTCCGGATAATTGTAGGTGGACGGAGCGATATGGCATCGACCATGGGCGGCACACGCGGTTTGAATCGTTCACTCGATCGGATATCGAGC
>PLMF01000314.1:0-215 GCA_003142355.1 Bryobacterales bacterium
CAGATCAAAGTGGATGGCAGCCGGGTGTGGGCGGCTACGGAGAACGGCCTGGCGCTCTACCAGAACGGTCACTGGAAAACCTATGGCACTCCAGACGGGCTGGCGCATCGCGCCGTGCTCTTCGTCGACGCTGACCCGCGCACGGGTGATGTCTGGGCGGCCACTATGGGCGGTTTGAGCCGGTTCTCGGCTGGGCGGTTCGACAACTACACCCA
>PLMF01000314.1:236-9923 GCA_003142355.1 Bryobacterales bacterium
AACACTCCCATGTACGAGATCTGGACCTACGCGGTCTCCGCCGGAACCGAGAAGGTCTACTACGCGGTGTGGGGCGGGGGCGTGCTGGAGTATGACGTGAAGACCGGCCGATGGAAGGACTACAACGATCCCGATGGCGAGACCGAGATCGTGCTGCTCAAGGACCAGGGGTTGATTCACGAGATCACCACCTCGGTGAGCTGGGCGGAGAAAGACCACGTCCTGTGGGTCGCCACTTACTTCGGCGCCAGCCGCTACGACGGGCGGTACTGGAAGAATTTTCTGGAAAAGGACAGCGGTCTTCCCAGCAATTTTCTGAACCAGGTGAAGGCGGTGGACGGCAACCGGGCCTGGTTCGCAACGGATAAGGGACTGGCTTTCTATGACGGCACGAACTGGGCCGTCTACCGGCCGGCACTGGATACCAGAGCGCCGGAAATGACTGTCCGGGACGCTCAGGGCAAGATCACGCAGATTGCGGTGACCTCGGCTCCATCCCACAACTACATTCTCGGTGTGGACTTTCAGGGCGACGATCTGTGGGTGGCCACGGCCCACGGGGTCAGTCATGGAATCCGCCTGAAGCAAAAGGAGACAAGCAAATGATGAACATTCCGGACGCACTGGCTGAATTGATGAGCACCACGGCCATCAAGAAGAGAGCGGTTCACGCCCCAGGCGCCCTCAATGAGGCCTTCGACTACGAGCAGCCGAGTTCCTTTTCGCGCGGCCTGCGGCTGGATTTCGGAAACGTGGCGGTACTGCTGATCTCGGGAACAGCCTCCGTAGGGGCGCACGGGGAGACACTCTTTCCGGACGATTTCCGCGCCCAGACGCGCCGCACCTTCGCCAATATCACGGCCCTGCTGGAATCGGAGGGCGCGAGCTGGAAGGATGTGGTGCGCACCACCTGCTACCTGCGCGATATCGAGCGCGACTACGCCGTTTTCAACGAGGAGCGCACGGCGTTCTATGGCGAGCAGGAACTCGATCCGCTGCCCGCCTCGACCGGCATCCAGGCGATCCTGTGCCGCCCCGACCTGCTGGTGGAGATCGAAGCCATCGCGGTCTTCCGCACTGGTGGCGCAAAGAAGGAGTAGCCATGTCACTCGCGATCAGGCGCGTTCTGGTGGCCGCGGCGCTGGCAGCAGCGTTGCGGGGCCAGTCGCCCAGCGTTTGTAGATGCGGCGCCGAGCCGCCCGGTCCGCCGAAGGACCGCGAGGTCCGCCCCTACGCCAACACGCCTCAAGATATGCGGCCCTACGGCAATTTCGCCGCGCCCTACGACGAGTTCTATCAGAAGCAGGTGGAGTACAACGGCGCGGCGCGGGATGTGCCCACGGTGAAGCCCCAGGACGTGGACGAGGTGCGGATCGGCTTCCTGGGACCGGTCGAGAACCACATCGACGCGCCGTTGGGCAGCATGATGCTGAATGGCGCGCTGCTGGCCGTGGAAGAGGCCAATGCGCGCGGAGGGTATGGGGGCAAACCGTTCCGCCTGATGGTGCACAACGACCAGGCGCTGTGGGGCGCCTCCAGCAACGAGATCGTCAAGATGGCCTACGACGAAAAAGTCTGGGCTATGCTGGGGTCCCTCGGCGGCGATTCCACGCACATCGCGCTGCGCGTCAGCCTCAAGACCGAGGTGCCCATCGTGAACTCGGCCGCCACCGATCCCACCATTCCGGAAACCATCATCCCGTGGTATCTCAGCACCATTCAAGACGACCGTGTGCAGTGCTATACGCTGGCGCGGCGCATCTATACGGACCTGGGCCTGACGCGCGTGGCCCTGCTGCGCGTGAACGACCGCTACGGCCGGTTCGGTGTGCTGAAGTTTCGGGATGCGGCGCGGCGCCTGGGCCATCCGGTCACCCTCGAACAGAAGTATCTTCCGGGAACCACGGATTTTCGCAGGTCTCTCGGGATCATCGCGGATTCGGGAGCGCAGGCCATCGTGATCTGGGGAGACCAGGCGCCCACCGCCGCGATCCTGCAACAGAGGCGCGAATTGGGAATGACGCAACGGGTCTTCGGCAGTTTCCGGACCGTGGGAGAAGCGATGCTGTCGGCCGCCGGGCCAGCCGCCGAGGGGATGGAAGCGGTATTTCCCTTCGACCCGACGCGCGACGATCTCCTGTGGACGAACTTCCGCTCGCGTTTCGCCAAGCGGTTCGACCGGCAGCCGGAAGTATTTGCGTCCCTGGCCTTCGACACCATGAACATCCTGCTGGACGCCGTCTGCCGTGCGGGATTGAATCGCGGAAAGATCCGCGATGCGCTGGCAGGCCTCGAAGGCTACAAGGGAGTGACGGGCGCGATGGTCTTCGATCCCAATTCCAAGAACGTGGTGCCGCTGTACCTGGCAACGGTGCGCGATGGCGGCATCCGGTATCGGCGTTATGGGATGGAGAAAGCTTATGCGCGCGCGGGCGAAGGCGGCGTGGGGTATTTCGGCCCGCCGGTAGCCGATGCGCCAGAGGGACCCATGCGGCTGGTGGTGTTCGGGCCGGCGGCGGCGGAGATCGCGTCCGCCGCGGGGGTGCGGGCGGCGCTGGCGCCTTTTGGAGACCGGTATCTGCTGGCGCCCGTGGATGCGGAGAAGCCCTGGGGACAGGCGTCCACGGAGTTGGTGGACTTGCTGTACCGCGGGCATGCGGTGGGTATTCTGGCGGTGGGCCGCAATGCCAGCCACCTGGCGGAGCAACTCGCCGCGAAGGCCTTCGTTCCGGTGGTGGCGCTGTCTGCCGACATCAGCCTGACCGCGGTGAATCTGCCGTGGATTTTCCGTTTGCCCGCGGAGACCGCGCCGGAGGAGGCGATCCGGACCATCACGGCAGCCGCTGAAAGGGCCGGGCCGAATCGGGGGCGGTTGCGCGACGCGCTGGCGGCGAGCGGGCGATTCGATGGGCGGGGCGAGCCGATCCCGTTAGTCCAATGAGGAAGATTGTGGGGCAGCTTGGTAAGCTGCGGCCGATTGTTAATCGGCCTTGGCAGGCCGGCGGNNCTGGTGCGGAAGGAGGGAGCGGTGTTCCACAACTCGCCGGCAGCCGCCCGGTTTCTGGCGGCGAGCTCGCCGGATAGCGCGCGGATGGCAATGCTGCATACGGTGGGGTTGTGGCACCGGTGGTCCGGCCTGACCGAGTGTGTGCGGACGGGCACGGCAGCACCGGACGGCGAACGCGGCGCGGAGGGCACCGAGGCGTTCATTGCCGCCATGCACAACAACGCGCGGCAGCGGGCGGCGCAGTTGGCGCAGGCTGCCGCGGCGGGGGCAAGCCGCATGCTGGATGTGGGCGGCGGGTCGGGGGCTTACGCCATTGCGTTTGCCAAGGCCAACGCGAAGTTGCGCGTGGAGGTGTTCGACCAGCCGGCGGTGCTGGCCATCGCCAAGCGGCATATCCGGGAAGCGGGGCTCGAGGAGCGCATCTCGACGCGCGTGGGCGATTTGCGCACGGACGAGTTCGGCGGCGGCTACGACCTGGTGCTGATCTCCGCTATCTGCCACATGCTGGGGGTGGAAGAGAATCGAAACCTGCTGGCGCGCGTGTACCGGGCGCTGGTCGAGGGCGGCCGCGTGGTAATTCAGGACTTCCTGCTGCGAGCGGATAAAACGGGGCCGCGGGCCGGTGCGCTGTTCTCGCTCAATATGCTGGTAAACACGCAGGGCGGCGCCAGCTACAGCGAGGAGGAGTACGGCGGGTGGCTGCGCGAGGCCGGGTTCGGCGAGGTGCGGCGGGTGGCGCTGGCGGGGCCGGCGGGGGTGTTGATGGGGACACGGGGGTAAGCGTGGTGGGCAGATTGTCAATCGGCCTTGGCAGGCCGGCGGCGGTTGCCAACCGCCGCGCAGGCTGCCAGCCTGCCCCACAGGTGCATGTGTGCTGGTGCTGGGCGCACTGTTGCTCTGGGCGGCGGATTCATCCACGATCCCCCCTGCTCTGGCGCAGCACCGCAACCTGGGCAGGGCCTTTTACGAAAACCCCACCACGCAGGCCGAAGCGGTGGTGGAGTTCAAGAAGGCTCTCGATCTGGCGCCGAATTCCGTGAGGGAAAAACTGAATTACGGGCTGGCGCTGCTCAATGCCGGCAAGGTTCAGGAGGGCATCGCCCAGCTCAAGGACGTGCAGCGGCGCGACCACAAGCTGCCGCATACCTGGTTCAACCTGGGCATTCAATACAAGAAGGCGGGCGACACGGAAGCAGCGGTGGCGCAGTTCGAACGCATGATCCAGCTTGTGCCCGATGAGGCCATCGGACACTACCAACTCGGGACCCTGTACAAGCTCGAAGAGCGCACCGAGGCGGCGCGGGCGCAGTTCGAGTTGGCGGCCAAGCTCGATCCGCAACTGGCCGCGGCGCGCTTCCAACTCTACAACTTCTACCGTCAGGAAGGGCGCGCCGAAGAGGCGGCGAGCGCGCTGGCGGAATTCCAGCGGCTCAAGAAGCAGGCGGAAGACGCGGCCGTTCCCGAGGACGTGGATTGGTGCGCCTATGCGGAGATCTACGATCCGCCCGCGGCGCCGGCGGCCAAGCCGGCGGCGACCACGCCGGTATACGAAGATCGCGTGCTGGAAGGCGCGGCGGCGGGGCTGCTGGCGATCGATTCCACGGGCGAAGGCCGCACCGATCTGCTGACGTGGTCGGCGCGTGGGGTGGCGCTCTACCGGCAGGGCGGGGAACTGGTGGCCGATTCGGGACTGGCGGGCCTGAGCGGCGTCATCTCAGTGGCGGCGGGGGATTTCAATAACGACGGCTTCATGGACCTGTGCGTGCTCACCGAGTCGGGGCCGGTGCTGCTGGCCAATTCCAAGGGACATTTCAGCCGCGTCGAGGCCAATTTGCCCCGGCGGCGATTCGAGCGCGCTGTATGGATCGACTACGATCACGATTACGATCTCGACCTGGTTCTGCTGGGAGCCTCGCCGGCGCTGGTGCGCAATGAAGGCGCGGCGGGGTTCGCGGATCGGACCGCGGATTTCCCGTTCGTCCAGGGCTTCCCGGCCGCGACGGAGAAGCTGCGCGTGGCGGCCGACAGCAAGGCGTTCGACTTGGCGGTGTTCTATCGCGACCACGCGCCGGTGCTGTATCGCGATCGCCTGGGGGGCCATTACGCGGCGGAGCCGTTCCAGGGCACGCCGCCCGACGAGTCGCGGGTACCAGCCGATTTCGATAACGACGGCCGCATGGATCGCGCCAGCATTGCGCCCGACGGCAAGATACACCTGGCGCTCAACCGCAGCCGCGGCCCGTCGCACTGGATCCGCGTGCGCCTCGAGGGCATTAAGAATCTCAAGCTGGCCCAGGACGCGGAAGTGGAAATCAAGGCCGGGACGCTATACCACTCGGCCATCTATGCCGGTGTGCCGCTGCTGTTCGACACGGGCGCGGCGGCCTCGGTGGACGTGGTGCGCATCACGTGGCCCAACGGGCTGATCCAGAACGAAACCCGGCAAGCGGCAGGGCGCGGCTATACGTATCGGGAGGCGCAGCGCCTGTCGGGCTCTTGTCCCATGGTCTGGACCTGGAATGGCCGCGCGATGCAATTTGTGACTGATGTGCTGGGCGTAGCTCCCCTGGGCGCGAGCGATGGCGAGGGCACGTTCTTTCCGGTGGACCATGACGAGTACGTCTCGATTCCCGGCGCGGCGCTGGCGGCGGTGGATGGCGGTTACGACATTCGCGTCACCGAGGAGCTGAGCGAGGTGTCCTACCTGGACCAGATCCAACTTCTGGCCGTGGACCACGCCGTCGCCGCCGAGATTTTCACCAACGAGAAATTCAAGGGGCCGCCGTATCCCGAGTTCCGTCTATTTGGCGTCGAACGGCGCATCTATCCGCAATCGGCGCGCGACGACGCGGGGCGCGACGTGCTGGCGAGCCTGCTGGCGCGCGACCGGAAGTATCCCGACCAGTTTCCGCGCTCGAAGCTGGGCGTGGCGGCGCCGCACACGCTGGAGCTGGATTTCGGCCAGGCCGCGCCGGACGGCCGCGCCCTCCTGCTGCTCAACGGCTGGGTGGACTGGGCGGATGGCAGCACGTTCCGCGCCGCCGCGCAGGAAGTGAAGGGCGGCCTCATCATGCCGTACCTGCAGATGGAGGACGCCGCGGGGCAGTGGAAGACGGTAAACGAAGACATGGGAATGCCCGCGGGCAAGCCCAAGACGATTGCGGTGGAACTGCGGTTTCCGGCCGCCAGCCGCAAGGTGCGGATCGTGACCAGTGTGTGCGTGTATTGGGACGAGATCTTCCTCAGCGAAGGGGCATCGCAGGCGGAGGTGCGGGTGCGCGAAGTTCCGCTCGTCTCCGCAGACCTCCATTTCCGAGGATTCTCGCGGACGCGGGTCGATGCGGAGCGAAAGCAGCCCGAAACATTCTTTTACGACAGTGTTCAGCCGGACTCGTCCTGGAATCCGACGCCGGGGCTGTACACGCGCTACGGCGACGTGCGCGAGCTGCTGCGCTACGTGGACGACCGGCCGGTGATTCTGGGCTCGGGCGACGAGATCCGGCTGCGGTTTTCGGCCGCGCCGCCGCCGCCGGCCGGATGGACGCGCGATTTTCTGTTGAAGGTGGATGGCTGGGCCAAGGATCGCGACCCCAATACGGCATTTTCCACCAGCGTGGAGCCGCTGCCGTTTCATGCCATGAGCCGCTATCCGTACCCCGCGGGCGAGCATTTTC
This sequence comes from Bryobacterales bacterium, assembly GCA_003142355.1. Next base: position 6,918 of record PLMF01000314.1, read on the forward strand.
CCGATGATGCCGAACATCGCCGCTATCGCCGGGAATACAACACGCGGCCCGCGCTGCGGCTCATCCGCCCCTTGGAAGGCACGGACTGATGCTGACCCGACGACGCTTTTTCGCTACTGGCGCAGCCGTTCCGCTTCTGGCAGGCTCCGCTTCGGAGGCCGCCCCGGCATCCACCGTAGCCCGGTATTCCGGCGACGAGGGCCGCTCTCTGAACGGCTTGTGGCTGTTCCGGCTCGATGCGGATGGAAAAGGCGAAGCGGGCGGTTGGGCCCTGCCGGATGCGCCGGCCGCCGGGTGGAGGGAAGTCCGCGTCCCCCACACCTGGCAGGTGGAGCCGGAGAACACCGAGTACCGGGGATTTGCGTGGTATCGCCGGACCTTTGAAGCGCCGCGGGCGTGGTCCGAGCGCGCCGTCCGGGTGGAATTCGAAGCGGTGTTTCACACGGCGACGGTTTGGGTGAACGGGAAGGAAGCCGGGCGGCATATCGGCAAGGGCTACACGGCGTTCACGCTCGACGCCGGCCACCTGCTGGATTACGGCGCGCCGAACAGCCTCGTCGTGAAAGTGGACAACGCGTTCAACGAGCAAATGCTCCCGCGCGGGCGTTCCAGCGATTGGGCGCACGATGGCGGCATCTACCGTCCCGTACAGTTGCTGGTCACGCCGAAGGTATTCATCGAGAGCGTGGCCGTGGACGCCGAGCCCGACCTGTCTGAGGGAACGGCCTCGATCGCCGTTTTGGTGGTGGTGCGTAACACGTCGCAGCAATCCTGGAATGGACGCGCCGGCTACCGCGTTACCGACGAAGCCTCGGGGAACGCGGTCCTCGCGGTTGCGGAAGCGGCATCCGTGCAACTGACCGCGGGCGAAACCAGGACCATCGCGCTGCGGGCGGCGATTCTCCGGGAGCCGCGGCTCTGGCACTTCGATCATCCCAACCTTTACCGCCTCGACGCCGAACTGGGGGAGGGACACTCACTGGTCACTACCTTCGGCATCCGCAAAATCGAAATCCGGGACAGCGCGTTCTACCTCAACGGCGAGAGGGTCCGCCTAATGGGCGTCGAGCGGATGGCCGGCAGCAACCCGGAGTACGGCATGGCCGAGCCCGCCGGCTGGATTGAACACGACCACGCCGACATGCAGGAGCTGAACTGCGTCTACACGCGCGTGCACTGGCCGCAAGACCGGGCCGTGCTCGACTGGTGCGACCGCCACGGCATGTTCATCCAGACCGAAGTCCCGACCTGGGGCCCCGGCACGTTTCGCGAGACGACCGCGGAGCCCTCGGCGGACCTCATGAACAACGGCCTGGAACAACTGCGGGAAATGATCGGCCGCGACCGCAATCATCCCAGTATTTTTTCGTGGGGGATGTGCAACGAGATCGGCGGGCAGAATCCCCCGGCGTACGCGTTCGCCAGGCGCATGTACGAGGAATCCAAGAGGCTGGATCCGAAGCGGCTGGCCACCTACGCGTCCCACTCGCTGCGCACGACTCCGGGCCGGGACGTGAGCGGATTGATGGACTACGTGATGTGCAACGAGTACGTAGGGTCGTGGCAAGAGGGCACGATGGAAGATCTGGGGAACATCCTGGATGAGATCCACCGCGTCTTTCCCGGCAAGCCTCTGGTCATCTCGGAGTACGGATATTGCGCCTGCACGGCCGATCGTCCCGAAGGCGATGCCGCCCGCGTCTCGGTTCTGGTCGATCAGGACAGGGTGTTCCGCCAGCGGGACTTCGTGGCGGGACTGATTTTCTTTTGCTACAACGATTACCGCACCCACGTCGGCGATCGCGGAGTGGGAGCCATGAAGCAGCGGGTTCACGGGGTGGTAGACGTGTACGGCGCGCGAAAGCCGTCATTCGAGGCGTTGCGGGTGGAGTCGAGCCCGCTCGAAACCTTCCATGTGAGTGGCAAGCCCGGAGAACTGAAGGTTCAATTGAAGACCAGGATCGCCGCGCCGGCTTACGCGCTTCGGGGCTATGTCCTTCGGGCGGTAGTGCATGGTTTCGGCGACATTCCGGTGGAGCGCTTCGAGACGAAGCTGCCGGATCTCATGCCGGGCGGGCAGGTCTCGGCTGTGGTCAAGTTCACGGATGCCCGGCCCGTTCAGGTGAGGCTGGACGTGCTCCGGCCGGCGGGCTCTTCGGTGCATACCGTTGTCTGGAAGCCATAGGCGGGAAAGCCTGAGATGAAGCCCCAAGAACAGTACAACGCGCGCTACGTCTGGCTGCTGGCGACCGTCGCCGCGCTGGGCGGACTGCTATTCGGTTACGACTGGGTGGTGATCGGCGGCGCCAAGCCGTTTTATGAAAAGTTCTTTCAACTCAGCTCGGAGCAGCAGATCGGTTGGGCCAACAGTTGCGCGTTGCTGGGATGTTTGCTGGGGTCGCTCGTGGCCGGAGCCGGCGCCGACCGGTTCGGCCGCAAGAAGCTGTTGATCGCCTCCGCGGTGCTGTTCGCGGTCTCCTCTGTGCTTACCGGATGGGCCTCCACGTTCACGGCGTTCGTGATCTGGCGGATCGCGGGCGGAGTCGCCATCGGGATCGCATCCAATGTATCGCCGGTGTACATTGCGGAGATCAGCCCCGCGCCATGGCGTGGACGCCTGGTGTCGATGAACCAGATGACGATCGTGGTGGGAATCCTGGCCGCGCAGATTGTCAACTGGCTGATCGCCGAGACCGTTCCTGTGGGCGCGACCGCGGAGACGATCCGCCAGTCCTGGAACGGGCAGTTCGGCTGGCGCTGGATGTTCACCGCGGTAACCGTTCCGTCGCTGGTCTTCTTCCTGGGCGCGCTGTTGGTGCCGGAAAGCCCTCGCTGGCTGGCGATTCGGGGGCAGAAAGACCGTGCGCGCCGCACTCTGGCGCGGATTGGCGGGGAAGAATATGCGGACAGGGCGCTGGCGGACGTGCTGGGAGCCGTGGAACCGCACGCGCGGGAGGGCCGGTGGGCGGAGTTGCTGGCGCCGGGGATGCTGAAGGTGCTCGGCGT
>PLMF01000314.1:9962-10539 GCA_003142355.1 Bryobacterales bacterium
TGATGCTGGCGGGTTGCGCCGGCGTGGCGGTCTTCCACTTGCTTTTGGGGTTCTCTTACCATTTCGGGCTGAAGGGCCTGCCCGTTCTGGTTTGCACTCTGGCCACGATCGGCTGCTACGCGATGTCCTTGGCGCCGGTGACATGGGTGCTCATCTCGGAGATCTTCCCGAACCGCATTCGCGGCGTCGCGGTATCGGTATCGGTATCGGCGCTGTGGATCGCGTGCTTCGTGCTTNNCGGATTGGCGGGGAAGAATATGCAGACAGGGCGCTGGCGGACGTGCTTGACACCGTGGAACCACACGCGCAGGAGGGGCGGTGGGCGGAGTTGCTGGCGCCCGGGATGCTGAAGGTGCTCGGCGTCGGCGTCTTTCTGGCCGTGCTGCAACAGTGGAGCGGAATCAACGTGATCTTCAACTACGCCGAGGAGATCTACCGGAACGCCGGGTACGGCGTGAGCGATATCCTGTTCAACATCGTCATCACGGGCTCCATCAACCTGGTATTCACGCTGGTGGCCCTGGGCTTTGTGGACCGGCTGGGCCGGCGGCCGCTGATGCTGGCGGGTTGCGCCGGC
>PLMF01000314.1:10594-26080 GCA_003142355.1 Bryobacterales bacterium
TGTGGATCGCGTGCTTCGTGCTTACCTTCACGTTCCCGGCGCTCAACGCGGCCCTCGGTCCGGCGGGGACTTTCTGGCTGTATTCGGGCATCTGTGTCATGGGGTTCCTCTTCATACTCTGGCGGGTGCCGGAGACCAAAGGGAAGACGCTCGAACAGATTGAGCGGGAGTACGCCGGATTGGGGCCGAGGGGGGTCTTGACAACCGCACGCGCCCGGATAGAATAGGACTCATCTACAGGGTTGTCTATGCAAACCGCCTGTGAGCATGCCCGCACCCAGATNNTTCGAGGCCGAAGACCTGGAACCCCTGAAAGCCGACGAAGAAGAGGAATAAAAACCCGGTGACAGACGGAACGTTTCCCAGTTTCTGGCCGGGAAAACCCGGAAACGTTCCGTCTGTCACCGGGTTTTTTCGATAGCATGGAAGCAGAATGCACGATCTCTCTTACTTTCGCGGCAACTTCGATCGGATCGCGCAACGCCTCGCCACCCGCGGCGACGTTTCCAGGCTCGACCGCTTCCGCGAGCTCGATCAGAAGCGGCGCGCCGCCATCTCGCAATCCGAACGGCTGAAGGCGCGGCGCAACGCCGAAAGCGCCGAAATCGCGCAATTGAGGCGCGAGGGCGCGGATACCACCGAGCGGCAGGCGCAGATGCGCGCCATCGGCGGCGAGATTTCGTCGCTCGACGAGCAGGTCAAGACTCTCGACGAAGAGTTCCGGGAATTGCTGGCCGGCATTCCTAACGTTCCCCACGAATCGGTTCCGGAAGGGAAAGCCTCCGAGGACAACGTCGAAGTGCGGCGCGTGGGCCAGCCGCGGGCATTCGATTTCGAACCGAAGGCCCACTGGGACCTTGGCCCGGAGTTGGGCATTCTCGACCTGGAGCGCGCCGCCAAGATCACGGGCGCGCGCTTTGCCCTGTACTGGGGGCTGGGCGCCAGGCTCGAGCGCGCGCTCATCAATTTCATGCTCGATGTGCACACCCGCGAGCATGGGTATACCGAGGTGCTTCCACCCTTCCTTGTGAACTCGGCGAGCCTCTTCGGCACGGGCCAGTTGCCCAAGTTCAAAGAGGACCTGTTCAAGTGCGAGGGGCACGACCTCTGGCTGATCCCCACGGCCGAGGTTCCCGTCACCAACATCTACCGCGACGAAACCCTGGAAGCCGATGCCTTGCCGATCAAACTGTGCGCCTACACGCCCTGTTTCCGCAGCGAGGCCGGCTCCTACGGCCGCGACGTGCGCGGCATCATCCGCCAGCACCAGTTTCAGAAGGTCGAGCTGGTGAAGTTCACCCGGCCCGGCGAGAGCTACGAGGAACTCGAGAAGCTCACCGCCGACGCCGAAGACATCCTGCGCCGCCTGGACCTGCCGTTCCGCACGGTGGTCTTGTGCACGGCGGATTTGGGGTTCTCGTCGGCCAAGACCTACGATATCGAAGTCTGGCTGCCAGGGCAGAACACCTACAAGGAGATCTCCTCCTGTTCGAACTTTGAAGCCTTCCAGGCGCGCCGCGCGGGTATCCGTTTCCAGAGCGGGAAGAAATCGGAGTTCGTCCACACGCTGAACGGCAGCGGTCTGGCGGTAGGCCGCACCTGGGTGGCGATTGTGGAGAACTACCAGCAGAAGGACGGCAGCGTGGTGGTTCCGGAAGCGCTGCGCCCGTATCTCAATGCGGAAGTGATTCGGTGAACTTCGAGCTCATCGGACATCTGGTCCGGCTCCGCTACAAACTTCTGTGGGCCAAGACGCGCTCGCGAAACGGCCGCATCGCACTATTCATGGTCTGCTATCTTCTGCTGGTGCTGCTGATTGCGTTGTTCGCCTCGGGGGGATTCGGCGCCGCGCTGGTGGCCGTGCGCAGCGGCAAGGCCGAAACGGTGGCGCAGGCGGTGCTCTCGGGCCTGTACGTCGAAGCCGTCGTGGCCGCCGTGATTCTGGGCTACGGAGTGAACGCCATCTTCACGGAAGCCCAGCTCCGCCGCTATCCGCTGAAAACCCAGGAGCGGCGCGTGGCCAGGCACTTTATCGGCATAATCGACCCCTTCTGGTTTCTGATTCTGGCGCTGGAATTGGGGCTGGTGGTGGGACTATACGTCGCCAGTGCCGCGTCCTTCTGGCTGGGACTGATGGCGGTTCTCCTGTTGTTTGTTTCCAATTACCTTTTGGCGCGCGTGGTGGCCCTGCTGCTGGAACGGTTGATGCAGCGAAAAGCCGGCGCCGCGGTGCTGCTCGCGAGCATGGCGAGCGTGGGCTTCCTGCCCGCCATCCTGCGGCCCGTGCTGAAAGGCCATCGCGGGGTGAGTGCGGCGTTGATGCACGTTCTCAGCTATACGCCGCCATTCGCGGCGGCCGCGACCATGACCCGCACGGACCTCGCGGCTTTTTCCGGCCTGCTCTTGCAGGTGTGGTGGCTGCTGGGGCTGGCGGCCGCCCTGGTGGCGCTAGAGCGCCGGCCTCCCTACACGCCGCGCGCGGCCCAAACCGTCATCATTACGTGGGACACACCTTACGATCGCCTGGCGGCGTTCTTGGGCCCGCGCCTGGGGCCGCTGATGGCTCACTGGCTGCGGTTCTACATGCGCAACACCCGCTTCCGCACCATTTACGCGTTGGCCCTGCCGATTGCCGCCGCCGTGATCTTCGCCATGGGAAGGAAGGGCCACCCCGGTTCTCCGTTCGGCGCGGCTCTGACCGCCTTCGCCGTCCTCGGCTGCATGGGAACCGCGCAGTTCTCGGTCAACCAGTTCGGCTACGTGGCCGGAGGATTCCGCCGCTTCTTCCTGCTGCCCGCGCAGCCGGCGGCTGTTCTGCGCGCCGGCAGCTACACCTTCCTGCTGATGAGTTCGTCGCTGATTCTGGTGGGCACTCTGCTCTTTGTCCTCTTCTCGCCTTTTCCTTTCGACGCGCGCATGTTGATCATGCTCGTGGGAGCCGCGGTGACGAGTCTGTTCACGTTTCTCGGGCTGGGGCTTTGGGCCACCTTGTTCGGCCCGCGCTGTTGCGACTACTACAGCACTTTCGGAAACGACCTTTCGGCTGCCGGCAACACGGTGCTCATCGGAGGAATTCTGGCGGTGATGATCGGGCCGCAGTTGCTGGCCCATGCCTGGCCGGCGGCTCTGGCGCCGGATAAGTGGTGGATGGCGATCCCGGTGGTTCTGCTGGCCGCGGCTTTTTACTTCTCATCGCTCAAACGCGCGGGAGCACTGCTGATGGCGCGGCGGGAAAAACTGCTGGCCATAGTCGAAGGAAGGGGCTGATCGAATGGACGCCATACGGATTCGAGACTTGGTGAAGAAGTACGGCACGGTAACCGCGGTCGGAGGTTTGTCGCTGTCGGTGGCGCCGGGCACGATGTTCGGCTTCCTCGGTCCCAACGGCTCGGGCAAAAGCACCACCATCGGCTGTCTGACGGGACTGCTGGACCCCACCGCCGGCCAAATCGAAATCCTGGGGCAACGCTTCGACGCCGAGAGCGCCGCCATCAAGCGCCGCATGGGCGTGATGCCCGAAACCCTGGGTTTGTTCGACCCGCTCTACGCCCACGAGTTCCTGGCCTTCGTGGCGCGCATGTACGGCCTGAATGAAGCCACCACACGCCAGCGCGTGACCGAGCTGCTGGATGCGCTCGAGCTGACCGATACCTCCAAGACGCTGCGCGATTACAGCACCGGAATGCGCAAACGCGTGGCCTTCGCCGCCGCCGTGATCCATTCGCCGGAGGTGCTCTTTCTGGACGAGCCGTTCGAGAGCATTGACCCGGCCGGCGTGGCCTTGATGAAGCAATGGCTCCGGCGGTTCACGGAACAGGGCCGCACGGTCTTCATGACCAGCCACGTGCTCGACACCATCGAGCGATTCTGCCACGAGGTGGCTATCATCACCACGCCTGGAAAGCTGGTCTGGCAAGGGGACGTCACGGTGCTCGCCAACGATGGGGCCATCAGCTACGACGGCCAGGAATTTCGCGCCCTCGAGCCGCTTTTCCTGCACCTCACGGGCCAGCGCTACGCGGATCTGAACTGGCTCTGACGCGGCGGGCGGGTGGAGTACGCTTTGAGAGAGGTGACTATGGACCGAAGAGGCTTTCTCTGGAGCGCCGTGGGCGGAGCGATGGCCGCCGCGGCGCCGGCTACGGCCAAGACGATTGGCATTCAGGTAGGCGCCGTATCTTTTGTGGACGAAGGCGTCGAACAGGTGCTGGACGTGTTTCAGCGGGACGCGTTCATCAATACGCTGTTTGTCGCCACGTTCACCTACGGCCGTGGAATCGCGGGACGGCAGTTGCCCGGCCAGCCGCTGCCCGATCATGGCAAGCAGGAGTACGATGCCGGCACCTTCCATGGCGGCAGTTACACCAGAATCCGGCCCCAGTTTTACCGGAACACCGTCCTGAAGGACTTTCGCGCCCCGGAGTTCGGCGACTACGACGTGCTCGAGGCGGTGCTTCCCTCGGCCCGCAAACGCGGAATGAAAACCATCTGCTGGTTCGAGGACGTTTTCCGCGACGACACTCCGAACATCCGCCAGCTCCAGGAAAAGACCCTGGACGGCAGGAATGCCACGACCCTGTGTTTCAACAATCCCAACTACCGGAACTGGCTGCTGGGCATGGTGGAAGATTACGCCCGCTCTTACGACATCGACGGCATCATGTGGGGCTCCGAGCGCCAGGGCGCATTCGCCAATGCCCTTGGCTCGAGCCACGGCGGAGCCAGCCGGGATCCGGCGGGTGTAACCTGCTTCTGCGAGTTCTGCGAGCGCAAGGCGCGAGAGCGGGGCATCGATCCCGCGCGGGCCAGAACGGGATTCCATGCCCTGGCCAGTTTCCTCCAGGGTGCGCGGCAGGGCAAGCGGCCCGTGGATGGTTACTACGTGACGGTGTGGCGCTTGCTGCTCCGCTATCCCGAATTGCTCGCCTGGGAGATGCTCTGGACCGACAGCCTCCGCGAAACCTACGCGGCCATGTACAAAAAGGTGAAGGAGATCAAGCCCTCGATCGGGGTCGGCTGGCATATCTGGCACAACAATTCCTTCAGTCCGATTTACCGCGCCGAGCAGGATCTCACGGAGCTTTCGAAATACTCCGACTTCCTGAAGATGGTGATGTATCACAACTGCGGCGGCGAGCGCCTGGCCGACTATATCGGGAGCGTGGGCGGAACCATCTATGGCGACGTTCCCCCACAAGAGTTGCTGGACTTCCACTACCGCGTTCTGGACTACAAGCAGGAAAAAAGCCTGTCGGAAATCCCGCGAACCGGTCTGTCCGCCGATTACGTGTATCGGGAGGCCAAACGCGCCCGCGAAGCGCTGAATGGGACCAGGACGCAACTGTGGCCGGGCATCGATATCGACATCCCCACGAACGCGAATTCCAGCAAGTCAACGCCTGGCGGCACTCGCGACGCCGTGATGGCGGCTTTCCGCGCCGGCTCCGACGGGATAATCCTTTCCCGCAAGTACTCCGAGATGAAACTCGCGAACCTGGACGGTGCCGGGGCGGCCATACGGCAACTGGGGCTGGGGTGAAGGAACCGTCAGACGATTTGTTTCCAGTCCAGATCCGCGGCCATTTTCTGCCCAACCTCGACACTCCCGGCCACTGGCCGCCGATCAGTCGGGCGGCCGGGCGGTCGGCCAGTCCAGGCCCTCCAGTTGCTCGACCAGAAACCGGCGCATGGCCACCACCGTGGCTCCGGCTCGCATCAGGGCGACTCCATCTTCGATGGACGCCACGCCCCCGGAGGCCTTGATGCCGATTCCGGCGCCAACCGTCTCCCGGATCAAGCCAATGTCGTGGAGGGTGGCGCGGCCCGGTCCGAAACCGGTGCAGGTCTTGATGAAGTCCGCGCCGCGATCCAGAACCAGCTTGGCGGCCGTGACTTTCTCGGCCTCCGTCAGGACTCCGATTTCGATGATGACCTTGAAGGGCACGTGGAAAGGCCGCGCCACGGCCATCACCTCGGATATGTCCCGAGCCACCCGCGCGTAGTCGCCGGCCTTGAAGGCGGCGATATTCATGACCATGTCCAGGTCGGTCGCCCCACGCCGCAATCCTTCTTCGGCCTCGAAGCACTTGACGCGGGTGGTGGTCCCCCCGCAGGGGAAGCCAACCGGGATTTGCGCCCGCACTCCCGAATCCTTCAGCTCGTCCACCAGCGTGCCCAGGTATTGAGGGAAGGCCACGACCGCGCGAAAGCGGTAGTTCCTGGCGGCACGGCAGGCTGCCCGTACATCCTCCTCGCTGGCGGTGATGGTCAGGACTTCCGAGTAATCGATTACGGCCACAAGCCGCCGAATCTCTTCGGCTGTGACTCCGTGCATACTATGATTCGGTTTCATGCGGCCTGGCCTCCCAGCACGCGGCGGGCGTACTCATCGACGCTCGTGAGCCGGATGCCGAACTGGTTCACCACGGGCGCCATGTCCATGGCGTCTCCATACAGATAGCCTAGCATCAGCCCGGCAAAGCTCTTCTGCATCGGATCCGCCGCTCCCTCGAATTGTGCGCGCAGCGTCTGCTCGGGAACATGCTCGAGCTGGAACGGCCTGCCGCCGATTTTCTCGAAACGGGCCACAACCTCCAGCGGGCTGAGGGCCTCGGGCCCGCCGAACTCGATCGTCCGGCGGTCCGCGGCCGGGGTTCGAACCGCGAGGGCGCACATTTCGGCGACATCCCGGAAGGAGACCCAACTGATCGGGTTGGTTCCGGGTCCATAGATGCGGGCCGATGCGTTGGGGTAGTCGAACCCCAGCGCGCGGCTCAACCACACCTCCATGAACCAGCTCGCCTGAATAATCGTGAAGTTCAGGCTCGCGATGGCCTCTTCGACGGCGCGTTTCGCATCGGCCAGCGGGTACGACATGCCGCGCGGCCGCCGGAACGAAACGAAAACAAACCGCCCTATGCCGGCGGCTCTGGCCGCGTTCACGAGGTTCAGTTGTCCGGCTGCGTCTACCGACTCAATCGAGTCTCCAGCCTGCCGGGAAAGGGTCGAGGACGCCGTCGAGATCACGGCATCCACGCCGCGGCACGCGCTACTGAGAGAGCCAGGGTCTTTCAGGTCGCCGGCACATAATTCGGCGCCGCACGACCGCAGGGTTTCCAGCTTTTCTTTGGCACTGGTCGCGCGCACCAGTGCGCGAACCTTTTCTCCGCGCCTCGCCAGCTTTTGGCATACCTCGTTTCCGACCAGGCCGGTGGCGCCGGCAACCAGAATCATAAGGCCTCCTGAGGTCCGATTCTACACCCTCCTGGTGGTGAGCGGCGGGATCTGTGGGGCGCCAGGGTACCCAGTGACTACTGCACCAGCGCAACACCTTTCGAGAAAAGCCCGGTCTTCATTCCGGTGGCGTCGTACTGGAGGCTGGTTCCACCCGTAAACGAAACCTGCTTGGCGACGATTGCCGTGTAGACGTTGGAAACGCTGGACCCATTCGAGAACAATACCGATGTGGTCGGAAAATACAGGGTACCGGTCACTTTCATGGCGACGCCGCCGGAGAAGGTGGCGTTGGCGGACGACGTAATCGTTCTGTTCTGATAGAACACGATCCCCGTGTACGGACCGGATGTTGGCCCCGAGAAGGTGACGTTCGCGCCGTTGGAGATGTTCACGGAACCATAGGACGCGTTCGTCCCCGTGAGATAAAACATCACTCCGCTGCCGGTGTCGGTGGTTCCGCCAACCAGTGTGACTCCGCCGCCATTAATGATGTACGTACCTGCATTGAATGTAGCCGTGGCGCCGTTGGAGATGGTGATTCCGCCGCAATAAGTCCCGGGATTGAGCGTCCAGGTCCCCCAGCCGGGGTTATAGTTGGTGAAGTTGCACGCGCCAGGTACCGGAGCCGGCAGTGAGGCGAGCGGATCGGCGGCCGCCGCTACTCCGGTGGTAGGAGCAGGCGTGGTGCTTCCGCCATTGTTGATCGAGACTCCACCCACTACCGAAATCGCCGATGCGGTGACGATCGATCCACCAGATACGGTCATGGCATCGCTGTTGCTGGAATTCACCGCGATCGCGCAGCCGTTTAACGCCACCGTGGCGCCATTGGTTGCCTGAAACGCGTTTTGCGCGGAAGGATCGAGTGCGTAGACGCAGTTGGGTGAAACCACGCCCACGAGTGCGGCCGTGGCTTTTGCCGTGATGGTAACAGTGGCGCCCGGCCTGACAAATCGGATCAGGCCCGTCTTCAGGGTTCTTTGCACGGTGACGGCAAACGCCGGAACGGTAGCGGACGGAAGAGTGACACCGGAAACGGTGGTCGGGAAGCTCAACGTCACCGTGTCCGCGGCTGTCCCGCCGAACCCGTTATCTCGCGCATAGACGCAGGGCGTTCGAGCGTCCGCCGTAGTGCACGTGGACGAAGCTATGGGAGGAGTTCCGGTCCCGAACGGGTGCGNNGCGTACATTTGCCCGCCATCGATCGCCAACCCCAGCGCGCCGATCAGCAGGATGCTCATGGCCACCACGACCAGAATGACAGCCTGTCCGTCCTGGCGGCCGAAAGTATGGGCAATGGATTTCAAAATACGATGATCCCCTGTGAGGCGCTGCCCAGGCGCAGCGTCTTCGAGAAGTAGGTTGTCAATGGATCGTAGGGATACACGGCAGTGATAGTTACGTACTGCCCGGGAGCATTGGAACCGCCCGGATAGGTTACATGAACGACCAGACGACTGGTGGTCAACAGGCCGGCGCTGGCGAAGTTCTTCACCACCGTCACGACCTGGGCGGGGTCGTTGCCCGGCCCGCTGGCGCTATCGACTGTCGCCCCCGCGGAACGGCTGCTGCCGTGCACACTGGCGTAACGCACGCCCGCTCGCGCCGCGTTGGCCACCGTCGTATATACCAGCACCGTGCGGCCGATCTCGACCACGAAAAGAAGCATGACGGCCGTCAAAACCGCCACCACGCTAAACTCCACCATGGTTTGACCGGCACGCCCGGAAAGCCAGCTTTTTCCGGCGCCTGCGGTCACTGGAGCATCCTCACGACAGCCTTGCGGTGGATCCTGCTGGATGGCAGAGTAGCGCTAATACCCAGCTTTGGAAACGAGAACAGCGGGATGAAGGGCTTATAGGTGTAGGTCACGTCGACCGTGGCCAGAGTATAGGCCGGCGCCTCGGGGTCGGTGAGGGCAGTGCAGCCGTTCGCCGCCGTCGTGGCATTGGTGCACGTGGCGACCACCAGGCTGGACCGGTTCATGAGCGACGCAACGTCATTCGTCACGAGGGTGGTGACTTGCGCCAGCGTCGCCGGGGTCGGACTTCCCACCGAAGCGCTGGACAGGCTCATATATTCCGCTCCGGCCCGAGCCGCATTGGCCACCGTGATCCAAGCGAACAGAAAGCCGCCGATGTTCACGGCGTTCACGGCCAGAACAAACACCAGTGGAACCATCAAGGCGAATTCGACCAGGGCCTGTCCTTGCCTGCGCAACGCCGGTTGGAAGGGCGCACTAGAGGCCGGTTGAGCCGGAATCGCAGCCAGGAATGTACGGAAGCTTTCCTCCTCCTTGTGGTTGCGAAAGACGAACTCGACGGCTACGCCGTCGGATCCGTGCCGGACGACTCGCGCGGGTATACAGGTCGAAACCGCGGGAGCCGTCGGGCCACCCTCCGCCATCGCCGTTCGTCCTCTTTGCAGAATCAGCCGAATGATGGTGCCGAGGTACCAGCGTTCCGGCGTGCAAATGTAGGCGCCGCTCGGGCTGATGTCATGGATGCGGCGTCCCTCCGGTGCGGAGCCATCCCAGTAATACACAAGAATCTCCGGGTGGATGCTCCTGGGCGCGCGCCTGGGGTCCTCCTCCCCCCCCCCGGCCAGCCATCCCTTCATCTTGCCGATCGCACGCTGAAACATCGCCTCACTCACTGTCGCTCGTCCTGGAAGACGGGTTCTGTGTCCTTCCCCTCCACGCACTCCTTCATCTGTTCCGGAGTACAAATGAGTAATTCATCGCCGATCTGTGTATAGGAGGGGTAGATGGCCCGCGAACGCAGTGCCAGGACGCTGGCACACTTGCTTTTGATGGGCGAGATGCGGAACGGCCCAAGCTGCTCGACGAGATAGAGCACGCGGTTCGCCGAATCCAGGTAGATCAAGTCGATGGCACAACGCATGCCGATGGTGTGGACACCGCGGGAAGGAACCAGCCAGACGCCGTCGTCGAACGTCACTCCACTCTTTTCCGAGAGCGCCTTCAAGCCCATGCGCCAGGTGTCGGCGGGAGCGACGCGAAGTCCCAAGAACGATTCGCGAGTCCGATTGAACACACACAGAGTTCGTCTCATAGTTGTCGCACCCGAATACTGCGTCGCCCCGCCGATCCGGCGTCTATCCAGCATACGCTCCTTTACACTTGTCGCGCCCCGCGAGTTCCACGCGTCGTCGAAGGGCGCGGCGGCCACGGTGACTACTTTACTGCCTTGCGGCGGCGTTGGACAAAGTACACCAAGCCGATGACAAACAGGATGCCCGCCACGAGGCGGATAACGGTCGTCGTATCCATGATGCTGTCTCCTTTCTTTCGAGTTCAAACGGCCCAGCGCCGGATCAACTCAAAAACTGCTTAAAACCCTCTAACATAACGATCATCGAGGGGCCAAGCGTCACAACGAACAACGAGGGAAAAATGAACAAAACCAGGGGGAAGGTGAGTTTCACGGTAGTCTTCGCCGCCTGCTCCTCCGCATCCTGCCGCCGTCGCGTGCGCAGCGCTTCCGAGTGAGACCTCAAAGTCTTTCCGACACTGGTGCCAAACTTATCCGCCTGGATCAATATCGATGCCAGCGAACGAATGGTATCGACATCGGTGCGCTCCCCAAAATTCCTCCACGCTTCGGCGCGCGGGCGTCCGGCTCGCTGTTCCAGATAGACGAGAGTCAGCTCATCGGCGATGGCCGGCTGGCTGATTTGCAGCTCCTCCGCGGTGCGCATGGTCGCCTTGTCGACGCTCAGGCCCGCCTCCACGCAGATCACCATCAGGTCCAATGCTTCCGGAAGGCCCAGACGCAACACCAACTTTCTGGCGGAAACGCGATTGTTCAGCCAGAAATCCGGGGCCAGAAATCCGAGGCCGGCCGCCAGCGCATACACAAAGAGTGGAGAGTATGCGTAAAGCTGCGTGACCGTGGCAACCAGGCATAACACAGCCGGAACCAGCACCTTGGAGCTATAGAAAATGTTGACATAGGATGGTTCGCGATAACCCGCTCTCGCCAGTTTCTTCTGAACGATCGAGATATCGGCCTGGCTCCTCGGCAGCAGTTTCTGAAATGGTTTTACCAGCTTTTCGAGCCTGGAGCCCGGGGGCGGCGCAATGGCGCCCAAGAGATTGGCGTCGTCCGCCCTGGACACCACTTGCGAGAGTCTGCGCAGCGTCGTCTGCCGGTAGAAGATCAGGAAACCGGCACTCGACATCAGCGCAAAGGCCGCCAGAAACGCGAAGATGGCGAGCTGCATAATGTGCCTTTCAGACGCGAATACGAACAATCCTTCGAATAATGAGGCCGCCGACAACGTCCATGCTCACGGCTGCCCAGAGCAGCTTCAAGCCGATGGGGCGCTTCCACAAGATACTCATTCCCTCGGGATTCACGAAATACATGGCCAGCCCGAGGCCCACGGGAAGCAGCGAAAGCACCCAGCCGGTCATCCTCCCTTGTGCGGTGTGAACGCTCACCTGCTTCTTCAAGCGAAACCTCTCGCGCGTGGTCTCCGCCACCTTCTCCAGCACTTCGGCCAGGTTTCCGCCGCTTTCCTTCTGAATCAGCACGGCGGCGACAAAGATGCGAAAGTCCTGTATGGGGACCCTCTCGGTGAGATTCACGAGCGCGGTACGCAGGTCGGCGCCGTAGTTCTGTTCCTCGAAACACTTGCGGATTTCTCCGCTGATCGGCTCGCGGCAGTCCTGGGCGACCGCTCCCAGGCTGGCGATCAGACTGTGGCCCACCCGAAGGGCGCTGACCATCATACCCAGCGCCTCGGGCAGTTGCTGTTCCATCTTGGATAGACGCTTGGCCCGCCGATACCGGACGTACAGAAAGGGCAGCGGAAGAAAGCCGGCCGAGACCAGCAGCGCCGGGAGCCCGGCTTCCCATCGCAAATACAGTACGTATCCCAGGAAGGCGAAGCCCGCGAGGGATGTCAGGACCAGGGTCCCCAGCGTCAGGGTCACACCGGCTTGATACAGGTACAGAGTGGAGGCCGGCGCCAGATTGAGTCTGGTCAACCAGTGGTTGAGCCACGGAATGGCGCTCAAACGCCGCTGCTGTTTCCGAATATCGGTGATTGCTTCCTCGTCCTGGGTGGGTGCGAACTCATGATCCAATGCGGCAAGCCTCGATGCTCCAGGCTTGGACGTGGCTTTTCCAACCATGGTGGCGGCCAATACCGCGGCCGCGAGCCCCCCCACACAGATCGACAGGACGATCAGCAGCATATGGCACCGCTTGCTTCGGTTCCGTGCGGCATTCTCAATCGACCTCCACGGAGCGCTCAAAGATCTCCGCCGGCAGCAGGATGCCGGCCACACGCAACCGGTCGAGGAACTTGGGACGAATCCCGGAGGGTTGAAACGAACCCACGACCCTTCCATCCGGCCCGATGCCTTTCCTGACAAAGTTGAAAATATCGTGCATGCTGACGATGTTTTCCTCGAGGCCGGTGATCTCGGAAATATTCACCACTTTGCGGGTGCCATCGCTCATGCGCGACACCTGCACGATGACTGAAATCGCGGACGCAATCTGCTGGCGGACGGATCTCTCCGGCATATTGACGCTGGCCATGGCGACCATGGACTCCAACCTGGAAAGAGCGTCGCGGGAGGTGTTGGCGTGGATGGTGGTCATGGAACCCTCGTGCCCGGTATTCATGGCCTGCAACATGTCGAACGCCTCGTCGCCACGAACCTCGCCGATGATGATCCGGTCCGGCCGCATACGGAGGCTGTTGATGAGAAGCTGGCGCTGGCGCACGGCTCCCAGCCCCTCCACGTTGGGAGGCCTGGTTTCGAGCCGCACCACATCCTCGTGTTTGAGCTGCAACTCGGCGGCGTCTTCAATGGTGACGATGCGCTCGGTCTCCGGAATGAAGCTGGAGAGAATGTTCAGGAATGTGGTCTTGCCGGCCCCGGTGCCTCCCGAGATCAGGACGCTGATTTTGGCCTTTACCGCGGCGGCCAGGATCTGCATCATCTCGGCGGAAATGCTCCTGAGTTTCACCAGGGTCTCCGCCGCGACGGGCCCGCCGCCGAAGCGCCGGATGGACATGCAAGGGCCGTCGAGGGCCAGCGGCGGAATGATGGCGTTCACGCGCGAGCCGTCCGGAAGCCTGGCATCGACCATGGGCGAGGATTCATCCACCCGGCGGCCGACGCGGGACACGATGCGATCGATCACCTGCATCAAGTGCCGGTCGTCCCGAAATTTAGCGCTGGTCCGCTCCAGGATTCCATGGCGTTCCACATAGATCACGTCTTTGTTGTTGACCAGAATGTCCGATACGCTGGAATCTTTCAGCAAAGGTTCAAGGGGGCCCAATCCAAAGACTTCGTCCAGAAGCTCGCTTTCCACCCGCTCTTTTTCCGCGCCGTTCAGCGGCACTTTTTGGGCGCCAACAATCTCCTGAATGATGGTACCGACCGCGCGGCGGGCTCTGGCGTCGTCGACCGAAGAAAGTCTTTCGAGGTCGATTCTGGAGAGCAGGGTGCTATGCAGATCGGTTTTCAGTCTTTGAAAATCGAGGACTTCCATTTAAGTGTCCGCCAGTTCCCGCAGCCCTCGCAGGCCGAAGAGGTTGAACCCCTGGCCGGCCTTCCTGGCCGCAGTCAAGGGTTTGCCGCAGGCGGCGCGCGCCATCTGCGAAATGGCGCGCGTATAGAGCGAATCGTTCATGGCGATCGGAATGCCGCTGTCCTGCGCGGCCCGGATGGCGGCGTAGGCGTTGGGAATTTTCCAGTCCACCGGCCGCGTCAACGCCTTCGTGGCGCTGTCCTTGTCGATGTTGCTGAAACGCGAGTTGAACCGGTTGGCAACCACTTTCAGACGGCGGCACCCATCTCTGGCGGCAAGAAATGAGATCAACCGGTGCCCGTTGCGGAGCGACGCGAAAGTCATTTCCGTGACCAGATAGAGCGTGTCCGCCATGGCAAACAGCGTTTCCTGAGTATCGCCGCGACTGGATCCGGAATCCACCACCACATAGTCGAACTCCTCGCGCAGAATCCGGAACAGCTTCTTGACGCTTTTGTCGTCGGCCAAATGAAAGAAGTCATAGCTTTCCGGAGCGCCCAGCACCGCGAGGCCAGAGTCGTGCCGGATCAACAGAGTTGCCAGAAACTCACGGTCCAGCCGGGCAGCGCTCGCCAGCGCGTCCACCACCGAGAAAGTCGTGGTCATGCCGAGCCCGGGGGCAATCTCACCCAGTTGAAAATCCATGTCTACCACGACCACTTTGGCGCCGCACTCCTTGGTCAGCGCCAGCGCAAAATTGAGAGCGATGGTGGTGACCCCAACACCGCCTTTCGAGGGCACAAAAACCAGCGCCTTCCCCAAAGGCTTCTTCTGATCGATCCCGCGCGAGTAGGTGCGAGTGAACGCTTCGCCCACGGATTCCGGAAGGAATGGCTCAACCAGAAAATCGCGCGCGCCGGCTTGCATGGATCGACGCATCAAGGCTGAATCGTTCTTGGTGGAGGCGGCCATCACCGTGATGGCGGCGTCATGGCGGCCAATATTCTCAATCACATGAATCGCCTGCTCGACATCGTCATCCAGGTCCACAATGAGCACCTGGCAGCCCAGTTGTGCGAGGGCGGGAAGATCGTCACGCGACGGATAGGACCCGAACTCGTGAATCACGGGAGTGAACTGCGATCCCTCGAGCGCCGCGACCAGCGCCCGGCGCCGCGTGGCGTTGGGCATGACTATCGCGACCGAGAGAGCGGTCGGTGCATCGGAATCCGGAACATTGGGCATAGTAGAACCTGTCAACTGATAGCTTTTACCGATCCTGCCGTCATCCTGCCAAAAAAGAAAAGAGGGTCCCGATCGCGATCGCCGGAGCGTAGGGCATGGTCCGCGCGGATGGGTTATCGAGAACCAAGCTGGGATGCGGATGTACACCCCTGGTCCAGAACGCCGAGACGAGATCGCCCGCACCTCCGAGCGATGCGCCCAGCGAGCGGTGGCATGCCGCCCAGACGAGCGCCAACACGCCGCCCGCGATGCCCGTTGCAACCAGTGCGAAACCCAGTTGCTCGGGACCGATCCACCCGCCCACCGCCGCGCACAGTTTCAAATCACCCATGCCCATCCCACGGAGCCAGCAGAGTATGCCCGTAACGGCGGCCGCGAGCGCTATGCCGCCCGTACTCTGTCCCAGACCTTGCATGCCGTAACTTGCCGTGTTCGCTATGACACCGGCGGCCAAAAACGGCAGCACGAGCCAGTTCGGGATGCGCCG
>PLMF01000169.1 GCA_003142355.1 Bryobacterales bacterium
CTCGCCATGATGCACGTGATCGCCGGCGAGAACCTGCACGACGCCGATTATGTGGCGTGCCATACCGAGGGCTTCGAGGAGCTGCGCCGGCGCGTCCGGGAATGGACCCCGCAGCGGGCGGCGGAGCTGACCGGCCTGGCGGCGGAAGAGATTGCCGGGCTGGCGCGGGAATACGCCACCACGCGACCGGCCGTCATCCGGCTGAACTACGGCATACAGCGCAGCGAGCGTGGGGCCATGGCGGTGCGGGCGGTGGCGCTGCTTCCGGTGCTGACCGGATCGTGGAAAGAGATTGGCGGGGGCATGCAGCTTTCCACCTCGCAGGCGTTTCATTTGAATCGCGCCGGATTGGAGCGCGCCGACCTCGAGCAGAAGGCGCTGGGCCGCGAGGCGCGCATGGTGAACATGGCGGAGCTGGGGAGCGCGTTGAGTGAGACGGTGCAAGCGCTGGTGGTCTACAATTCGAATCCAGCCGCCATCGCTCCCAACCAGAACGCCGTGCTCGGCGGATTGCGGCGCCCGGACCTGTTCACGGTGGTGCTGGAGCAGTTCCAGAACGACACCGCGGACTACGCCGACTACCTGCTGCCGGCGACCACTTTTCTGGAGCATACCGACCTCTACCTGGCGTACGGCCACTATTACCTGCAGCTCGCGCGCCCGGCGCTTCCCGCCGCCGGCGAGGCCAAATCCAACGTCGAGATCTTCCGGCTGCTGGCCGAGCGCATGGGATTCGACGACCCCTGCTTCCGCGACACGGAAGACGACATGATCCGGACGCTGCTCGAT
The DNA here is from genome assembly GCA_003142355.1 of Bryobacterales bacterium. Next base: position 790 of record PLMF01000169.1, read on the forward strand.
TCGCCGCATCCGTTTGTGCGCGGGATCACGCTCGAAGAGCTGGAGCGCGAGCGCTTGGTCCGGCTGCGCATCCCCCAACCGTTCCTGCCCTTCGCCTCCGGCGGCTTCGGGGCAGACGGAAAATGCCATTTCCACGCCGAGACGCTGGACTACACGCCGCCCGTGGAATCGCGGCATGGCGACCCAGCGCTGCGGCGGAAATACCCGCTCGAGCTGATTTCCCCGAAAAACGACGACAGCATGAATTCCACCTTCGGCCATCGCGACGCGGTGGACCGTCAGACCGCCACGCTGCACCTGGACGCCACCGATGCCGCGCGGCTGGGCATCCGCACCTCAGACCCGGTGCGTGTGTTCAACGACCGCGGTGGCTGCGTGCTGCTGGCATGCGTGGACGATACCGTGCGGCCGGGCGTGGTTTGCGCGCCCTCCGTGCGGTGGGGGAAGCGCTCGCCCGAGAAGCGCAACGTGAACGCGCTGACCTCCGAGCGGCTTACCGACGCCGGCGGCGGGCCGACGTTTTACAGTTGCCTGGTTCAAGTGGAGAGAGAATGGGCAAGCTAAAGCATGCCCCACCAGGATTTATGAAACGGTGCACTAAATGAAAAACGCATTTTCTAGGGAGCGGCGCCTGGCGCCGTGCTGGTGCTGCTCCGTACTGTTGGTGACGCTGGCGTTTGCGCCGTTGGGCTGCAAGCGCAAGGAGGCCGGAAAAGAGGCGGCAGCCATGGCGTCGACCGTCCACATGGGAGACCCGAGGACCGCGACCCAGCTCATCAGCGGTTTTTACGGAATCGAGCAGAGCGCCTGGCGATGGACCGGGCGGCGCTTCAGCCTGGTGCTGCGCCCGCCAATGGGCGCGAGCCAGAAAGGCGCCACTCTGCAAGTGCGGCTGACGGTGCCGCCCGTGATCGTCGAAAAACTGAAGACCATTTCGCTCTCGGCCACCATCGGCGGCAGCGCGCTTCCGCCCGAGACCTACAGCCAGGCTGGAGACCACACCTACACGCGCGAGGTGGCGCCGGCACTGCTCGCGGGCGGATCCGTGCGCGTGGATTTCGAGCTGGACAAATCCATGCCACCCGCCGGCGCCGACATGCGCGACCTCGGGTTGGTGGTACTGAGCGCCGGCCTGGAGTTGAAGTGAGCGGCCTTCACTGGCCCCGTCCCGGCCCCGTGAAACGGTACACCTCGTATACCGGCCGGCCCCAGCCATCGGGAATGACGGCCATCATCTCGCGCTCGTAACCCGATTCCGCCGCGAACTCCAGCAGCTTGGCGTTTACACCCTGGAAGAACTCGTAATCCCTGGTGTGCGCAATGAAGACGTGGCCCGGCTCCGAGATCACGCGCTTGAGGTAATCGCGGTCGTCCGGGCCCAGCTCGGGTTTGCGGATGGGGTCGGTGCCGACGTGGAGCGGCAGTTTGCCCCGGTTGAGCAGGCGCAGACTGTCCATGATGCCCCAATCGGCGCAGTATATGCCCTTGGATGGGACGCCTTTCAGGTAGTCGGAGAGGGTGAAAACGGCGTCCGTCCAGTTCTGCGAGCCGCCGTTTCGCAGCATGAGGGTGTAGTATTCGTTGGTCACCAGAGCCCCGGAAACCATGAGCACCACCAGGACCGCGGCCACGGACGGAATTCCGGCGCGGCCCAGCCTTCGCGACGCCGCCGCGAAGGAAACGGCGATCACGATCTCGGGGAACGGCCACAAGAGAATGGCGTGGTGCACGCTGCCTCCGGCGTTGGCGGTGACGGCCATCTGCGCCCACGCCACCGCCATGGCTATGAGCGCGAACAGGATGGTCCGCAACGCATTGCCGCGCGCCAGCGGCGCCAGCAGCAGCGCCAGCACGAAGGCGTAAAGCATCAGGTTGTGCCGCGGGTGGCCGGCCAGTGAAGAAATCTGGGCGGAAGCCCGCTGCAGGCCGCCTTCCGGCCGGTGAGGCAGGGGCGCCTGCCAGTCCTCGTTCACCATCCAGCCGAACAGCCCCTGGCCATTGGCTGTGTTCATGAGTTGCCGGGCCTTGCCCGGAATGTCGCTGGTATCGCGGGCCACGTTGGAGCGAAAGGTCACGAGGTTGGCATCGACGTTGTAGACGATGAGTGGAAGAGCCCCCAGGGCGAAAGCCAGCGCCGCCGTGGCTACCCGCCGAATCGTAGTCACAACAATTATGGGGCGTCGAAAGGTCAAAATTCCGGCCACTCCCATGCCTGTTAACATCCATGCTGCCAATGCTTTATCCCACATTGCCANNAGTCCTCCCACCAGCAGCAGATGTTGGAGCGCCACCGGCCCCCAATCGAAACAGGTGGTGAGCAGATACGACGAATCCACAGCCAGCAGACCGCATCCAATAACGGCAGTACGCTCTCCGCCCACTCGGCGCAGCAGCAGGAAGAACAGCCAGACACTGGCTACGCCGGCCAGCAGTACCGGATCGCGCAGCGCCGAAACCCCTGTGCCGAAGGCGCGGAATATAGGGGCATAGAGCAAGGCTTTCAGGGTCCCCAGGTAGCTCATCAGCATGAGCGGAACCCGGGAGTGCCCAATATGGAGCATGAAGGCCGCCGCGCGCGGCTGGTACAGGACGGACGCGAACAGGGCCTCGTCATTTTGAATACCGAGGTGGGGGAGGAAGGCCCGCCCGGCGAGGAAGAAGAAGAGGCAGGCAGCCCCGGCGCACAGGCTACCCTGCACTCGGTGAGGGTGAGCACTCATAGTCTTTCTTGGCGAATTGTAAGAGAGATGGTAGCATCCTGCCGATGAGGGAGTGGAANNNNAACAAATGAAAAGAAAAGGTCGCGTCGAAGAAGGAGATGGGAAATGAATAAGACTGAACTTGAAAAACACAAAGCGGTACTGGAGGCCAAGCGGGCGGAGTTGTCTGCGGGCCTCAGGAACCGGGCGGACATCGCCATCGAAAAGACGCCGGACGCCTTGGATGAGGTGCAACTGGCGGGAGAGCGCGAGCTGGCCATCCGCAACCTGGACCGTGAATCGAGCCTGCTTCGCGGCGTGAGAGGCGCCCTGGCCCGGATTGCGGACGGCAGTTACGGGATCTGCATGCATTGCGAAGAGGAGATCAAACCCAAGCGCCTGGATGCCGTGCCGTGGACCAAGTACTGCATCCGGTGCCAGGAAGCTTCCGACCGCCATGAATTCGAGGCCGAGTCGGCCGAAACGTTGGACGAGCTGCTCGCCAACGCTGCCTGACGCGTCGGACCATCCAAGGGCGCGAGAGAGATCTCGCGCCCTTGGTGTCTGTGGCGCAGGCCCCTACCGTCCCGGGAGGTTTTTACCGGGTACCCTCGGCAGTTTTGGTGGCGCAGACGCAGCGAACCCAGACAGGGTTTTCGCAGACCACTCGGGAGGCGGAGCTATGACGCCGCGAGAAATGCGGCCTAGTTACCGGTCACCGGGAACGTCACAACGTTGCTGACGTAGACGTCCTGCGCGATGGTCAGGGTGGTATCGTCGTTCGACGCCAGGCCCGAGTTCAAGTGCAGAAACACCTGAAAGACTCCCACCGTGCCAGGCAGGAGCGAGGCCGAGAGCACGTCGGCCGTGCTTCCGCCGGCCAGCGAGGAGACAAAGCTGACGGGGACCGTGTTCGGGCTGCCCGGCGGGTACTTGCCGCCCGTCTGGATGAGATCCTTGGTGGCATCCGTAATCACCGGCAGGCCAAGCCCCGTGGCATACACGTAAATCACCTCTCCGGGCAGCGCCGGGTTTTGGGTGGTCACCAGACTTCCAGCCACGTTGGAACAGCAGAGCGTCGTCCCGATGGCCGTCATGATGACCTGGGCGCTGCTGTTGGCACTGGCCCCGAAAGGAATATGGTCGCCCTCCGGGCCCTGAACCCTGGCCGTCAGAAGGATGCGGTCGAACACGCCGGCGGCCGTGGCCGTCACCTTGGGATCCTGGTTAATGAGGCCCACCAGAGCATCCCGGATGCTGTCCAACGTGTCTCCGCTCTGGACCGTGTACTGGTAGGAGCGTTCCTCGATGGTCACCGTGGCGGTGTCGCCCGCGCTGGCGGAGCCGTCCACCGAAATCACGCCGATGGCCGAGTTGGAGCCATGGTAAACCAATCCCAGCGTGGCGGAAGGAAGCACCGGATCGGGCGTCCCCGATTGCGAATAAATACCGGGATTCTGCGGCACGATGGTGACCGCGACCGGCGTCGTCACCACCACGCTGCCATCGCCCTGGACGGATCGCACAAAAGCATTCACGCTGGTGGTATCGCTCACCTCCCAGGGAACCTGCGTCGTGATCTGGGTGGGCGAAACGGAGAACAGCGGCGCACGAATGCCATTGAAATACACTTCGGTGCCTGCCAGGCGGCCGGGCAACTGGTTCTGGGTCATGTCCGCCGACGCGCTCCCGGCGGAAAGGTTGGTGCCCACGATCGACACCACCGTACCCGCCGCCACCTTGGCCGCGTCTCCGCCGCCGCTGAGGGTCGAGCTGGCGGCGGAGGCGGCGATTTGGGCGGCGCTGTTGGCCGAAGAAGGCGCAACGAAAGCGAAATACGTGATATTGTTCCCGTCCGGTCCCGACTTCCGGGCGGTCAAAAGCAACGTATTGTTGGTGGTATACGTGGCAACGGTTACGTTGGGATCGCCCGCGCCGCCATTGGAACTACTGATAGCGGCAAACACGCCGGCAAGTACGTCGTTGACGACCACGCCGTTGATGGTGTCGGTCAACGAGTCGGTCGACTTCACCGTATACGTGTAGGTTGCGCCGCCGGTGGCGGTCGCGGTGCCCGAGGAGTCGGTGCTGGACGTGCCGCCGATGTTGATGGTGATCACATCGCCCGCCTGGATGGTCCCGCCGATGGTCACGCTGCCGTTGGCAAAAATAGCCAGGCTGGCGGCGTTGACCACACCCTGGTAGGGAACCGTGTTGGCGCCGATGGAATAGACCGTGATGCGGCGGTTGAAAGCGTCGCTGACGTAGAGGTTGGTCCCGTCCCAGGCCAGCGACATCGGGGTACGGAGCGAATCCGCGGCGTCCGACGCCTGGTTCACCGTGCCGCCAATCTGGCCAATGATGTAGTCGGCCGGCTGGGCGTTCTGCGTGGGAATCTGGTTGAACACCAGCAGGCGGTCGTTGCCGCCATCGGCGATGAACAACCGATTGCCGGCGGCCAGCGCGAAGCGCGGGAAGCTCACGGTGTAGTTGCAGTAGTTGGGGTAGGTCGGGTTGCTGTTGCCGTCCGTGCCGTTGGAGACGGTACACAACACGGCCGTCTCTTTGTTGGCGGTGTCGGTGGTGGAGGTGGCCGCCGTCCCGCTGTAGGCGTCGTTGGCCACCGAGCTGACCATATCCGGCTGGCCGATCTCGACGTCCGCGGCCGCGGCGTTGGCGGTGGGGATGCCGTTCCAGATCAGGATGCGGTTATAGCCCAGGTCCGTCACGAAGAGATGAAAACCGTCCGAGCTCACCGCCACCGGGTTGAGCAGGTTGCTGGCGGTGGCGGAGGTGGTCTGCGAGGCCAGGTTCGGCTCGACGGCGGTGGTGAAATTCGGCTGTCCGAGAACCACGTCCGCTGCCGCTCCGTTGGCGGTGGGAATCTGGTTATAGATCAGGACGCGGTTGTTCTGCGTGTCCGCCACGTAGAGCCTGCCATTTTGAATCCACACGCCCTGCGGCCCGCGCATGGATTTCGCCGTGGGAACGCCTCCCGGCGGCAGGGTGGAGCCGGTGAAATCGGCCTGCCCCACCACCACGTCGGCGGGCGCGTTATTGGTGGTCGGGATCCGGTTCCAGATGAGGACGCGGTTATGGTTGGTATCGGCCACCACCACGTGAACGCCATCGGAAGCTACCGCCGTGGGCAGACGCAGGTTGTTGGGCCCGGCGGCGATGTTCTCGGTGGTGGTGGTGAAATCCGGTTGCCCCAGCACCGCCGTGGCCTGGCCGAGGCACACCGGGCACTTGCGATCATACGGCAGTGGGGCGGTGGGGCTGGGCAGTTGGCTGGAGAGGCCCCCAAAAACGAGAACCCGGTTGTTGGACGGGGCGGCGCCTACGCGGTTGGAGTCCGCCACGAACAGAGTGTCGGCGGCATACGCCAGACCGCTCACGCCCCCGACGATGGTGTCGCTCGAATTCGGGTCCTGGCTGGTGAACGTGGTCTGCCCGACCACCAGCCTCGCGGCCTGCCCAGTAGTGAAGTCGGCGGCGCTCATGGCCGCCGCGCAAAGAATGAATATCGAGATGCACTTCATGCGCAATGTCAATGGATGTGTAACGATGCGGACTGCAACTATCGATTATAGCAAGCGCTGACGCCGCCGTTTCCCCTTTCGCCGGTGATGCCGGGCGGCCACACCCCGTGCGTAATTCGCACGCTGCCAGCCCGCAGGATCCACCCATCCCCAGCACATCCGGGACTGCGGCGGATCACAGCCGGGACTACTGCACGGCCAGGGCCAACCGATATGATCCCATATTTCCGTTGTGACGCCCGCTCCAAGCGCGCGGCGCGACGCCCGGCACGTCGCCGTTCAGCCGGCGGCCTGGAACCCAGCGGCCATCCACGTACCGGCCCTCTTCCAGCGTCGCAATGGATGCCGTCTTGGGACCGGGCGTATTGGGATGGAAGGTGCGGGACGGCAATGTCACTGAGTGGCGTCGTTGGACTTTGTAATAACCCTCCTTGACATAGGGTTGGTCCGGGGGCACCTTTGGGCGATCTGGTGTGCTACCCCCGAACTCCGAACGACGGCAGCGGAGCGGCACGCCGCCGGTTGCGGATCGAGGCGAAATCAAATTTCACTGCGGCAATGGAATCGCCAACCACTTCGATTCGGCTCAGGTCGCGGGTGCCGATCCCCGCGTCTTCGGCCAATTGCGGAGTGCTGTCGCAGCCCTCGAACGGCGGCATGCCGTGCACGGCTAACGGATCGAACCCCATCACGGCCATCGCCACCGCATCGGTGTTCACCGGGTTCAGGCCGGCGACGATCACGCCGGGAGCCGCAGGCTGCAGATCTTCGCGAATCCACGGGCCTTCGCCGCCCGTCATGCTCTTGACGCCTTCCACAATCGCGAGGTGAATCGGGCGGGCAGCCACAAGATCGACGACGGCGCGAGGCACGCGCCACGTATCCCTGCGCGGCGACTTCGGATCCTTCTCCTGGGGGGCGCTCTTGGATGGCTGGCGATTTCCCGTGTGAACAGGAGTGCGTCCGCCTTTGGGTATTTCCGAGGGTTCGTCGATTCCCGCGCCCGCGCCGTAGATGGTGCATGGGGTCAGCCCGAACGAGTTCTTCATCGACAGCGTGATGCCCGCGGTGAAATGTTCCTTTAACTTGGCCAGGCTCACGAAGACATCGCAGTCTTCATACGAGTGGTTCAGGTCGAAAGCCGGATACAGGTAACCGCCGAAGGGCACGGTCAAGCGCGAATACCTCTTGCCCCTGCCCAGATAGTTGGTGTTTTCGAACTCGACGTTGGGAGCGGCGCCCAGAATGTCGCGCGGTTCCCAATTGGCGCGCAGCAGGACCTCTTCTATCGGGTCCGCCGTGCCTGAAGGGCTCTCCAGCAAGCGGATTCGCCGCGCGCCGGCCTGCCCCATCAGGTGCACGCTGGCGGCAATGACCGCAGGATGAGTGTAGTGCGTGTCCTCCAGGGGCAGGTAGCCGAGCCTGTAAGTGGGCGCGCCGGTAAGGTTGATTTTGATGGCCACCGTTTTGCCCTTTACCAACCGTCCCAAGCCGCCCAATTGATCGAACATTCTCTCGAGGGTGGACAGCAGCTCTCCGGGATTGTAGGTCTTACACCCGGCCACCGCCACGGGTGCAGCGGGCGCCGCGGCGGCGAGCACATGCGATGAACCGGCCACATATGCGCCGGCGGCCGCCGTCGCGGTCCTCCGCAGCCATTCTCTGCGTGTATGCAGCTTTTGCATCCCGACTTCCTCTTCCCTATCCTAAATATCGAGCTCCACGGCGGCATACTGCGGCACCGCGGGCAAATGCATCTCCGCCCCACCCTTCTGCGGCACCAAGTCCAGCTTAGTGGCGCCGGGACTTCCGGGAATATACATCTTCGCCGCGCGATAGCGCCCGGCTACGCGCACTGTGGCTGAATCGGGGTTGCGGTCCGCGTAGAACAAAAGGTGTACCAGGGCCTGTTTGCCATCCGGTGCCATCGTGCAGAACGAACCAGCGGCGCCGCCGTTCCAGAATCGGACCAGATCGTAGCGGTGACTCACCATTACCACCGACTCGGCGGCCCACACCCACGGATCGTCGGGGTCGGCAGTGGACACCGCGACCCTCCCTTTTCCGAGAGAGGACAAACGGTAGCGCGGGTTCTGGTCGCTCTTGAGAGGAGTGCCTCCGACTTCGCCCCACTTGGGCAGCGCGATCAACAGCCCACCCGCTTCCACAAATGCCAGGACCTGCTTGCGCAGAGCGGGCGCGGGCGGCTGCGTGTCGACGTAGATTGCCGCGCGCAGGGAGGCGAACGAAGTTTCCGAGATCGCAGCCTTCGGCAGAATGCGGCAATGCTGGCCCACGCGAGCCAGTAGGTTCAACAGTTCCCGGCTGAAGAACTCGTTATCGCCGGTGAAGTCCGAAACCACTCCCACCACGGCCATGGGCCGATAGGCCGCCCAGGCTTTGTGTGCGGCGAAGAAGCCTGCCGTGGCCGCCAGTTTCCTCCACTTGGCCATTGCATCGGACTTGCCCGCTGCCAGGGACGCGGCGAGCGGGTTGTCGAGCGAGACGATCCACCGGCCTCCATAAGCCGCGCTGTCGGCAACGGCGATCAGGTAGCCGGCGTCGGTGATGAGCGTGTTGCCGGGAGGTTCAGCCTCAACCCAAACGTCGGCGTCGGAGTGAAGCGCGGTCGCCAGCCGGATGGCCCAGCCGTTGGAGTCCACCCACGGCCTGCCGGTAGGCCCGGCGTCGGTTCCAGTGCCGGCCCGAGCCGTTTGCACGCCCGGCCATGGTCCTTTGACGATCTCGACCTCAGACGGCGGCGCTCCGGATTCCGATAGATGGAATCCATCCCGCACGGCGCGGGACCGCACCGCCGTCAGTCCGGGGGCATTGCCGATAATGAGGGAGTCGATGGCGGTGCCTTTCAACAGATCGAGCAAATTGGGATCTGTCCACGTATCCGGCCATCGCATCGGGGTCCACTGAGCAGTCATGGATTCTCTCGAGACATCCTTCGTGCCGGCGGTTACCGGCCGCTGCGAATCTCTTCCAGGCGCTTCTTGAGGTACTCGTCGTACTCCTTGCGCAGAGCGGGGTCCTTCGGCGAGCTGTAAATGTCGCTCGATTTGTACTTGCCTTCGTCGAATTTCTTGCGGGTCCACTCGTCGTGGATGTGTAAGGTATCGGCTCGGTCCAGGACATCCTGGACAAGTTGCGGAGGGATGAACGCCACACCCTCGCGGTCACCTACCACGACGTCGCCGGGCATAACCGTGACATCGCCGATCCGTATGGGAACGTCGACTGCCGAAAGCGTGACGCCCCCAATCGCGCTTGGGTGCACGGATCGATAATACGCCGGCATATCCATATCGGCGATCCCCTGCAGGTCGCGCATCGCGCCATCCACTACCAGTCCGCCGGTCTTGGTGGCTTTCATGATGTAGTAAAACAGGTTGTCGCCGACGATCGTGCCGCCCTCCTTCCTTCCCAAGAGGTCGACCACCAGGACGTCTCCGGGCTGCAGCATGTCGATGACAGTTTGGTTCTTCAGCGTGTCGATGCCTCTTTCCTTAGCCTTGGCATTCACCACGGCGTCAAGATCCGGGCGCGCCGGCATGAATGCCATAGTCACGGCCCGGCCCACCAGCATCTTTCCAGGGTGCAGAACCTGCCAGCCGTCGGTGTACTGGCTATAGGGGCTGCCGCGGCCAGCGCCGCCCGCCCCGCCGGGTCCCGCGCCGCCGCCGAAGTTGAAGGTGATTTCCTCCATCGAAAGGCCGCGCGCCCGCGCGAGCATGATGTCAGGGACTTTGGGCCGGCCGTCCGGGAACCGATCTCCGGTCCAGGCCTTGGTGTAGTCGACCATCTGATCCCTGGTCCAGATCCATAGTTGGGCATGAGCCATTGGGGGTGCAAGGAAAGCCGCCAGGCAGCCGCCGGCCAACAAGCCAGTCAGTCGTTTCATCGTCATATCTTTCCTTTGGAACATTCGCTTCGTGGACCGCCGTTCAGGCCGCCTCCGTTCCGGGCCGCTTCACTGGCACGCGGTCCGGAACGAGCCAGCGTTCCGTCACGGAAACTACGGGAGCGGCGGCTGCGAAGCCGGCCGGTGTCATCCATTGCCCGTTAACGCCGCCTGCATCATCGCCCTGGCATAACCGACATTGAATACGTAAGCAGCGTATCCGCCGCCCCCTGGGTAGCCGCGCAAGCCGCCAGACGCCTTGGTTGCTTCACGGTCGTAGTCAATGGCCCGCGGGTGCTCCGGAAAGACCAGGCGCGGGTACTTCTGCCGTACCAGTTCCTTCATCACGAGGAACATGTTGTTCTCACCCTCGTCGATGAATACCTCCGTGTACCGCTCGTACGGCTTTTGCACGCGGACATTCCGGAAATGCACGTGATTCATGCGGTCCTTCTGGCCGAAGTACCGGCAGACCTCTACCGGATCGTGCCCCATTTCCCGTGTCACCCCGCAATCGAACGTGATGCCGTTGGATTTGCTGGGAACGATATCGACGAGCCGCTTCCAGCCTTCGACGCTCCCCATGATCTGTTGAGAGCCGCGGCTAAGAGGCGCCGGCGGATCGTTTGGATGCAGCGCCATTCGCACGCCCGCCTTTTCGGCAACCGGGATCACGGCTTTGAGGAAGTATGTGATGTTGTTCCAGATTTCCTCCAGATTGTGAGCGCCTTCTTCCGGAAGCGGAGGCAGGTTCTTCATGCGCTCGTAATCGAATCCCGTGTTACCCACCCCGGAACGGCCGGGCTCCTCGAAGTACCCCTCCATGGCGCGGTGCGCGTACCAGTTGTATTCCACGACGGGCAGGCCTGCGTTGCCGGCCGTCCGGAGGGACTGCTGGACCTTCTCAATTTCCTCATCGCGGCCGGGCCTTCCGTAGATCGCATTCGGGAATCCGACGATCATCATGTTGGCAAGGGTGAGACCGCCGGATTTTAATGTGTCCATGCGGGACCGTATGGCCGCTTCGGTCCAGGGGATCGGCGGCCCGGACATCAGGACGTGATTGACGCCGATCTGCTTCAGCGCGCGCATGCCGGCATCGTTCATCGTGTCCTGCGAGAGCGAAAGCGCGATCTTCGGTGTGTTCGGGCCTTCGCCGGGCATCCCGTGCGGGACCGTCTCCGCCGGTGCGGGAGCCGCTATCGATGGGAGCAGTGCCGCGGCGCCCGTACCTTTGAGAACGGCCCTGCGTGAAAAACGCGAGTTCATGTCCACGTTATCTCCTGACATACACCTGGTTAAAAAGTCAGCCGCAACGCCATCTGGATCAGCCTGGGGGTATTCAACTGCCCGGAGACCAAACCAAACTGCGCGCTACCGAAGGTGTTCCCTGGCGGATTAAACTGCACGCGGTTGAACAGGTTGAAGATTTCCGCCCGGTAGGAAAGCGAGAAGCGCTCTGTGATCTTGGTGTCCTTGGTGAGCGAAAAGTCCCAGTTGTTGATTCCGTGGGTGCGCGCGTGCGAGTCGGCACGGGCCTCGTCGCCGAACCCGAACGACGAGGGCTGCGAGTAGCAGGACGTGTTGAACCACTGGCTCAACTTCGCCTGCGCCGCGCCTCCGATCGCCGGATTGCAGCCGGCGGTGATGTTCGGCCGCGGCGGTCCACCATTAAAGTACGTGCTGATGGAAGTCGGCTGTGCCAGCAGCGGGATCGGGAAGCCCGACTGGAAGGTCGTGATGCCGCTGACTCCCCAGCCGGAAACGAGCTTGTCCACGACTCCAGTCGCGCCGGGGAGGAGTTTCTTCCCTTTTCCAACAGGCAGCGGCAACACATATGCCGCCACCCCCCGGAAGGGCGCGTTATAACTGAGTTCCGAGCGCTCCCCACGAAGGTTGTAATAATCCTGGATTTCGCCCGGCTGGTAATACTCGTTGTAACCGGTCATGGTGTCGGCGTTGCCAATGTCCTTTGCGTACTCGAAGGAGACGAGTAGCGTGCCTCCATTGCTGAAGCGCTTCTGGACTCTCGACTGGAGAGCGTGGTACACCACGTCGAACCCCGCCGTGGTAGCGGAATAGACGCCGGTGTACTGCGGATAAGGTAGCAGAAGCTGGCCATATTGGACGGTCGGCAGCGACAGCGGACCATATTTGACGATGCCGTAAAACGGATTCTTCACCTGTTGGAGCAACTGGGTGCCCAGGGAGAGATCGGCGTAGGGGATCTGGTCGAAGCCCATGCCATTGCAGACGAGGCCGCCGGGAGCGTAGAGGTGCATGCCGCGGTTGCCCACATACGCCAGTTCCATCGAGAAACCGCTGCCCAGTTCCCGTTGGACGTCGAAGTTCCAGTTCACCATGTAGGGCGTGCGGTCGTTAGGGACATTGCTGACCACCAACTGCCCCAGAACGAGCGACTCGTAGTTGGCGTCCCGTAGCGGCAGCGGGATCAGGCCGCTGGGGTACGGGTTGCTGAACGACGCAATCGGTGTGAAGCCGCTGTCCTGCGTGGGCACCCATGGAGTCGCCGAGTTGTTGACGGGGCTGGCGTAAGGGTTCCCGTTTTGCACGGTCGTGCCGGGCGTATAGAAAACGCCGACCCCGGCCCGGATCACGGTCTTGTCGTTGGGACGCCAAGCTGCGCCGATGCGCGGGGAGAACAGCCTCCAGTGAGGCGCTTGGCTGAGCCGGCTGGGGTACCGCGTAGAGTTCACGAGCACCATGTCGCCGCCATAGTTCAAGCCTGCGGCCTGCAACGCGGGATTGGTGGCGCCGGGCAGCCAGACCGTGTTCCAGTCGTGTCTTTCGCTCCAGTACCCGGTGTATTCCCAACGCAACCCAAGCGTCAACGTGAGCTTGTTGCTGGCCCGGAACGTGTCATTGATATAGGCGCCGGCGTAGTGCTGTATGCCGTAGGGCGTATCGGCATTAATCATGTTGCCGGCCTGGCCCAGACCCAAAAGATAAGATGCATAGGCGTTGCCGGTGTTGCCGGTGGAGAGCGGGTTGGCCGCCGTAAACGCGTTGGTGAAGTTGAAAAGATTGCCGTTGCCGGCTTCCTGCCCGTACGCCGCGATCTCGCGCCGCCACTCGCCTCCGAAATGCAGCGTGTGGCGGTTGATCGTCTTGGTGACGCCTCCACTGAGGGATTCGCTGTTGGAAATCTGCTGCAAAAACAGCGGTTGCATGCGATTTCCCCCCGGATTGTAGCCGGTCAATGTGGTCTCCGGCAGCTCCCTATGCACCAACTGGGAAACGGTGGCAGCGGGCCAACCGATTTCCTTGGTGAGGTCCAGGCCCATGTTCCATGCAGTGCGCATGGAGTAGTTTCGTAGAACCGAGAGGTTGATATCCAGCACCGTGCTTGGATTCAACGCATAGGTGTCCGCGATCACGCCGGAATCGGTCTGGGCGACGCTCCGGGTCTGCATGATGCCGCCGGTGCCGTAGGTGTCCGCTGGCTTCGTCCACGGGTTGACCGCCGTGAAACGGAAGAACAGGTGCTGTTTGTCGCTGGCGTTCACATCGACTCGGGCACTTTCCTGATTCGCATCGGAGCCGGTGCTGTAGTTGAGCGTGAAATTATTCGTTAAGGCGGGCGAATTCGGAATGTTCCAGTACTTGTTGAGCAGCAGCGCCGTTGGGTCCAGCCGGTTGGATGGGATGATATTTCCAGGGAACGGTGTGCGGCCGGAGGTCACGCCGGCGGGACATGACGGGAGACCCTGCCCCCCGCAAGTTGTCGTCGCCGGATCGTAAACTACGTTGCTGATGGCCGAAAAGTTCCCGCCTCGTTCGGCGACGGTGGGGAAGGAATAAGTGGCGGTCGCGCCCGAGCGAACGCGGTTGCCTTCGTAACCCAGGAAGCCAAACACCCGGTTCTTGCGGATCGGTCCGCCCAGGGTGGTGCCGAACTGGTTCTGACTGTATGCCGGTCGCGGCAGACCCGCCCGGTTGCTGAAGAAGGTGGAGGCGTTGAGGACTTTGTTGCGGAAATACTCGTACAGCGTGCCGTGATACTCGTTAGTGCCGGACTTGCTGGACAGGTTGACGACGCCATTGAGCGTACCGCCGTATTCTGGGCCCACGTTATGCGACATGACCTGGAATTCCAGCACCAGGTCCTGTATGGGTTGGAACGCGGCGGTGTTGAGCTTGACGTTCATGAACGGAGCGCCGTCAAACCAGGTGACGCCCTGGTTCGCCAGGCCGCCGGAGATCTGGTAGTTCATCGTGCCGTTGGCGACCGCGTTGTTCTGCGGGATCACCCCCGGCGCTAGCGCGATGAGCGCGAATACGTTGCGCCCGTTGAGCGGCATATCCGTGACGATTCGGCCCTCCACCATTTGGCCTTGGGTCGCGTTTTCGGTTTGCAGCAGAGGCGCCTGCGCCGTGACTTCCACTCGCTGGCCGACGTCGCCCAACTCCATGATGCTGTCGATGCGGACCACGTTCTGGGTCTCCACTGGGACGGCATCGCGGGTCAGGTGCTTGAAGCCTGCCTTTTCGAATTCCACCTTATAGCTTCCCGGGACAAGGTTGACGAACTGATAGTTCCCATTGCCGTCGGTCTCGGCGGACCGGCGTTCGGCAGTCCCCAGATTTGTGAGGGATACCGCGGTCCCTGGGACACTGCCCCCGGTAGCGTCCGTGACGGTCCCGACGATGGAACCGTAGGACGTTTGGGCCGGCAAGGGCGCTGTGAACACTGCGAGCACAACGCTCAAGCCTAGAAAAAATGCGGATCGGCTCACCGATGCCGTGCGATGTGAGCACTTTATTAGCTCCATGGTCGATTCCTCCAAGAAAGTCACTTTCGTGATCAACTTCCCCTGGGATTCCGAATTCGTGATCCAAGGCCCGTTCTGGCTCCAGAACTTCCGTTCTGGCCCTCCCGGATCTCAGGAGAGCTTACAGCCATTCTTCCCGGCGAGGCTGCTAACCTCTTTCAGGGCGCAATGGGCGCTGGGCGGGTAGCGCCCAGGCCACCGCGGTCGCTGCCGTAGCCGCCAGGAAGTCTTGCCTCGCCAGTTTTCCATCTGCTATCGACCTCGCCTGAAGCCACCAGCCGCAACAATGTTTAGCTGATGCTATGCTCACTCAGAAAGCCTGTCAAGGTGAATTCCGGAAGGTTAACCGTGATTCACTTGTTAGTTAACTGATTGATCCGTCAAAGGTTGGCCTGAAGGTGTGTGAAAACGACCGCTGCGCTAGGCTAGCGGGGCGACGCGCAGATCATTTCGAGTAAACGGCCCTGACCGAAACCTGACCGGGAGATCCGGCCAGCGCGATCGTCTCGATTAGTATCTCCAGGTGAGATTGCCTGCCCGGTTTCGGCGAGGGTATGCTCGTGCGGGCCAGGGACTCGGCATTGCGGCGCGGCCCCGACAGGAACTCCCAGGCCGCCTCTGAGCCTTCCATGTTGGTGCCTTCGATAATCAAGACCCGACTGGAAGCCCCGCTGGCAGTTGTCCGGTCGAGCAGTGCGACCACGGCGAAAGCCGGCCCCGGTTCGCCATTCGGACCGCCACTGGCATAAACATTCCGGTCACCCGGCTTGGCCTGGGTGTTCCGAAACAGCAGGACTTTGTGAATATCGTCCCATTCAGAGCGGAACACCAAATCGTGCTCGAAGAGATCCACCCATGGATTCGACATCCGGCTGCCGACGAGCATCTGGTTACCTTCGGCAAGGTCGCGCATCTTCAAATCCCGGGCGTACCGCAGAGTATATCGCCACCGGTTGATCGCAGCCAAGTGCTCCATCTGCTGAGCCATCAGCATTGTCCAAAAGTTGGTCAACGGGCGCGCCCCGACGACGCTTACCCAGCGGGGGTCCTGCTTTGAAAGCCAACCGTTACTGAGGGGATAGCCGGGCTGAAGATAGTCCTCCAGTCTCAGGCGATCGCCGATGATGTCCTGAAAAGTCCCGTACGAACCGTCGCCCATGACGACGTTGACGGGCGAATCCGGTCCAAAAATGCTGGTAAGCAGCCACGGCTCGCGGTTGCCGGCGGACGGGGCCACAACCGAGCGAAGCTGCCGGTTTTGCCACCAGAGCGCGGCGCACACTACACTCAGCACAATGGCTGCGGCGAGAGGCACCCACATCAGAAGCCGGCGATGCAGCGCCCCCGCCTGGGTGCCCGGACCATGGTCGTTTTCTTCCCCCGGTTGGGCGTAACTGGACGTGCCCGCATCCCGGAAAACAGGAACATAATTCCCTTTAGGGATCTCGATTACTAGAGGTTCGTGCCGGCCCTCGTCGCGGAAATACTCTTCCAAACGAAGGCGAAGCTGTCGAGCCTGCACGCGTACGATGCTGTCGTCCGAGGGGTTGTAATCGGACTTCCGCCCAAATACCGAAGACCCGATCTGGTGTTCGGTCAGCGCGTTCGTATGGCCGAGCAAGGTCTCCCGGCAGATGTGCAGAAGCAAATCCCGCAACCGAGCAGCCTTCTGGAACTGACGGCTGGCGGCAACGCGTTCTACGAGTTTCCACCGCGCGTCGGTGCGGACGTCGTTCTCTCCCATAAGCTCAACACACTGTTAGGATTAACGGTGAATTACATGTTAATCGCATGAATTCACATACCAATTCCTGATGCACGGCAAGAATCAGGTTACCACCGATGTCGATGTCAAATCTCAAGCACCCGCTGTGCGTAGCCAAGAACGGATCCGCTAGCGTCGGGAAGTTCCGTATGGGTTCAGAGACGTTCAATCTCCGGATCCGTGGTACCCGCAAGGCAGAGTTCGCCAGGGCGAATCTCGGCGTAATCTTCTGGTGGTTAGCCTGGTTTGCCCGCTGTGATCGCGATGAAGCTGGCCGCCACCAGCGCTATCCCGCGCTTAAGCCTCCCCGGCGCAACACCTGCGGCAAAGCCTCGACTCGGATGGTGGCGCCCAGGCATAGATAGAACACCGCCAGGATGGGAAGCGCCCCAGTGAACAGTGCGCCGGTGAACGATCCGAAAAAAGTCGCGGTGTTGGGAGCCACGGTAGCTATTACGGCTCCGGCGGCGAGCGGCGCCGCCATCATTCCACCCGGGATGCGCTCTATGGTTCGCTTGATCGGTATCTGCATCCCTTCCTCCTCATGGCGTGCGAGGCATGTTCTTGTGCGCGGTCAAGGCCAGCACTTGGGGGCGCTATCCCTCCGCGGGCTCTCCGCCATCCAGCGGCGAAGACAATCACCCAGTGGCGAACGCGAGTGGGCTTTGCGATACGGGCCGGGCTGGGCGCTTCGGGGGTCACGAGTCTCGTATATCAAACCCGCCGCGCGCGAACCCCGAAGTGGTACACCAGCGCGCCGGCGCCGACGGTGGCGAGGGCGGTGAGCGATGCCGCCGGCTGCCAGATCACGCCGTAGACCATCATGCAGATGCCCAGCAGGATATAGGAGGCGGGAATCAGCGGCCAGGCAAACTGGAGCGCGCGCAGCCGCTGCCACTCCGGGCGCCCGCGCCGAAACACGAACAGCGAAGCCACCGACAGCACGGTGAACAGCGTCAGGCTGAATCCGATGTAACTCACCAGTTGGGGAAACGGCGTGAGCGTCATGATCATGGCGCACAGGCCCTGGCTCAGGATGGCGTTGACCGGCGTGTGCCAGCGCGGGTCCACCGACGCCGCGGCGCGGAAGAACGCCTTGTTCTTGGCCATGGCGTAGTAGACGCGCGGGCCGATGGTTACCATGGCGTTGACGGTGGAGACGATGGAAAGCGCCATGAGCGCAGAAAAGGCGCCCGCTATTCTGGTTCCGAACAGATTGGAGGCGGAAAGCGCGCCGATGGCGATCACGCCTTTCATGCTTTCGAGGCGCGTAGCGTAAATGAAAACCATGTTCAGCCCGAGGTAGAGCGCGGCCACGATGGCGGTCCCGGCGGCCAGCGCGGCGGGCAGGGTTCGCTCCGGCCGGCGCACTTCCTCCGCCACGTAGGTGGCGGCGTTCCATCCGCTATAACCGAACATCACCCAGAGCAGGCTGACGATGAACTGCGCCGGCAAGCTCACCGTCGAGGTGCGAACGGCGTGCTCGGAAAAGTGGCTCCAGCTGCCGCTGCCGGCGGCGAACCCCATCAGCACAAAGCCGGCGATCACAATCAGCTTGGTGGAAGTGAGCACATTCTGCACTTTGGCGGCGCGGCCCACGCCAAAGCAGTTCAGAATGGTGAAGGCGGCAATCAGCCCGCAGGCCGCCAGTTGGCCCGCGCCCAGGCGCAGCGAAAACGCGCCCGAGCCAATCACCAGCGCCGCGTTGGCCTGTCTCAGGCTGGGGAAGAAGTATCCCAGGTAGTCGGAGAACGCCAGAGCCGCGGCGGCAATGGGCGCCGAAAAGCCCGCGAAGAACGAGACCCACCCGGTCATGAAGCCCCACTCCGGGCCAAAGGCGTGGGTCAGGTAAACGTACTCCCCGCCGGAGCTGGGGAAATTGATGCCCAGCTCGGAATAGCTGAGCGCGCCGGCAAAGGCGAAGAGGGCGCCGACGCCCCAGCACGCCAAAATCATGCTGGCGCTGCCCAGGTCGCCGGCCATGAAACCAGTGGTGGCGAAGATGCCCGTCCCCACCATGTTCGAGATCACCAGCGCGGTGGCGCTGAAGAAGCCGAGCTGCCGCAGCAACCCGGGCTTGAGGCCCTGCGTTTTCAGGATGGCCATTCGGGACCTAGAGCAATATTATGCCACCGGGCGGCGCCGGCGGTGCGCGGGATCACTTCGCCAGGCGCAAGATTGCCGAGGCCACGGTCTGGAATGCCAGGGCCAGCCCGTTGGTGTCGGCGGCAGCCTCATACAGGCCGGTCTGCCAGCTTGACGTATGGTTGGTGGAATCCTTGGTGTTGGCGATCCGCTTCAGCAGGGCCGTGTCGACACCTCCGTCGCCGGTGTAGCCGATGGTGAAGATGGTGACATTCAGGTTGGTATCGGCCAGGATTCTCTTGGCCGCATTGTCGGTGGCGTTCCAACATGCAATTCCGAGGTGATACCCGTTGTCGAGATTGGTTGAGCTGTAGGTGGTCTTGAAGTTGTTGTAGAGCACCGAGGCTTGGTAGGCGGTGCCGTCGCTCGTGCTGTTGCCCCAGTAATCCTGCGGCGGGATCTGCCGGAGGTCGTCCAAATCGTTATCTTTTTGCGTCGCTTTCAGGTGGGTACAGTTAGTGACTGGCGTGCTCGGGTTGATGAGGTTCATGTCGCCGTCCGGGTTCTGCATCCACCATTTCGCGGTATTGCTGTCGTTGGCGGCGCTGGCCAGTCGATAGAGGCCCGATGCATATCCCGTTTGCGAAGGAATCCCCCATCCCCCAATCCAGCCAATCATTTGAGTGGTGAGGGTGCCCGCCGTCCCCGGGTTGTACTTGCACGAGCTCTGGCTGGTCGATTTTAGCGAGTTGCTGCCCGGCAGGTTGCTGGGATCATTCAGGTTCGCGGACATGGCAGTGGGCACGCCATCCGTAAACAGAACAATCGCATTGAGCCTGGTGGGGTCATTGTCTATGTGATCGGCCTTTTGCAGCTCCAGGTAAGCCAGCCACAAACCTTCGGCCATGTTGGTAGCACCGCTGGCTTGGAGGTAGCCGATCATATCCAGCATATTGCCATTGGTCTGGGTGGTCTCGAAGTCGTCATTGGGACCGCCGGCGCTGGTGGGACTGGCATTGTAAGGTCTGGTGGTGGGGTATCCGACCACCGCGCTGCTGCCATAGGCCACCAGGCCCAACTCGTCGTAGCCCGAAATGAACGAGCTCGTGAATTGCTTCGCCAAGCCCTGAAGCGCGGCCAGCTCATCCACCATGGAACCGGAGCGGTCGAGCACCAGCTCAATGCGCGTCTCCCTGCGGGTAGCCACGGCGCTGGCCGCCACTGAGGATACACTTCGACCGAACATTCGCATGAACAGGAGCGGTGTGCTGACCGTCGCCGAGACCGTGATGGTATTGGAGGTGATGGTCTTCGTATAGTTGATACTCGGCGTAAGATTGGTGGTGCCCCAGAAGCCGGCGGGAAAGTTGGCGTTCAAAAACTCCCCGGCGATCTCNNACGGTGTCCGCGTTGGTGCCGAGCAGGCGCCCCGCGCCCAGGGCGGCCCCGTCCACGGCGGTCGCCAGTTTGGCCTGCACGATGTACAGCCTGCTGCCGTCAATGGCCAGGCCGACGAGCGGAAGCAGCAACGTCGGCAGCATGGTCGTGAATAGTACCATGGCCGACCCGCGCCGGCGGCCTCCGCGGTGGAAGTTTGCACGCATGGTTTCTCCTCTCGAAAGGTCAGAACAGCCCATAGGAATACGTCGCATTCGGCCCTATAAATGGACGCATGCTGAATGCTGTCCCCGCGGCCTCGGCGACATAAAGCATTTGGCCGGATGGCAAGCCGGATACAACCCCGTTCACGCTGGAATATGGGTTTATGGAGTTGAATGTGGCCNNCCGCGCCTGCCTTGGTCACATAATCCGAGACCGAGATCTTTCCCGTGGTCGCGTCGAGGGTGACTCCCGTCGGGCCACTGGTGAGCGGACTGCCGATATTGCTGGTGCGGACGTTCGTATTCCCGATCTGCACCCGTTGCGCAAAGACCCACTTGCCCAGGTTCGTGCATCCACTCGGGTTGCCGTTTGAATCGACCGCCCCGCCCGCGGCGCACGTGGCCTTGTCCACGTAGGTCAGCTCCGACAGAATTACCAGCGCGGAACCGGAGCCGGCGGTGGTGCTCAATCCCAGGGTCTGTCCGAGATTCGCGAGAATGGTCTTATTGCCGGGCTGCGAGAAATCCAGGCCGCGGGCGTACATGTGCCCGGCATCGCGGGCGAGTTGGATGGTCTGCAGCGTGAGGATCATGTTGATTCCGGCCGCCCCCGTGCCGAGCAGCAATGGAACCAGGACCATCACGATAAAGGCGAATTCAATGCAGGCCGACCCTCCCAAGCGCCGACGTCTCATAACCTCACTCCTAGGGTGCCGTCCCGATGCACGGGCGGTCCACGGCCGACGCCGGCTCGATCAGGTCGGCCGAGTATACGCCCTGTATCACGAGCGGATTCTTGTCCGCCGCGGTTTTCCAATTGTAGATTCGCGGCAGCAAGGGGACCAGGGAATAATTCTCGACCGAGACTTGCATGATGTTCCCCGATTGGTCCCCGTCGGCGTCGGCGGAGACATCCGTGGCCGCGCTGGTTGAATTTGCCGCCGGTGGCTCAAAGTAGTGGACCTTGATCAGTGCCAGACCGGAGCTGCCGTGAAGCAGTCCCATGGCGTTAGCTTGAACCGTGCTTTTGACCGTGTCGGTGAGACATGCCCCCGTCGCCATCTGTGAAGCGGTGAGGGTGATCCCGGTGCGCACGCCGATGCGGACGGCACGCTGCAACGTGGACTTCGCATAAACGGCCCACGAAGTGTCCAGCAGGACCGTAACCATCGCCAGCATCGGCAGCAGCACCAACGTGAATTCCAGCGGCTCCGCACCCCTAGAACGAAAGGCTCGGCGCCGGCGTCCGCTCATGCACAAAAGCCCCACTCCAAAGATCTCTCCTCGTCTCTGGATAACAAGGCCGGCCGCCTTGCATCAAGTTATCGAAGGTTAACTGGGGACCATGTCCGCGGGCAGGAGACGCAGCATCGGCGGTCCCCCAGCCGGCGAGGGGGCTATCCGTTGGTACGCCCGGCGGTTTCGTCGAGCCCCGCTTCGACATGCGGATTTGCATGATCGAGGTCGAAGTTGGGGCGGCTTGAAGCGGGAGGCTTCGTCGAAACCAGCCAGAAGGGCAGCCACGTCAAGTTCGTGCGACGCTCGGGAAAGGTCGTCGATACTGCCATCGTGCCAAAGAAGCCCGAGGTTCCTGTGGGCACGTTACGCAGCATTCTCAGCCAAGCCCACATCAGTCCCGACGACTGGGACCGACTCGGGTAGCCACTTCTACTTGTGGTTCGGGCAAGCTAAAGCATGCCCCACCAGTCGTAACATGGATTACATGCGAATCCTCGCCGTCTGGGCGATTGCGCTCGGCGCATCCGCGCAACAGCCGCCCTTCACCCTCGACCAGGTTCTGAGCTCTCGGTTTCCCACGGCATTGACCGCCGCGCCCGCCGGGGGCAAGGTGGCCTGGGTCTCGAATGCCAAAGGCGTCCGCAACATCATGGTGGCCGAGCCTCCCGGTTATCAGGCCCGCAAGATCACGGCGTACACCGCGGACGACGGCCAGGAAATGGGGAATCTCGTCTGGACCCCGGACGCATCCGCCATCGTTTACGTGCGTGGAGACAGCGCCAACCGCGCCGGCGAATACCCGAATCCGGCCCTGGACCCCAACGGCGCCGAGCAGGACCTGTGGATGGTGGCACTGGACGGCACCGCACCGCGCAAGATCGGCGAGGGTCACTCGCCGGCCGTGTCATCGCGCGGGGACCGCGTCGCCTTCATCCGTCACGGCCAGGTTTGGTGGGCATCGGTGGATGGCAAAAGCGCGCCGTCGCAGGCGATCAAAGCGCGCGGCCAGTGCGCGGGGCCGGTCTGGTCGCCGGATGGCGCGCGCCTCGCTTTCGTGAGCGGCCGCGGCGACCACGGCCTCATCGGCGTGTACGACCCAGCCGCGCAATGGCTGCGCTATCTCGACCCCGGCACCGATTCCGACATCGAGCCCGAATGGTCTCCCGATGGCCGCAGCGTGGCCTTCATTCGAATCCCCAGCAGCGGACTGCGGGCCGTTCGCGAGCCGCACCGCTCCGGCGAGCCGTGGTCCATCCGGGTGGCCGCCGTGGACACCGGCGCGGGCCGCGAGATCTGGCGCGCACCGGCGGGCCCCGGCAGCGTGTTCCGCGAAGTCACCGCCCGGAACCAGTTGCTGTGGGCCGGGGGCGGCCGCATCGTCTTCCCGTGGGAGGGCGACGGCTGGACGCATCTCTATTCCATTCCCGCGGACGGCGGAAAATCCACGCTGCTCACCCCGGGCGCTTTCGAGGTGGAAGACGTCGACCTTCCCTCCGGCCAGCGCGAGGTCGTGTTCTCCTCCAACCAGGGCGATACGGACCGCCGCCACCTGTGGAAAGTCGGCGTAATCGGTGGCGCGCCGGTGGCGCTCACTTCCGGACCAGGCATCGAGTGGTCCCCCGCCGGCACCGCCTTCCTCCGCTCCGACGCCCAGCATCCCGCGCACCCCGCCATCCGCCTTGACAACGGCGTCCGCGACCTCGACCCCGCCGCCATCCCCTCCGATTTCCCGCTGCAGCACATGGTCGTGCCGCAGCAGGTGGTCTTCTCCAGCGCCGATGGCCTCCCGATCCATGGACAGCTTTTTCTGCCGCCCAACAAGCCGCTCAAGCCCGCGCCGGCGATGGTCTTCTTCCACGGCGGATCGCGCCGCCAGATGCTGCTGGGCTGGCATTACATGTACTACTATTCCAACGCCTACGCCCTCAACCAGTACCTGGCCAACAGCGGTTACGTGGTTCTTTCCGTCAATTATCGCAGCGGCACCGGGTACGGTCTGGATTTCCGCGAAGCGCTCGACTACGGAGCTTCGGGCGGAAGCGAGTACAACGACGTTCAGGGCGCCGGCGTCTACCTGCGGTCGCGCAGCGATGTCGACGCCGCGCGGATCGGCGCCTGGGGCGGCTCCTACGGCGGCTACCTCACCGCCCTGGCCCTGGCCCGCGCTTCCGATCTCTTCCGTGCCGGAGTCGATTTCCACGGCGTCCACAATTGGGCCACCGAGCTCGACATACCGCCCACCGAGCCGGACTATCGCGTAGCCTTCGAATCATCGCCGCTGGCGTATGTCAAGGGCTGGCGCTCGCCGGTGCTGTTGATTCAGGGCGACGACGATCGTAACGTGCAATTCAAGCAGACCGTGGTGCTGGCCGACGCGCTGCGCAGACAGAAGGTCGAGGTGGAGGAGCTGGTTTTCCCCGACGAGGTCCACGACTTCCTGCTGCACAGGAGTTGGCTGGAAGCGTATCGCGCCGCCGTCCGCTTTCTGGAGCGGCATTTGTAGGCCCCGGTCTCCCGTGAGCACGCTTGCCAACAGTTGGCAACCAGTCCCGGAACGCGTATCCAGTACCGGCACCTTGGACACACATATCGGGGATTGTCGCCGGTTTGCCCTCACTCCGATTCTTCGGTAGGGCCGGAAGGCAGGTAGTAGTCCTGGACCGGCTGCTCGCCGGCTTCGGCTTGGGACGCCTCGGAGGCCGTGACGAACTCGTCCGCCTCCAACTCCTGGTCCTGTGCGCGCTTCTCTCTGCGGCGTTTCACGGCGCCGAAGTGTTCGGGGCGACGGTCCGGATCGTAGGGAGAAATGGGACCCACGCGGAAATCGTCCATGGTGGACCTCCCTGTTGCGAGTTGTACACCCTGGAACGGCGGAAGTCAAAGGTAAAGAACCACGCAAGAACAAACTCGCAGCGCCGACGTGGCGCGGACTCTCAGCGGCTATGAGCCGGGACGCGGCAGGCAGGAGTGCCTGCGCCACGAGGTCTTGCTAATGGCCCAGGAACTTCTCGAGTTTGGAAACTTCCTTCTCCGCCAGGTCGAGATTTCTCTCCGCGGCCGCGGCGTCGCCCCGCTGCAAGGCGGCGTCGGCTTCGTTCATGAGGTAGTCCATCCGCTGTGCGGAAGCGGCCATGTCGGCGCGAAGCCCCAGGCCCGAGCGGGCCTGTGCGCTGCGCAGACCGTCCAGGCTGGACCTGACCGCTCCAGCCCGGATGCTGAGCAGCGATCCCTGCTCACGGAGTTTCTCCAACAGCTCCGCCTTGGCGGCATCCGCGGCGGAAGCCGCGGGCGGCGGCGAAGCCGGTTGCGGAGGCGCTTGCGGCGGCGGCGAAACGGGCTGCTGCTCGACGGGCTGCTGGGCCGGCGCCGGTGCCGGGGCCGCGGCAGCGGGCGGCGCGGGGCGAGCCGCTTTCGCCGCAGTCTTGGCCGCAGGCTCCGGTGACGCTTTCGGCTGGCTGGCCGGTGGCGTCGCAGCCGGCGGCGGTTCGGCTGGCGCCTGTTGGGCTGGCGCCGAGACAGCGGCAACCGGCGCGCTTTCGGCGGCCGTATGGCGGAACTTCGGAATCTGCGTTACAGCGGCGATGATTACCGCGACGGTGGCCAGCGACCCCAGGGCGATGTATAGTCCGCGGTGNNGCACGCTCAGAAGGGCCGCTCGAAACGCGTCGGCGGTCTGGAAACGCTGCGCCGGATCTTTCTCCAGGGACATGAGAATGATCTCACTGAGCGCGGGAGGCAGGTTCGGATCGAGCTGAATGGGCGCCGGCGGATTGGTTTCCAGGTGCGCCGTCATGATGGAATACTCGCTATCTCCCTGGAAGGGACGGGCTCCGGTGACCATCTCATAAAGGGAGATGCCGAGCGAATAAAGATCCGAGCGCGGGTCCAGATCGGCCGCGCCTTGGATCTGCTCCGGCGACATGTAATACAGCGACCCGACGGTGCTCCCGGTCTGCGTGAGTTTCCGGTCCGCCACCATTCTGGCGATACCGAAATCCATCAGCTTGACCACGCCGCTGGGGGTGACCATCATGTTGGCGGGTTTAATGTCGCGGTGGACCACGCCCCGGGCATGCGCGTAAGAAAGGGCCGAGAGCACCTGGGCCGTGTAGTCGATGGCCTTATCGATGGGAATGCGGCCCGAGCGCAGAGCCGCCTCGACGGTGACGCCCTCGACGTATTCCGTCAACATGAGCAACTGGTTGTCGAGGCGCAAAGCGGTGTGCAAGGCGGCAATGTT
>PLMF01000404.1 GCA_003142355.1 Bryobacterales bacterium
TGAACTTCTTGACCGGCTTCAGATCACTGAAGGGCACGACTCCGGCGAAGCCGTTCCAGACCTCCCCGAAGCGGGCGATGGGCCAGTCGGAGGAGAGCTTGGCGAACTCCTTCTCGGTGGTGAAACCATCTTGGCCTTCAGGAACCTGCGCGGCGGGGTCGAAGGCCGTGATGTTGTTTTCTGCGTCGATTATAAAGGTGGTCCAGCCTCGTGCTGGTGTCTTCGTGGTCGTCATGGTTGGTCTCCTGTTTCAAAACTCGATCTTGTCGACGATGTGGCGCGATTCGTCGTAGCTGATTCCCTGCGCTGGTTTCACCTTCAAGCGGAGGCGGGCGGCCGTCCGGATGCGAATCTCGCGGCCGGTGGCCAGGTTGGTGCCGTACCACCCGCTGCGGTCGTGCTCGCGGGTGAGGCGGACTTTGGCCAGCGTGCCGCTGACCTTAACGATGTAGGTGGTTCCGACATGTACGTTTTGCTTTTGCATGGTCAGTACTCCAGTCCTTTGGCATCCACCGCGCTGCGGTCGCCNNCATCCGCGGTGCACGTCCAACTGGAACGCGATTCGCTTCACGAGTCTTTCGCACTCGGCGTGGCGTTCGGCGTAGCAGGCGGCGGTTTGCTTGGTGGTCTTGGTGGTCCGTGGCATCGAACACATACATCACTTCCGTGGCGGCGGAAAGCAAGGGGAAATAGTCTGCGGGCCACGTTTTCGCCGTGGCTCTTTCAAGTGCCCAATTGGCCGATGGTTCCGCACGTCGGTCCCCGCTGTGCTGGAAGGCCCCCCGCGCCCGCAGCGCGACTTCACCCACATGGGACCGCCCCCGGAGCGTTCCCCAGCAGGGTCGGGATTTCGTGCATCACTTCGGTGGCGGCGAAACGCAAGGGAAAGGCGGGCGTGGTTGGAATGGCTAAGTTGGACCGGCAATGCCAGCACTCTGGCGCCGAACTTCCGCAAAATATTGCGGAAGTTGATCCCGATCAAAATTTTCGGACGGGCGGCTGGCCACGCAATTCCCGATAGTTGTCCGGGATTTGCAGGGCCCCGCCGCGTCCCGTCTATGAAACTCTTAATGATTGCCGGCGTCCTGGAGCCGCCCCCACTCCGCGCGCTGCTCCTCCCACAGCATCTTCGACGCAACCCGGCGGAGCGCGACTTCACCCACATGGAATCGCCCGAGCGGCGAACGCGGCAAGGTCAGAATCTCCTGCTGGATGTCAGGCGCCAGCCACACCAGTCGCGTGATCTGGCTGACCCGTTCCTTACTGATGCAGCCCAGCCGGGCCAGATCGGAGTGATCCTTCGCCAGGCCACGCCGGACCATGTCGTCGAAGCCGATGGCCAGCGACAGAACTTCGGCAACGCGCGGAAGCTTGCCGCGCTCGGTACCCGGTGCCGCCGCTTCCTTCTTCGAGTGCGGCCGCAGTTGAAACTGGATCTCGTGCATGTTCGTTACACCTCCTGCTGCAATAGACAGAGTTGCTTCACGCCGGCGGACCGGAAGCCGACCGTCACCGTGCCCGTCCGGCCGTCGTAGCTCACGGTTTCCACCAGCGCCTTGATCAACTGCTCCTGCTCGCGCGGTGAGAGATGTCTCCACAGGCTGTCGAACTCTCGAAGTGCCTGGGCCACATCCTCGCGAGGCGCATCCCCGAAACCAGATTCCTCCAACTGCCGCATCACCGCCGTGAGCATCATTGGATTCCGGCCGATACCCGGGATCTGCTCGATCACCGCCTGTTCCAACTCCGGCGCCGACACCGACCGAGTCGCGCACTGCGTCCAGCCACGCTGGTGGGCTTTGACGCAAACGTAGTAGCGGTAGAGGCGCGCGTCCTTCTGCGTGTAGGTATGGACCATGCCGACGTTGCAGGTAGCGCACCGGACGGCCCCCTTGAGCAGCGCACCGTGCTTGTTCCGGAGGTTCCGGGTGCTCCCTGGCGCGTTGGCCTTGAGTTGCGCGTGGACCTTCTCCCAGGTCTCGCGATCAACGATGGCCTCGTGCTCGCCGGGATAGATCTCGCCGCGATGCCGGACTTGGCCCGTGTAAATCACGTTGGTGAGAATCTGGTGAAGCCGCGGGCGCGTGAAAGGCTTGCCGCCGACCGTCTTGCTGTCCCGCGTGGTCCAACGCTTCAAGGTCCAGCCGCGATGGTCCAATTCGCGCACCACCGGGAGCAGGGAACCATGCTCCAGGTACAACCCGAAGATCGCGCGCACGCGGGCGGCTTCCTCCGCATTCACCACCAGCGAGCCGCCGTCGGGATGCACGTCGTACCCAAGCACCGGATTGCCGCCGACCCATTTGCCTTTGCGCCGTGCCGCCGACATCTTATCGCGGGTGCGTTCGGAAATCATCTCCCGCTCGAACTGCGCGAAGCTGAGCAGGATGTTCAGCGTGAGGCGGCCCAGCGATGCGGTAGTGTTGAATTGCTGAGTGACCGACACGAAGGTTGTGCCGTGCTTGTCCAAGACCTCCATGATGCGGGCGAAGTCGAGAAGCGACCGCGTCAAGCGATCCACCTTGTAGACCACCACGCAGTTCACCAGACCGTTCCGCACATCGTCCAGCAAACGCTTCATTGCCGGCCGTTCCATGTTGGCGCCGGTAAACCCGCCGTCGTCATACTTCTCGGGCAACGCCAACCAGCCCTCTTGCCTTTGGCTGATGATGAACGCCTCGGCGGACTCGCGCTGGGCGTCCAAGGTATTGAAGTCGGAGTCGAGTCCCTCGTCGGTGGACTTCCGCGTGTAGATGGCGCAGCGGATCGCTGTTGGCATCGGGCGCAATTTATTAACGGCGGCCATGTGCAACCTCCTTCGCGATTCCAAAGAACAAATACCCATTCCACTTCGTGCCGGTGATCTCTTGGGCGATGGCGGACAGCGATCGGTAAAGTCGCCCGTCGTAGTCGAAGCCATTGTCGAGCACCTTTACGACGTGCGTCTCCCCCTTGTGCTCCTTCGCCAGCAGACCGCCCGGCATCGGCAGGCGGCTGTCGTGGTTGCTGGCCAGTCGGGTAGTTGCGGTGCGGTCCGCCTCCGAAAGACCCCGTGCGGCCGCACACTCAATCCGAACCCGCAGCGGAGCATCTCGGGCGACCGCCAATGCCAACTGCCGGGTCTCCTCCGGCACCCCACCTTCGGCTTCGGCCTGCAGTCGCCAGGCGATCTGCCGCGCCAGAAACTCCTTGTGGTGGGACTTCGCCACTTCGCCAAATAGTTCCTCGTGCCGTGCGCGCAACTCCGGCACGGTCATTCTGGCCAGCCGAGCAACCTCGGCGGTAATGCTGATTGGTTTCTCTGTCTTCTCCAAAGGCGTCAACCTCGTGTCCATGAATGCTTCCTTCGCGCCGGATATCAAGGCAGGCGGGGAGTCGATGCAGGTGGGACCATCTCAGCCGGGTTGGCGACCACGAACTCGAAGTGGCCGGTCGTCCCGATTGACGTCCGCACCCACATCGGAGTCCGCTTGACGGTCGTCCGGCTGTCTGGTGTCGTAGAAACGATCGTGTGATCGCCTCCATGTACTATATACGCCAAAAGTTCGAAAACTGTACAGCCCGTGCGCACTTTTTTTCGCGTCTGCAAACTGTCCCTAATAATCAATACCCAGCGAGTTGGAGAACTTTTCACCTTTTTTCTTCGCGCCAGTCCGGACGGGCTGTCAACCACGAGTTCGAAATGGGGGCGTCAACTACGGAGTTCGAAACCCGATCAAGCCGGACCCCGGCCCGAACACCCGTCAACATGAGCGAGGCGTCAACAAGAGAAGACAGAGAATTCGCACGCGAAAGGCGGGGTCCCAAGCCAAACCGAGGGGGTTCCGGCCGGTTTCCAAGCCGATCACTTTCCACCTGGAGAATGGCCGGAAGTCGTAGAAGTCAAAGAATGTGAGGCATATGCGTGGAAAGCGGCTCGACGATGCCGTCCACTAAAACGAGGCTGGAATTTAGGAAGGAAAAATGTTGGCTCCCCGGCATGGATTCGAACCACGATTCACGGCTCCAAAGGCCGCTGTCCTACCATTAGACGACCGGGGAATCGAGATGAAGGACTGCTCTCGACCAGTGTAACCTTCCGAGGTGGACGGCTGCAACGTGTCCGGCAATACGTTGTCCGGCAATACCGGTCACGTCTCCTCTTGGGCGGAAAGAGCGTCTCTCACCGTCTCGATCACCTCCGCGTGCGAGAACGGCCTCTCGATGCGTTTGCGAAGATGGAGTTCGCTCGCCAACTATTGACGGTCTTGCGTCATGCGTTCCCGGAGAATCTCGTTGATCCGGCTCAGGTGCCCTTCGCCCTTCGATTTGAGCCAGTCCAGCACCTCGTTGTCTATTCGGAACGAGATCTGCGTCTTGAGTGGCCGATAATACTTGCCAATCACGGCTTTGTCCCAGTAGTCAGGTGGCAACTGCGGCGCGTCCGGATCACCGTCAAGCCGGCGATCTCGTTTCCCGTATGCCAGTCTGGTTTCCTCGCTGATCTTCAGCCGCTTAGAGGAACTGATCTTCGTAGACGCTTTTTTCATAGTCAACCGCCCTTCGTGCCGAGATCAGGTGGATTACTTCGACGTCGCGGTCGCTGCGGTCAACGAAAACAACGAGGAGCAGGGCCAAGCTCTTGGTCATTCCGATGAGCTGGTAGCGCTGCTCCCCTTCACTCTCGATGAAGTAGTTCTCACCCGCCACATGATTCGGATCGTCGAAGGCTTCCTTCGCCGTCTCGAACGAGATTCCATGAATCCGTTGGTTCCTTTCGGCCTTTGCCAAGTCCCATGTGAATCTCGTTTCCATATAACATTATCGTATATCCGCCGGGCTGTCCAGCGGAAGTCGCGCACCTGTATGTCCACACTCCCCGGGGGGCGGCTCGCAGACGCGCGACCCGGAGAATCTAAGTCAATTCACGGCTCTGATCTTAAACCACTTGGGGATATTCAGTTCTACATGGAGGGCACACTCGGCACGTATTCGCCAGATAAGTACTTGAAAGCAAAGGCTGTGGCTCCCCACGATTTCGGTTTCCAACCGATTTCTCCATGGCTGACGTGCCGGGTTGCCTCCGAGCCACCGGCCTAAACAGATTTCCAACTGGAGACTGGCAAGTGCTGAGCCATTGGAAACAAGACACTTCCGCACAGTGGAGCGACCGCCCTTCCAGACGTGAAATGTTGAGGGTCGACGATCAGGGATTCCATCGGCGAACTGCAGACCGGACTGACGGCGGCGATGGAATCCGCCCGCGCCGGGCCGCTTCGCGCCTTTTGCATGCCTCGGTCCGCTGGAGTTGAGCCCCGGATGGCCGAGGGGAGGCTACGATTTCGACGGTTACGCCGGGCGCGGCTTCCGGGGCGTGCGGCTCTATCCGCAGCACCACGGCTACCATCCGCTGTACTCGATGTGGACCAGGACGCGCTGGGCAAGCAGGCCGGTATTGTGCGCCATACCCGGGACGAATTTATCCTGGCCAAGCCGATGGAGGACGGCTCTCTCGCCGTCGGCCTGTTCAACCTTGGGGAGAAGCCAAAGCAGATGGCTGTCACCTGGCGCGAACTGGGCATTGACGGCAGGCGGACGGCCCGCGACATCTGGCGTCAGAAAGGCGCGGGCCGGTTTGCCGGGGAATACACCGTCGCGGTGAACCGCCATGGTGTGTCGTTGGTGCGGTTTTCGAAACAGTAGCCTCCGGGTTCAGAACGGGTGACGGGTCGGCGCCAGTCCGAGATCCGCCATGGTCTGATGGATGGTGGCGAAGATGGTGTCCTCGACGCCTTCGGCGAACGGCCCAGGCTGCCCGTAATAGGCCATGGAGTCGCGAGCCTCGTACCCGCCCTCGCGAAGCACACGGTTCGATGGGATGTAGCACATCACATCGTTGGAGTAGCCGGCCGTGATGACGGGTTGCCCGCTGTACTCGCGCTGGACCCGAAGCCCGTAATCGACGGTCACTTCGCCGCCAAGGGCAAGCAGGGTGAGGCTGTCGCCGAAGCGGACGACTTCCACCGGATAATCGATTTCGCCGATACGTTTGCCGTTATCCAGCGCCTGGAGCATGAGCTGAGCGCGCCGCACGTTGACGGGGACGGAACTCTTCAACTCCTCCATGAAGTTCTGGCGCGTCCGGGGAGCCAGGCTGAGTGCCGCCAACCGGTAAGCCGACGAGATGGGACCGTCTACAGGCGCCATGGCGTTGGAGAGCACGCGGCCGACCTCGGCGGCCAGCTCGTTGCCGTGCTGTTGGGCAAGCTCCACCGTACCCCTGGGATAGGGATTCTGATCGGCGCCGCATAACATCATGAAGAGGGCGGTGGCACCGGGATACCGTTTTTCCAGTTCGAGCATGGCATAGCCCGCATAGTCACCGCTGAATTGATAGAAGTCGGCGCCCAGGTTGGTGTTGTGGCAGGCGTAGGCAAATAAGACCGCGCGAACCCGGCCATCCAGGTCCATGATCTTCAAAACGGGCACCCTGTGATCGACGGGACCGTCCGGATTTGGAGCATTCTTGATGCCGGAGGCAGTCGGCAGACGCCGGTTCATGGCGAAGCCGGACGATCCTTCTCCATACGAGATCATGGCCGGTGAAAGGTCATGCAATGCCGCGCCGATAACGGTGACCAGGGCGTCCGCCAGTTTGAGGCTGTAATCCTCGACTCTGCGTTGTTCGTCGGGCGCGAGCACAACCAGGTTCTTCAGGTTGGGCCACACCATGGGTCCGGTGTGGGTATGGCTGGCATTCAGGAGGAATTGGGAGCGCTCGAGGCCAAACTGCTTCCGCACGCGCGCGGCGACTTCGTCGGAGACGGCGCGCGGAATTCCGACGACATCCACGGTAACGATGACTATATGCCGGTTTCCGGAACTTTCGAGCGCCAGCGCCTTGGCCCACAGAGGCACAAGGACGCCGCTCGAAGGGTGTGTCCGGGCGGCGTACCCGGACATCCAGACCGGGCTGGTGGGAGTGATATCGACTCTCGCCGACCCGGCTTTCAAATGGGAGCCGAACAGATC
The DNA here is from genome assembly GCA_003142355.1 of Bryobacterales bacterium. Next base: position 7,012 of record PLMF01000404.1, read on the forward strand.
GGCGGCACAAAGCAGGAGAATAATGACGGATCTCATATGGGCTCCCTTGCGGTGCGGCCTCCGGGCATCACGAGGCCGAGTCTCTATCCAGGAAGAGGCAAGCGTTCGGATGCGTCCTGAGGATCGAGGCGGGACAGGTGGTCACGACCGGGCCGTGAAGCGCCGCTGCAACCGCCGCCTTTTTGCGGGCGCCGGGGACCGCCACGAAAATTTTCCCGGCGCTCGTGATTTGCGGCACCGTCAGGGAGAGCGCACGTTTCGGCACCTCCTCAAAACTGGCAAAGGCCCCGTCATGCACCTGCTGCCAACGGCACTCTTCGTCGAGTTCGACAACCTTTACCGCGAGCGGATCGCGGAAATCGCAGACCGCCGGATCGTTAAATGCCAGGTGGCCGTTCTCGCCGATACCGATCACAGCGAAGTCTGGCGGGTTGCCGCGTAACAGCGCCGCATACCGTGCGCACTCCTTCCCCGCATCCGCCGCCTCGCCGCCCAAGCCGTGGAAGATTCCCACCGGAACTCGCGACAGCAAATGTTCCCTAAGAAAACGCCGGAACGATTGCGGGTGGTTCTCATCGAACCCGAGGTACTCGTCGAGATGGAATGCGGTGACGCGCGACCAGTCGATTCCGGGCTCGCGGATCAGGGCGGCCAGTGTGTCGCTTTGGGAGGGCGCCGACGCAAAGAGTCCGACGGCGCGGCCACGGTCCGCAATCAACTGGCGGATTGCGGCGGCGATCCTACCGGCCGCAGCCGCTCCCATTTCCTGGCGCGTTTCGTAGACTTCAACTTCCAGCAATTCAGCATTCATGTTTTTAGACCAGAGAGGGGACAACAAATGGTGCGCGATAGTTCCGGGTAAACAGACGGTTTGCCTGGTCGTCGCCCGGGCAGGCCGCCGGCGCGGCCAATGCAGCCGCAACCGATGCGGACAGAAAGGTTCTGCGATTCATTCCTTGGTGTCCCCTTTCATGCTTACGCCCTGAACGCGCATCAAGTCCGTCCGGGCGCGATCGTCTTCGGCCACCCGAGTCAGGGCGTACACGGAGCAGTCCTTCCCCACCGCCACTGAGTTCACATAGGTAGGCCGCTGGCCGTTTTCGAAGAGAATCGGCCCGTGGTCCACGTATCCGCGGGCGGGAATATCGTACGTGACCAGGTGAAGGTCTTCGCGCCCCTTCGATTCCCCCTTGGCGGTACTGCTTTTTCCCGCGACCCGCTTGCCGGCCTCGTAGATGGGACCGCCGGTGAGGTAATAGATAGTATGCCAGCACTTCCACGCTCGCCAATGCCACCGGTCTGGCGCCTTGTTCCAACACAACCGATCGCACAAATAAGTCATCGTGCACGCCTGTCGATACGGAATGCCTGGAACTGAAGCCGGTCAACCTGGACCCGGCCGGCGGCGTGATGCACACCTTCGCAAAGCCAGCTTTCAAAACGACTCCTTTTAGTACCGCTTCTTTTTAATAGCGTCCGATGCTTTCCGGATATACTGCAGGCAGCTTTCGCCCAGCCTGATCGCAACCGTGGCGGCCAAAACGTCAATGACGCAAAGCTGCGCAATCCTCGATGTCAGGACCTCTACCCCCAGCGGAGTTTCCGGGGCTGCGGTGAGCAGCACGACATCCGCGGCCCGCGTAATTGGAGAGGGGCTGAAATTCGTGATCGCAATGACTGACGCACCGGCTTGGCGCGCTATGGTGAGGGCCTCAACCACGTCCCGCGACGACCCGGAGTGCGAAATCCCGATGGCTACATCCTTTTTCGAAAGCGCCGCCGCCCCCATGGCTTGCAGGTGGCCGTCGCCGTAAGCATCCGCAATCAATCCCAGGCGGAGGAACTTGTGTTTCGCATCCAGCGCCGTGAAGTACGAATAGCCGGCGCCGTAGATCTCGATTTTTCGCGCACCGGTCAAACTGGCGGCGGCGACATCAACGCGGTCCGGATCGAGCGACCTCCGGGTGCTTTCCACGGCGTTCAGGTTGGCCTGAAAGATCTTGTCCGTCAGATCGGCGGTTCGGTCGTGAAAAGTGATCTTCTCGTGAATGAACTCCGAAGGCGCCACCAGATCCTGCGCCAGTTCGGAGATGGACATCTGGATCACGGACGTCGGGTCGGCCAGAACAAAGTCCGCGATGGTCTGCTCCGCGCGCTTCAACGCTTCGGTGGAACTTCTGAGTCGGATGAGGCATCCCGCTTTGGCGGGCGCAAGCTCGGCCGGTTGTTTCATCGAATAACGGCCATTTCGCTCTTGGAGTAATATTACTTCCGAGACACAATGAAGGTAATTTACTCCGGACTCTCACTATTGTCAAGGTCGCTCGCAGCGGCGAGTCTGAATGCTGGTTCGATCCGCAGTGGCCGATCCAGGCGTTCCGGACTGTGCGCGAGGTGCTCCGCAGGTGGTGGCCATGGCGAATTCCCTCGCCAGGAGAGCCGCTGCGTCGAAGGTGTTTGCGGGCCTGGCAATCTTCTTGAGTTTGCGGATCCCGGCCGTCAATGCACAGGCTGGCACGGCCCACAAACAGGCGAACGCGCCGATCGCGGTCGACGCCGGCGGTCACTGGTGGGAGCGTGAGGAAATCCGCATCATCGACTTGATCGCTTCCACCAACCAGATTGCCGCTCGCGATCCGGCCGCGCTGGCCGGACGGAAAGCCGAGTTGGGTTTCAACGCCGAGCACTTTGAAGTGATGAATATGCCGGCGGGCCTGGATGACCGGGGCTTCGTATTCCGGTCGAGCGTGACTCCGGCGCCCATATCCCGCGACTACCTGGGCGAATATCTGCCGGAAGCCCATAAGAGAGGCATCCGGGTGCTGATCTACTTCAACGTCCACTGGTCAAACCAGACATTTGCGCGCGAGCACCCTGGGTTGCCGAGCTATATCCATACCCCAAGTCGTAAGTAAGTTCGTAGCCCCGAGCTATGTAATTGAGGTTTAACGCGTTGAAATGGCTGTGCGTAAGGGCGGGGCCATACCGCATGGCGACCGCTTGCGCCGCGGCGCCCTGGCCGGAACGGAGCAGCGCGAATCCCTTGTTCCCCAGGACGTGGCTTTCCAGTAACCGTCTGCGCCACTCGTCTGGAAGCCGGGCGTCCGATGGTGGGTCGCCCGCATGAAACAGCATCCAGGCGCGTTCCGTAAACCCTCCGCCCCACGCATCGCCGGGGTCGCGGTACAAACTCATGCCCGCTTGTGTGCGGCGATCCGGGATGGTCGTGCCGCTTGGATCGCCCGAGCTGCGCAGGCCGCGCAGTTCATCGAACTTGCCGCCGGCCATCCACCCGAGCAGCGATCCCGTTACGGGGTCCCCGGTCCGCGCAAAGAGTTTCTCGAGAAAATCGTAGTCGCTGCGGTTGAACGGCCGCCCGGCAACCCGCTTCTCGACTTCCGGCTGTGCGTCGCCATAGCGCACCGCATGGCCGGCGCCGAACAGCATCAGGTTGTACGGAGAGAAGAAACGCTTGAGTTGCGGGTACTGGTACAGGTTCAGCCCGGCGGGGTACGGTTCGATCCGGCAGTCGAGCAGCGCTTCGGCAAAAGTGAAATACAGCTCTCGCGTGTGGTCCGAGTAAAGAGGCGTGGTCTCGTAGTACGCGCCATCCCGATCGAGATTGTTTTCCAGCATCGCGCGGATGCCGGCCGGCCCATCTACGGCCCAACGGACATACTCGGGTATCTCCAGCGCCAGCCCGGCCGCCAGCGCTCCGCGTTGGTAATCCGCCTCTCCATTGTGCAGACGGCCGGCCTTCGACTGGTCGTAGCAATAGGCTCCACCGTCGCGGAGAAGACTGTTTTCGATGTTCGCGCGCCGCGTCAACCCCGATACCACCGATGGTTCGTCCATCGATTTGCTGCTGTAGAGCTGGTCGTAATGGTCTACGTAATGCACCAGCCCGCGCGAAGCCTGATACCAGGGGCGGTTGAGCCTGCCGCTCTGCGGCTTCGAAGGGTAATCCCAACAGCCCCTGTGCGCGGAGGGGTAAATTGCGGCAATCGCGTCCAGAATCACGGCGGCCTTTGCCGCGTAGCGCTCGTCTGCCGTCAGGGTGTATGCGTATGCCAGGTTCTCCAGCGCCTGAAAGGTCAACGTTTCAATTACGAATGCGTTGTGGGCGCCAACCATGAAGTGCGTCCGCCCATCGGGTGCCACATAGCCCGTTCCAGGGTCGGGGTGGTCGCGATCGGGGAGCGTGTGTCCCCGGCTGCAGGTCATCGCGCCCGGACGATCGAGCGATCCGCCCTTCAGGCCCCAAGCGCCCCATCCTGCGCCGCAGATGGGACAGCCCGTCAGGCCATAGGCAAAGGCCGCACCCGGTTTCGGAACCACACCGCGCAGCCATGCGTCTGGTTTGGCCAGCCAGCGGTCCGCCTCGCGTCGAATGGCGTGGGCCGTTTCGCGCGCCCAGGCGTATCGCTCGATGTTGCGCCTGGCTCAGGCGACGTCGTCGGGGGTGACGAAAATGCCTGGATGTTGCGCGGCGAATACCGACCGGCATAAGCACCCGGCAATACCGGTCACGTCTCCTCTGGGGCGGAAAGAGCGTCTCTCACCGTCTCGATCACCTCCGCGTGCGAGAACGGCTTTTCGATGAACCCGTGGATCAGCCGCTGTTCCAAAGCCGCTTGTATCGCGGGATCGTCCTTGTAGAAGTACCCTGAGACCACCAGGACCCGAATACCGGGGTCGGCCATGCGAAGGTTTCGGGCCAACTCCAGACCGTCGATATCCGGCAACTTGGCGTCCAGCAGAGCCATCGTCGGACGGTTGAGCCGGGCCGCCTCGAGAGCAGTCCGGCCGTCCAGCGCCCGTATGCACTGCGCCCCCAGTCCCCCGAGCACGCGTTCGAGGGCCCAGCATATGTCAGGGTCGTCGTCCACGACGAGGACGACCCGGTTCGCGAGGCTCACCGCTTTTCTCCTCTGTCACGGCGAGCGACGGCAGTTTCACCGTGAATGTGCTCCCCTTTCCACTCTGGCTCTCCACCCCGATCGAGCCGCCGTGCTGATCGACGATGGAATGGCAGATGGATAGCCCCAGGCCGGTGCCCTTTCCCAGAGGAGCCCGCGTGAAGAAGGGATCGAAGACCTTGTCGAGGTCTTCCTGCGAGATCCCTTCTCCGGTGTCGGTCACGCGCAGCAGCACTTCACCGGCGGCCTGCTCGGCCAGGATGTCGACCGTCCCCCCGTTCGGCATGGCGTTCATGGCGTTGAGCAGCAGGTTGATGAACACCTGTTCCAGCAGGCCCGGAACCCCGAGCACCTGGCACGGCTCCGGCGGAAAGTTCGTGCGAATCTCGACATTTTGCACCTTGGCCTGGTTATCCACCAGAGCCAGCGCATCCGTCATCACGCACATCAGGTCCAGCGGCGTCTTGCTCTTGTCCGCCGAGGGGTGCGCAAAACGTAACAGGTTCTCAATGATGGTACTGGCCTTGCGGATGCCGCTGTGAACCTTCTCCGCGCACTCCCGGCGAAACTCCGGGCTGAGATCGTCCTCCGTCAGGAATTGGGCGGCCGAGGAGGAAATCGCCAGCGGCGTCCGGATTTCATGCGCGATCCCCCTGGCCATCACGCCCAGAGCCGCCAGCTTCTGCGATTCCAGAATCTGCAACTCGAATTTGCGCTGTTCCGTCAGGTCCCGGCCCACTACCACGAAGCCCACCGTTCGTGCCGCGTCGTCCGTCATCTGAGAGAAAACCCAGGCCACCGGACGGCAACGCCCGTCTTTGGTCTTCAGGTTGGACTCGATTCGCCCGGAGCTCCCGCGGGACGCCCCTTTGGTGAGCAATCTTCCCACCTGGGCGCCGCCGGTCTGGTCGCAGTAGTCGAGAAACGGGCGGCCTTTCAACTCCTCGAGTGAGTAGCCGGTAGCCCTTTGGGCCGCCTTGTTCCAGGTCAGGACATTGCCCTCGGTGTCGGTCGAGATCACAATATCGCTGGCGCTCTCCACCACGCTGGCCAGATGGCGCTCCATCCGCCGGATCTCCTCGCCCAGCCGCATCTGCTCGGTAACATCGTCCATCAGGAGCAGTACGTGATCCACCTGCCCGGCCCAGTTCACTGGGACAACGCTGCAGTAGTAGACCCGAATCGGGACCCCGGGCGCCCGGTAGGTCAGCCTCTGGCTTTGCATCGCATGGCTGCTCGTAAGGACCTTTCGGATCTGCTGTTCCAAACTCATTTCCGCCAGGATCACCTCCGGGAAGACCTCCGCCAGCCGCTTGCCGGCAGTCGCACCGGTCGTCCGGCGGGATTTCTCCAGGAAGTTCCGGTTGGCCAGGACCACGCGCAGGTCCTCGTCCAGCAGCAGAACCGACGAAGGAATGGTGTCCATCAGCATCCGGTACAGCAGTTCGGATCTCTTGCCTTCGGTGACATCGATGGCGTTGACCAGACAGGCGCGCTCGTCCGCGAAATCCACAACCGATCTGGCGACCTCGACGTAGATCACCCCTCCGTCCTTCTTTACGTGTTGCCACGTCCGGCTAGGCGCCGAGGAAACAGGCGACCTCAGCGCCTGATCGAGGAGGGCCGACCTCTCCGCCGGCAGATGCAGTTGCCGCACCGTCATCGCCAGGAACTCTTGCCGCGAGTAACCGTAACACTCGAGGGCCGCGTCGTTCACCGCCAGAATCGACAGGGTTGCGAGGTCGTAGATCCACATCGGCCGCGGGCTGCTCTCAAACAATCCGGCTGTGGCTCTGGCAATCTGCTGGCGTCTCTGCTCGTGGATTGACACGAAACGTTCCACCAGTACCGATGTGCCGCCGGCAGCCAATACCTCTCAAAATTGTTATGGGCCGCCCTAGTACCGCGACCGTTGGGCCGGGCATGCCCAGCCCCTGGAGTTTCTACATTTTTCCGCGATTTTCCGCCCCTCCACGCACTATTTGTGGGGCAGGCGGAACCGCCCAATGCC
>PLMF01000423.1:0-1279 GCA_003142355.1 Bryobacterales bacterium
CCTTATTTTAACGCCTATAGCGGACCAGGGGGTCCGCCCCACAGAGTGCTACCGTCCGATGAGCACGGCCACGGCGGCGGGCCCGACGTCCAGCTTTTCGATGCGGTGCCCCAGCTCGAAGGGGCGGCCCAGCACGGCATCCGGATACAGGGGGAGCAGGACGTTTTGAATGAGGAAGTCCAGCGTCGAGCCGTCTATGACGATGCCCGAAATCTCGACACGCTGGAGGTCCACCGTGGCCCGGCCGCCGGCGGAGCGGATACGCGCCGTGACGCTCACTGGGCGGTCGCCATCGAGCAGCTTCGACATCAGCCAGCCAGTCTGGTACCCGAGCGCGCGGCGTAGCTTACCGAAATCCACCATGGCGACGCCCGTCGCCACGCCCGGCGCCACCAACTGGAGACGCGGGTTCCGGACACCTACGGGAACCTCATGCTCGGCATAGGCATCCAACTCGCGGACGCTCAGCTCGACGTGTGAACCGGCTCTTAAACGGCCACTCTCGATCAAGTCAAACTTCTGTTTGGCGGAAAGATAGTCGTTGGGAGCGGCGCCCAGCGTCGCGAGGCCCAACAGCAGAATGGCCCACCAGAGGCGAATCTTCACGGTCCGTTTGCCGCTCAGGGGCAAAGCACCCACAGGCTGTGGATATCTCCCCAATCAGAAGTGTAGCATCGCCGCCATCGGTGTGGTGCTATGTTTAGAAACAGCAGCTTAGGTGATTGGCCTGAGTGTTGCATTCCTCGATAGTGGAGTTGCTGTGCCGATTCAGACGGTGGTGCTTGCGATCGCGGCGGTGCTGGGGGGCATCGCGGTGGTGCGCCTGGCAAAGGCGTGGTGGAAGTATCGCGGCCGGCGCGTGGTCACGTGTCCCGAGAACCAGAGACCGGCGGGCGTGGTGGTGAATGCTTGCCATGCGGCGGTCACGGCGCTCGGAAAGTCGCCGGAATTGCGGCTTTCTTCGTGCTCCCGCTGGCCGGAGCGCGCCGGCTGCGGGCAGAAATGCCTCAGCCAGGTCGAGGCCTCGCCGGAGGGTTGCCTGGTTCGCAACATCCTGACGAAGTGGTACGAGGGCAAAGTTTGCGCGTGGTGCGGTCAACCCTTTGGCGAAATCGACTGGGCCGGGCGCAAGCCGGCACTACTCGGCGCCGATGGGGTATCCGTGGAATGGAGCGAAGTTCCGGCCGCTAAGGTGTACGAGACGCTGGCGGCGGCGTCCCCGGTCTGCTTCGCTTGCCACATGGCCAACACGCTGGTTCGGGAACATCCGGAACTGGCG
>PLMF01000423.1:1299-2624 GCA_003142355.1 Bryobacterales bacterium
GTACACGGCCAAAATCCGCCAGTACACCACGGAGCCGTTCTTTCTGACGGAGTTGGTGGACCACTTGCCCGCTTCCGATAGCGTGCCCACGCCGGAGAAGGTGCTGGGATACGCCATCGGCATGCCCAACAAGCTCACTTATACCAAGGACATCTACCGTTACATGCGGGAGCTGGAGAAGGCCTCGAAGCGGGTCAAGGTGTTCACCATCGGCCACTCGGAAGAAGGCCGCGAGATCATCCTGGTGGCGGTCTCGGAGGAGGGCAACATTGCCAAACTGGACCACTACAAGGAACTCACCGCGCGGCTGGCGGACCCGCGCCGGACGCGGCAGCCGGAGGCGGACCAACTGATCGCCGAGGCGCTGCCGTTCTATTGGGCCTCGGGCAGCATCCATTCGCCCGAGACCGGCTCGCCCGAGATGCTGATGGAGTTGGCGTACCGGCTGGCGGTGGAGGAGTCGCCGCTGGTTCAGAATATCCGCAAGAACTCGATCGTGCTAATCACGCCGGTATCCGAGGCCGATGGCCGCGACCGCGCCGTGGACGTGTACAACTACCGGAAGGCTAACCCGGGCAAGACGGCGCCTACCCAGATCTACTGGGGCAAGTACGTGGCGCACGACAACAATCGGGACGGGTTGGGCATGGCGCTGGCGCTGAGCCGGACCATGATGAGCGCGTTCCTCGAGTACCACCCCACGGTGCTGCACGATCTGCACGAATCGCAGCCATTCCTCTACGTATCCACCGGCATGGGCCCTTACAATGCGTGGCTGGATCCGCTGGTGATCGACGAGTGGCAGAAAATGGCGTACGTGGAAATCGAGGAGATGACCAAGCGCGGCGTGCCGGGCGTGTGGACGCACGGGTACTACGACGGATGGGCGCCGAACTACATGTTCTACGTGGCCAACGGGCACAANNGTGCCGGGGAATGCCACCAGCCGGACCTGGTACCGCCCCAATCCGCCGCTGCCGCGGGTGAACTGGTCGCTCCGCAACAACATCAATCTCCAGCAGAGCGCCCTGCTGTTCTCGATGAACAACGTGGCGGCCAATCGCAAGGAATTCCTCGGAAACTTCTATCTGAAGAGCAAGCGAAGCGTGGACAAGGCCAAGAATGAAGGACCGGCGGCATGGGTCATACCCGGCGACGATCCCCGTCCCGCGGAGTGCGCGGAGGTGGTCAACCTGCTGCGCTTGCAGGGCGTCGAGGTCGAGCGTCTCGCGAGCGACACCGAAGTGGCGGTGGGGCAGGATGGAAAGAAGCAGAAGTTTCTCGCCGGCAGCTACGTGGTCCGCATGGATCAGCCTTACAGCCGC
>PLMF01000423.1:2663-21777 GCA_003142355.1 Bryobacterales bacterium
TACCTCATCAATCACAACGCCGACAACACCCTGGCCACCTTCCGTTTCAAACTGAAGGACGTCAAAATGTTCGCTGCCGAAGATGCCTTCAAGGCGGAGGACCGCGGTTTCGCCGCCGGCTCGTTCATCGTCAAGACGGAGGGCAATCCGGGCGACCTGCGCACGCGGCTGGAGACCGCCGCGGCGGCTCTCGGTATTGCCGTCTATGCTTCGGCCGAAGTTCCTAGGGTTGCCATGCACGAGATGGCGGCTCCGCGGATCGCTCTGGTGCACACCTGGACCAACACGCAGAACGAGGGCTGGTACCGGGTGGCTTTCGACCGCCTGCAAATCCCCTACGATTACATTTCCGACCAGAAGCTGAGGTCGACGGCCAACCTTCGCGACAAATGGGACGTGATTCTGCTCGGCCCGGTGGCCGGGACCGCGCAGCGCATCGTCAACGGCACGCCCATGCGCGGCGATCCGGTGCCGTGGAAGACGACCGACCTCACGCCGAACCTGGGCGGCTCTCCGGACACAACCGACGACATGCGCGGCGGTATGGGCCTCGAAGGGCTGGTGAACGTGGCCCGGTTCATCGATGCGGGCGGCCTTTTCATCACCATCACGGGGAACGCGTCGATTCCTATCGAATACGGCATCATCGAGGGCGTCACTATCAGCAGCACGCCGCAGTTGCGCGCCAGCGGCAGCGTACTCAACGCGGCGGTGGCCGATAAGCGCAGCCCGATTGCGTATGGTTACGGAGACAAACTGGCCGTGTACTTCAACCAGTCGCCGGTGTTTTCGTTGAGTGCCGGCGGCGGATTTGGCGGATTCGGAGGCGGAGGCGGAGGCCGTGGTGGTGGTGGCGGTGGCGGCGGCGCAACGACAGGCCCCAACCGTCCGAGTGGCCGCGGGACCCTGACCGAACCCGATACTCCGCAAGGACGCCCCTTGGAGATGGCTTCTCCGCCGGCCCCACGAGCCGCCGGCCAGCCGGCCGAGGAGGCGGATTTCGGGGGAGGTGGTAGTGGCCGCGGCGCTCCGTTACCGCCGGAGTTGCGGCCCCGCGTGGTGGTGCGGTTCGCCGAGGAGAAAGACCTGCTGGTTTCCGGCATGCTGGCGGGCGGCTCCGCGCTGGCCAATCAAGCCGCCGTGGTGGACGTTGCGCGCGGCAAAGGGCACGTGTTGTTGTTCGCCAACAATCCGATGTGGCGCAATGAGACGCAGGGCAGCTACTTTCTGCTGTTCAACGCCATGCTGAATTTCGACCACCTCGGAGTGGGCGTGGCGGCGGCTCCGGCCGCGGGCAGAGGCGGCAGAGGCGGGGGCCAGTAGGGCCTATGTGGGGCGTGCGCGTGGGCGGCCCCCCCGGCGCGTGCTATGGGTGTTAGAGCAAGTCCGATTGCCAGGATCACCGTGAATGACGATAATGTTTCTGTCGATATGAACGGCGACAATAATGCAGGGAGACGGCAATGACGCAGTTCAAGTACTACGCCGTGCTGACCGGCGACGTCATCAAGTCCAGTCGCCTCCCACCGGCTCAACTGGAATCGGTTCGTTCGTCGCTGATTAGCGCCGTGGATACGGCAAGAGGCTGGAAGCGAGGCTTGGTCAGAGGCAAGCCGGAGTTCTTTCGGGGCGACGCCTGGCAGCTACTGCTGACGGATCCGGCCATGGCCATGCGCGTTGGCATCCTCCTTCGTGCCTCCTTCCTGGCGGGAGGACTGGCGGATAGTCGTATCGCGATTGGGTTGGGAGAAGTCGACAAGATTTCTTCCGGGAGGGTCTCATTGTCAACGGGACAAGCTTTCACTATTGCGGGCAAGGCTTTGGACAATATGACTCGGTATTCGAGCATGACAATTGAGGTCTCGAAGTCGGTTGGTCCGTTGTCCGACTGGCTGCCCGTCGTCGGCCGTCTTTGCGATTCTCTCATTGGCCAGTGGACCCGGCGTCAGGCTGAGATCGTGTGTGCAGCCGTTGATCCAAAGGAGCCCGACTATGAGAAGATCGGGCAATCGTTGAAGCCAGCCGTTTCAAAACAGGCCGTGGCCAAGGGGCTTAGCGGGGCGAACTGGTACGCGATTCGGGAGGCGGTTCGTCTGTTTGAGAAGACATCGTGGGAGATCGTTCTACAGACGAGAGGTGATGACAACCAAAAAAGGTTGTCTAGTATCAGACAACCGAAATAGGTTGTCTTAGAAGAGACGTGTGAAACTGGTTGTCTAAGAGCAATGGCGGCAACATTCGTCGCAATACTCACGGCACATCTGCTTGGCGACTTCATCTTCCAGACGGAGTGGATGATCGAGCGAAAACGTCGGATTTGGGTCCTTGTTCTTCACGTTGCTATCGTCGTGTCGGCGTCGTACCTGTTGCTGGGGACCTTTCACTGGCGAATCCTGCTCCTGATCCTCCTGACACACTTCGTCATGGATGCTGTCAAGGTGTATTACCTTTCGGGTTCGCTCGCGTCGTTGTTGGTGGACCAATTCGTGCATCTCGCCGTCTTGCTCGCACTAGCCTGCTATTTTCCCGATGCAGCCAAGGATGGCTGGTGGATCACCAGGGTGAAGCCCGATCTATCGAGATGGTATTTCGCGTCTCTCAGCTTCATCTCGGGCATAATCCTCTGTGTTCCGGCAGGGGGAACTCTGATTGCCAAGGTTACCAGGCGCTTCACCGATGAGATCCGCGACAACGACATCGCAGGGCTGACACAGGGAGGCCAATACATCGGCTGGCTCGAGCGATTTCTGGTCATGCTGCTCTTGCTGATGGACCAGCCTAACGGGATCGGCTTCCTGATCGCCGCAAAATCCGTCCTTCGATTCGGCGAGATCAAGGACCCAAGCCAACGCAAGGTCGCTGAGTACATCATCATCGGTACGTTTCTCAGCTTTGGATGGGCACTGTTGATCTCCATGTTGACACAGAAGGCGCTTAGATACTGGATACCGTAGCGCGAATCGAAGAACTACCGGAGCTTGGGCGCCGGGCGCACGGTCCGCGCCACCCCCTACTCTTCCGGCTCCAGCTCCAAGCTGCCGCCGGTCATTTCCTGGGGCGGATCGCCGCCGGCCATCTGCTGCGCCACAATCAGCCTGCGGGCGTGTACGCGAATCTGCGGCCACCACATCCAGAAAATGGAGGCGGCCAGCATGGAGATGACGCCGCCGCCGGCTACCGTAAGCGGCGCTCCCAAGCGGTCCGCAACCGCGCCCGCCAACAGCGCGCCGAAGGGCGCCATCCCCATGAACATCATCGAGTAGACCGACATCACACGGCCGCGCAACCGGTCTGGCGACATGCTCTGAATGAGGGTGTTGGAAGAGCCCATCTGGATCATCATGGCGAAGCCACAGAGGGCCAGGATGGCGGCCGAGAGCCAGAAGATCCGCGAAAAAGAGAACGCCACCAGCCCGGCGCCGAACCCCAGGGCCGCCAATGCCACCCAGCGCCCCAGCCCCTTGAGGTCCCGGCGGCTGGCCAGCGTCAGGGCGGCCGCCAGCGCGCCGACCCCGGTCGAGCCCATCAGCCAACCCAGCGCCCTCGCGTCGCCGTGCAGGATGCGGTGGGCGAAGATCGGCATGAGCACGGCGAACGGCATTCCCGTGATGCTTACCACGCCCAGCAGCATCAGCAAGGCGTGGATCGGCGGGTGCTGAATCACGAAGCGAAACCCTTCCGCCATGCGCGACAGCGGCGAGCCCGGCTGCGCCATCGGCTGATGCCGCGGGACGCGCATCAGCAGCAGCCCGACGATGACCGCGATGTAGCTCGCGCCGTTGGCGAAGAAACACCAGCCCTCGCCGATGCCGGCCACCAGAATGCCCGCAATGGCCGGCCCCACCATGCGCGAGGCGTTGAACATGGAGGAGTTGAGGGCGATGGCGTTCATGAGGTCGGGCTTCGCCACCAGGCCCACGATGAACGATTGGCGCGCGGGAATATCGAAGGAGTTCACCACCCCGAGCGACGCCGAGAGGGCGAAAATATGCCAGATGCGCACCGTGCCGGAGAGGGTCAGGGCCGCCAGGGCGAAGGCCAGCAGCATGGAGGCCACCTGGGTGCCGATCACCAGGCGGTGGCGGCTGTAGCGGTCGGCCACGACGCCTCCCACGGGCGCCAGCAGGAACACCGGAATCTGCGCCGCAAACCCGGCCGCGCCCAGCAGCACCGGCGATCCCGTGAGCCGGTAAACCAGCCACGCTTGCGCCACATTCTGCATCCAGGTCCCGATCAGGGAGATGAGCTGGCCGGCAAAGAAAAGCCGGAAATTGCGGTACTGGAGGGCGCGCAGGGTAACCGGAAGCGGCATGCCACTTTCATTGTAGGAGACGGCTCGGTACAATCTTTTGGTCGATAAGGAAAACGTATGCGAAGAACCGTGCTGTTTGCAATTGCCGCCTGGACAGCGCTATGTCAGACCAGGCCGTGGACCACCCATACCGACCCGCTGGGCTTCACCGTGCAAACTCCCGCCGGATGGCAAGCCGCGGGGGACCGCCAATCGGGCCGCGTGACGGTGACCGGCCCGGGCCGGGAGCAGGTGATCGTCTGGCCGGTATTCATGGCGGCCGCGATGGACGGGCGTTCGGCGCCCGCCGTGCTCCAGCGCCTGGCGGGCGCCTCGGGGGTGAACGCCGCTTGGGATACGCCACAGGCGCTTCCGGCTCGCGCGGTGCGCATGACCGGCCGATGGGGCGATCGAACCGCGGTGGCATCGTTCACCTGGACGGCCAGCGCCAAGGGCACGGCGGGCTACCTGTTCGTCGTCGCCGCTCCCAACGCGGTCTACCGCGCCGAGCAGGATACGCTCACCAGGATCCTGGAGAGCTTTCGCGCGGCTGGCGCGCCCATCGATGGCGCCTCCAAGAGCGCCTCGCCGGGAGCGCCCGCGGTGAACTGGGTGCGCTGGCAAGATCCCAAGGAGAACGCCTTCAGCATCGAAGTGCCGGCGGGTTGGAAGGTGAACGGCGGGTTATTCCGCTTCGCCCCCCTCGATACGCGCCCCGCATGGGAAGCGGTCTCGCCCGACGGCCAGATCCGGATCACGGGCGGCGACCCCCAGCTTGGGCCCTTCACCGAGCCCAACCAGGTGCTTGCCATGGCGGGCTTTCGCGAAGGCTCCGAGTACTCGCCGGGTTACGGCTTGCGCTACATCGTGCGCCGCTACGTGCCCGGCGCTCCTTTCGTACGCGAATACGTGGCGGCGCGCGCGCCCCAGTTCTGCACCGGCCTGGCGATCACCGACAACCGCGACCGGTCCGACGCCGATGCCGCGATCAATGTGATTTACCAGCGGTACGGCACCATGGGCGTCATGATGCAGATCCATTCCGGCGAGGTATCCTTCACGTGCAATCGGCAAGGGCGGGCGATGGCCGGCTACTACTTCGCCAGCACGCTGCGGACCCAGTCGGCGGGGATGCCGGGTGGATTGTGGCTGGCTCAGAATTTGTGCGGGTACCTGGCCCCGCGCGACCAGGCGCAATTGGCGCAGTCGATCGCCAAGCACATCGTGGAATCCGGGAAGCCGAACCCGCAGTGGGAGAATATGCAGTCGGGCATCACCATGAACTCATCGAGAATCGCGGCCCAAACGCAGGAGGCGGTTTCGAACATTATTTCCGAAACCTACTGGAGCCGGCAGAAGACCATGGACGAGATCAGCCGCCGCCGCGAGAACGCCATTCTGGGCACGGTGGACGTGGTGGACCCGGCCAGCGGCAAGCAAATCAAAGTGGACAACAGCGCGAACTACTACTGGATGGACAACCGCGGCATGATTGCAGGGACCCAGACCGACACGCGGCCGAACCTGGATTTCCGGGAACTGACGAAACTGCCGTAGAAGCTTTCAGCGATCAGCGGTCAGCTTTCNNGAAAGCTGACCGCTGATCGCTGACGGCTTCTTCACGGCAGCTTCAGGAATTCCGCGGGCGGCAGCGCAGCTCGCGTCATGCGCGCCAGGGCGACTGCGCCCTTAAAGTAATCCACCCGGTTGATGCGCACGCCAATCGAAGAATGGCCTGGGCCCTGGGGAATCAAGTGGAGCTCGCCGGCGCCTTCCAACACGCCATCGACGTAATTGCGAAGCTCGTGGCCGTCGTAGACCATGGCGACGCGATACCAGACGCCCAGCGGATGCAGACGCTGGCGATTGATCAGCGCCCGCGCCTGGCCGCCGGCAAAAGCGAAGCTGTCGAGGCACCAGCGGCCATCGACCACGCGGATCTCCGAGAGGAGCCGGGTTTGCGTGTCCTCTCCCGTCTTGGAATCCTTCTCCGACATATGGAAGAAACGCTGCGCCGGTGCGCCACCCGGATCGGGGCGGAAGACGATCTCCCACGTGAAGGTCTCGGCTCCCGCCAGCGGATGGACGTCCACAAAGAGGGCGTCATCCACACCGTTGAACTCCACCGCCTTGCCCACCGGCGAATCGATGACTCGCGGGTGACCCAATACCGTAGTCTTATGCCCGGCGATCTGGTCGATGCTGTCGAACTTCCAGATCTCCGCGGCCGGCGGCGCGGACCGGAAAAGTCTGGGAGCAAAATCGGCGAGGTCCCGGCGCCACGTCTGGAACTCGTGCGCCGTGCCCTGCGATTCATAGAAAACGTTCTTGATACCGGCCTTGTCGAGCGCCTCATGCATCGCCTTGGCGCCGTCATGCATGGCGGTCTCGGAGGTGCCCGCGCCGATCCAGAACAGGTGCACTTTCTGGTTGAACGCCGCGGAATCGGCGAACACCCCGTTATAGGCGGTCTTGGCGTCGAAGCTGCGCATGGGCGCGCTGAAACAACCGATCCAGGAGAACTTGTCCAGATGCGAGAGCGTAATTTGCAGGGTTTGCGCGCCACCCATCGACAGCCCCGCCATGGCCCGATGCTCCCGGTCCGCTACCGTGCGGTAGGTGCCGTCGATCATGGGTATCAGGTCGTCGACGACGATCCTCTCGAAGGCGGAAGGGTTGTTGCCGGCAGCGGCAGGTGCGGGTGCGGGACCAAATGGCGCGGCGGGCTGACTGGCATAGCCGGTCTCCATGACGACGATCATGGCGTTGGCTTTGCCGGCCGCGATCAGATTGTCCAGGATCAAGCCGGCCCGGCCCTGCCGGCTCCAGCTTGACCCGTTCTCGTTGGCCCCGTGCTGGAGATACAAAACCGGGTAGCGCGCGCTGATATTGCGGTCGTAATCCGGCGGGGTGTACACATACGCGCGCCGCCACGATCCGGTGGTCTTCGAGTGATACCAATGGATGCGGACGTCGCCGTGCGGCACGTCCTTGACGTCGTAGAAGCCGGTTCCCTTTTCGGGCACTTCCACGCCGCTCAGTTCCTTGTTGTGGCCAAAATACGATTCACTGGATGGATCGCTTACCTCGATCCCATCCACCACGTACCAATAGTAGTGAAACCCGGGGACCACCGGCCCCACGGTGACACTCCACACGCCGCTCTGGTCGCGGACAAGCTCGACGGGGCCCTTTCCAATCCCACTATCGGCATTATTGGTGGCCACCAGCACCTTGTGCGCATCGGGAGCTACGATCCGAAACGTGACCCGCAGATCGGAATGAATGCAGGGGTATAAGGCGCCGCCGGCGTTCGAAGGGGCCGGCTGGCAATCCTGCGCCGGTTGCGCCCAGCAGCAAGCCGATGCCATCGCGGCGAGCATCAAAATACGCTTCATGTGATTGATGATAACTTACGCGCAACTACCGGGAACCGGCCAACTGGCGGGCGGCGCGAAGGCCGCCGGCGCGCTGGATGCCGGGGACGAAGAAGCTGTCGATGTAATCCTGGTCGGCGCCGGTGAAGCCGCCGAGGTCGGCCTGGAGATCGACGGGTTGGCGCGAAACGGCGGCGGCGAAGAGACACCAGACGGCGGCTTTGCCGAGGCCGATGAGGCGGGGTGGGGCAGACGATCGCTTTTTGTCGTCTGCCAATCTTGTGTTCAACCAGGCCAGGGCGGTGAGGATGTCCTGCACGCGATTGGCATCGTCGGACTTGTTGAACGTCAGGAAGTTTCTCACGGAACGGTCGCGCGGCGCTACCGCGCCGCCGGTCTGGAAAGCGTCGATCGTCAGGACGGAGCGGCCGGATTCGACCAAACGCGTGACTTCGGGCGTCCGGCGCGCGGCCTCGGCGCCATCGGCATCGACCACCAGCACGGGCGGGTTGGAACCTTTCACCCAGATGCCGGGGATGCGATCGCCCATGCCGGAGCGGCTCAGCAGGATGCGTCCGCCATCCACCTGGCTGAGCACCGCGGACGGCCAGTCGGCGGCCAGGGCGTAAGCCAGGCGCTCGCGCGGGTTCCCGGTCTGCTCCTTCGCCAGGTGGACCCACTCATCGAAGAGTTGCGGGAAGGAGAGGGCGTGGGCGGGCAGTGTGCGGTTGTGCAAGGCCAGCATGTCCTGGAGCTTTTCGACGCGGATGGGTTGCTCCTTGAATTTGGCGGGGTCCTTCTCGCCCAGCACGTGCTTGCCGAAGAACGCGTACATGGCTTCGCGATTTGCCTGGTTGTAGTTGTGGGGGGCGTCGAGCAGGAGGGCTTCCACGTCGCCGCCTTTGCCGTAGAGATCGTAGATGGCGCGGACGGCGGGGTACTCCTCTGTGAGCATGTTGCGGGTCCAGTCGCCGGTGGCGGCAGCCATGAACATGGGGCGCGGCGCCATCATGGCGGCGAACTCGACGTTGTTGGTATCGAGGCGCAGGTTGGGCGCGTTTTCACACACCCCGCCGCCCTGCATCATGAAAGAGACCATGTTGGCGGGGGCGGAAAACTGGACGCGGTCGTCGACGGCGGTGAGCGTGTACGTCTGAGTGCCGCCGCCGGAGGCTCCGGTAGCGCCGACCTGGTGGGGATTGACGCCGGGGAGGGACTGAAGGAAGTCGATGGCGCGGATGGCATTCCACAACTGCAGGCCGAACGAGCCGAAGCCCCAGAGTTGTTCCACGGGTTTCTCGCCGAAATCGTGCGGCGTCTGGATGCTGTCGTTGTAGCCCACCATGTCCACCGCCAGGACGACGTACCCTTGGCGCGCGAGGCTGATGGCGCGGGCGGGCACCGAAGCGATCATGGTGTGCTCGAGGCGGCCGTAGACCCAGTGGCCGTGGGGTGCGAGCACGGCCGGAAAGCCTTCGGGTGGCGCGGCCTTGAGTGGGCGGTAGAGGTTGCCGCCGAGATAGTAGCCGGGGAGGGTTTCGAGCAGCACTTTCTCGATGGAGTAGTCGCGGTTCTCGATGCGCCCGAAGATCTGCGGGTGGAGGTCGTTTTTCGGGAACAGGGGCAGCAAGCCGGCGGCGGAGAGAATCTGTTGGCGCAGGAATTCTCTGCGGGCCTGCCACTCGGCGAGTGTTCTGTAAGTCCTGGCGGTGAAGTGGGTGTCCGTGTTGGGGAGGTTGACGTTGCGCGCATCCTGCGCGGGAATCTGGGCCTGCGCGACGAGGCAGGCGGAGAAAATGGCAAAGAGGAGACGCATGGTTATACGGTAGTACAGGTTGGCTGCCGGTTGGCACGCATGTGCGACGCACTTGATGAGAGCCATCCCTTGGAGCGATCCTGTTCTTGGACGGCTCCGAATATGAATGAGACAGATCGCTTTGCGTCGTATCCGAGCCTGCGTGAGCAGGTTGTCCTGGTTACCGGCGGAGGTTCCGGCATCGGCAGTTCCATAGTGGAGCATTTCGCGCTAGAGGGCGCCAGGGTTGCCTTCCTCGACATCGCCGTTGAGGAATCGGAACGCCTGGTCCGGAGCCTCGCGCCGCGGTGCGCCTGTGCGCCGACATTCGTTTATTGCGACCTGACGGATATCACCGCTCTGCGGTCGGCGGTCGCGACGGTCGAAACGCGTTTGGGCGCGGTTCGTGTGCTGGTGAATAATGCCGCCAATGACGACCGTCACCGATATGAGGCTGTCACGCCTGAGTACTGGGATCGATGCATGGCGGTGAATCTCCGGCATCATTTCTTTGCGATCCAGGCGGTGGTGCCCCGAATGGCGGAAGCTGGCGGCGGCTCGATCATCAACATGAGTTCGATTGCCTGGATGATCCCTTCCACCGGCCAACCGGGCTATGTGACCGCCAAAGCGGCCATCGTCGGGTTGACAAGGACCATGGCGCACGAACTCGCTCCCGTCAATATAAGAGTGAACAGCGTCCTTCCAGGCGCCATCGTAACCGAGCGGCAGCAGCGGCTCTGGCTCACCCCGGAATACACGGCGGAGATCCTCGCCCGCCAGGCGTTGAAGCGCAGCCTGGCGCCGGCAGATGTCGCCCGCCTGGTTCTATTCCTAGCTTCAGTTGACAGCCAGGCTATAACGAACCAGAGCTTTATCGTTGACGGTGGGTGGGTCTGACGCTTCGGCGCCTGGCGCGGCGGCGCGCCACGCCCCGCTACAAAGGCGGCTCCATCGGCAACACCAGCGGCGGTTCCAACAGGAAGTCGAGCTGGGACATCTCCGCGGCGGCCTGGCGCACGGATTCCTCGGTGGTGGGTTCGAGCGTGATCACGAACGGCAGGTCCAGCTTGTTCTCGTGCGGCAGTTGGAGCACGGCCTCGATGCCGATCTGTTTCGCGGCGAGGATGCCCGACAGTGCCGCGATGATGCCCCGCTGGTCGACCACGCGGAACCGCACGTAGTAGGAGCGGGTCTGGAGCGTCACGGGGACGGGCTTGTATGCGCCCAGGCGCTGATGCGCGAAGGGCGAGACGCGCGTGGGGCTGCCGGCCAGAATCTCTCGCGCCACCCGCATCAGGTCGCTCACCACGGCCACGCCGGTTGGTCTGGGACCGGCGCCGCGGCCGTAGTAGAACGTATCCTCGCCGTAGGTCCCCTGCACCCAGATGGCGTTGTAGGAGCCGCGCACGCTGGCCAGAATGGCGGTCTGGGGAATCAGGGCCGGACGCACCGATAGGATCAACCCCTCTGGCGTCTGGCGCGCCGCGCACAGCAATCGAATGGTGTGGCCGAGCCGGTGGGCGTACTGGAAATCCATGGGCGAGAGGCGGCGAATCCCTTCGGTGAAAATGTCCCCCGGCGTGATCTTCTCGCCGAAGGCCAGCGCGGAGAGGATGGCCAGCTTCGAGCGCGCGTCGAAGCCATCGATATCGTTGCTGGGATTGGCCTCGGCGTATCCCAGCCGCTGTGCTTCGGCCAGCACCGTTTCGAGCGGCGAGCCGTGCTGCTCCATCTCCGTGAGAATGTAGTTGCTGGTGCCGTTGAGGATGCCGTAGAGCGCCACCACGCGGTCGCCGGAGATGCCTTCGCGCAGCACCGTGTGGATGGGAATCCCGCCCGCCACGCTGGCCTCCATGGCCACGTTGGTTCCGGCTTGGATGGCGCGCTCCCAGATTTCAGGGCCGCTCAACGCCATCAATTCCTTGTTCGCCGTGACCACCGACTTCTTCGCCGCGATGGCGGCATTGATAATCTCGAGGGCCACGGTTGTGCCGCCGACCAGTTCGACCACGATGTCGAGGCCCGGATGCGCGATCAACCGCCGCCAGTCGTTGGTCTTGAAAACCGGCCCCAGCGATTCCGGAATCTGCTTGGAATCGATCAACAGGTCGCAGACGGCCCCCACCCGCAGGTGAAACCCGAGCTTGAGAGCGATATGATCGGCGTTCTCCGCCAGAATTTTGAGCGTGCCCGAACCGATGTTGCCCAGACCCACTATTCCTACGTTCACGTCTCGCATAAGCCCGCATCATAACTCAAAAAGGGGTCAGACGCATTTTGCGGGGCGGGTGAAAAATGCGTCTGACCCCTTTTCTACGGCGCCGGCTCCACGTGCACCAGCACGTCGGCCACCCAGTGCAGTTGCTCCCGAACCTGAAACCGCACGTTGTGGGCGATCTCGTGCGATTGCCGCACGGTGATTTCGGGGTCCACTTCCAGGTGCAGATCCACGTGATACCGCAGGCCGGTTTTGCGCGCGAAGCATTTCTCGACGCCGCGCACGCCAGGCACCGTGGACGCCACAGATCGGATCTGGTTCATGAGCCCCTCATCGGGCATGGTGTCCATAAGCTGCAGGGCGGTTTCGCGCGCCACGCGCACGCCCACGGACACTACGATCAGGCCTACCACGAAGCCTCCGTAGCGGTCCGCATTGAAAAAGTGCAGCGGATCGGAGAGCGTCAGGCCCACCGCGATCAGCGCCGCCACGGCGGAAACGGTATCCATGGTGTCGTTCCACGCGTCGGCGGTGAGCGCGGCGCTCCCGAGCTTCCGGCCATAGTGAAACTTGACGGAGGCAAGAGCCACTTTGGCCAGTAGGGAGGCGACCAGCGGCCACACCACGTAGGCAGCCAGCGTCATGCGCGGCTGGTTCAGCCGGCGCAGCGAGTCATAGGAGATCAGGGTGCCGGCGGCCGTGAGCGCCAGGCCAATCAACAGGCCCGTGAGGATTTCCGCCCGGCCATGGCCATAGGGGTGGTTCTCGTCGGGGGGCCGGGCGGCGAGCGTCAAGCCGAGCAGAACAAAGCCGGAAGCAAACACGTCGCCCGCCGATTCCAGCCCATCCGCCACCACGGCGGTGGAATGGCCGGAAATGCCGGCGACGATCTTGACGATGGCGAGCGAGCCGCTGACCACCATCCCGGCTATGGCGACACGTTGGCCGATGTGCATCTTAGTCGTCAGGCGCGCGCGGGGTCCATCTTTTCCGTGTCGCACCCCAACTCGGCGAAGGCCGCGCGGGCTTTCCCGGTGTCGAACTTGCCGTCGCGCGCCAGCCGCGAAAGCGCCGCAGCGGCTATCGACTCGGCATTAATCTCGAAATGTTTCCGCAGGTACTCGCGGTTGTCGCTGCGGCCGAAGCCGTCGGTGCCCAGGGTCACCATGCGGCCGGGCAGCCAGGGGGCCACCTGGTCGGCCACCACTTTCATGTAATCGGTGGCGGCGACCACCGGGCCATCGGCGCCGTTCAGGGCCTCGACGATGTAGGGCGTCCGGGCCGGCTGATCGGGATGCAGGCGGTTCCAGCGGTCCACGCCGAGGGCCTCGCGGCGCAGCTCGTTGTAGCTGGTGACGCTCCACACGTCCGAGGGAACGCCGTACTTTTCGGCGAGGATCTGCTGCGCGCGCAGCGCCTCGTTCAAGATGGGGCCGCTGCCGAAGAGCTGCACCTTGGCCCCGCCGTCTTCAGCCGCCTGGTAGCGATAGATGCCCTTGAGCACGCCCTCGGGGTCGAGGCCCTGGGGCATGGGCGGCATGGGGTAATTCTCGTTGTACAAGGTGAGGTAATAGAAGCGGTCCTCCTGCTCCTGGTACATGCGCCGGATGCCATCCTGCACGATGATGGCGACCTCATAGGCGTAGGCCGGGTCGTAGGTGGTGCAGGTGGGCAGAATGCTGGAAAGCAGGATGCTCTGGCCATCCTGGTGCTGCAAGCCTTCGCCGGCCAGGGTGGTGCGGCCGGCCGTGCCGCCGCACAGGAAGCCTTTGCCGCGCGAGTCGCCGAATGCCCAGATGAGGTCGCCCACGCGCTGCAAGCCGAACATCGAGTAGTAGATGAAGAACGGGACCATGGCCACGCCGTAGTTCGCGTAGGCCGTGCCCGCGGCCGTGAAGGAAGCCATGGAACCGGCTTCGGTGATGCCCTCTTCCAGAATCTGGCCGTCCTTGGATTCCTTGTAGTACAGAAACATCTCCGCGTCGTGCGGCTTGTAGAGCTGTCCCTGGCTGGCATAGATGCCGAATTGCCGGAACAGGGATTCCATGCCGAACGTGCGCGCTTCGTCGGGGATGATCGGCACCACACGCCGGCCCATCTGCGGGTGCTTCATGAGCAGCGTCAGGACGCGAACGAAAGCCATGGTGCTCGACACCTCGCGCCCAGCCGATCCTTCGAGCGACTCCTTCAGGTAATCGAGCGGCGGCGCTTCGACGCTCGCGGCCACCGCGGCGCGGCGTGGCATGTATCCACCCAGCCGGCGCCTCTGTTCATGCAGGTAGGCCATTTCCGGGCTGTCCGAGGGCGGCCGGTAGAATTCGGCATGGCGCGCGGCTTCCTCCGGAATGTGGATCTCGAAGCGCGACCGGAAGTGCTCCAGCTCTTGCTCGTTGAGCTTCTTCTGCTGGTGGGTGATGTTGCGGCCCTCGCCCGCCTCGCCCAGCCCGTAGCCTTTGATGGTGTGGGCCAGGATCACGGTGGGCCGGTCTTTGGTTTCCACCGCCGCCTTGTAAGCGTTATAGACCTTGCGAGGATCGTGGCCACCGCGCCGCAGCCGCATCAGGCCGTCGTCGCTGAGGTGCGCCACCAGGTCGAGCAGCTCGGGGTACTTGCCGAAGAAGTTCTTGCGAATGTAGGCGCCGTCCTTGGTGATGTAGGTCTGGTACTCGCCGTCCACCGCTTCACCCATGCGCTTCTGGAGCAGGCCGGTCGAGTCGCGGGCCAGCAGCGCGTCCCAATCTTCGCCCCAGATCACCTTGATGACGTTCCAGCCCGCGCCGCGGAAGGCGGCTTCCAGCTCCTGAATCACCTTGCCGTTGCCGCGCACCGGCCCATCCAGCCGCTGCAAGTTGCAGTTGATGACGAAGGTGAGGTTGTCCAGCTTTTCGCGCGAGGCCAAAGTCAGCGAGCCCATGGATTCCGGCTCGTCCATTTCGCCATCGCCGAGGAACCCCCAGATTCTCCGCGGCGTGGGCGGAATGAGGCCGCGGTTTTCCAGGTACCGCATGAAGCGCGCCTGGTAGATGGCGTTGATGGGGCCCAGTCCCATCGACACCGTGGGGAAGCTCCAGAAATCCGGCATCAGCCAGGGGTGCGGATAGGAAGAGAGGCCGGGGTGCTCGCGCAACTCGTGCCGGAAATTCTGGAGGTGCTCTTCGCTCAGGCGGCCCTCGAGGAAAGCGCGCGCGTAGACCCCCGGCGAGGCATGGCCCTGGAAGTAGACCAGGTCGCCCGGCTGGCCGTCATAGGATGCATGGAAGAAGTGATTGAACCCCACCTCGAGCAGCGTGGCGAGGGAGGCGTAGGTGGAAATGTGGCCGCCGATACCGGCATCGTACTTGTTCTGCCGGACCACCATGGCCATGGCGTTCCAGCGGACCAGGCTCTTGATGCGGCGCTCCATGGCGCGATCGCCCGGGTAGGCCACTTCGTCTTCGGGACGAATGGTATTGACGTAGGGCGTGTTCAGATGAATGGGCAGGTCGGCGCCTTCCGTCCGCGCGCGCCCGGTAAGCTGTTCCAACAGGTATGCGGCGCGGTCCGGCCCGGCCTGGTCGATCACCTGCTCCAGCGATTCCAACCACTCAGCGGTCTCCTGTGGATTTAGATCCACAACCCTCTCGTTGCGTTTTTGGTGCATGGACACCTTCATTATAGTGAACGCCCGGCCGCGACTTCCCGCGTGCTAGTACAATGTGGTCATGGTCAGAGTGGAGCACGTGCTTGATTCCTGGAAGACGATCCGGCAGGATACGGCTGCCGCCGTCGAAGAGTTTCCGGCCGGCGATCTGGATTACCGGCCCACGCCCGAGTTAATGACGTTCCGCGCAATCGCGCGCCACATCCTGGACGCGAGCCACGCATTGACGGGCCTATTGCTGGCGGGCCACGAGAATTTCGCCACGCCCGATTTTCGCGAATGCATGAAACCGTACATGAAGGGCCTTGGCGCGGGGGCGGGCGCGCCCGAACTGGCAGCGGCTTTGCGGGATTCGCTCGAGGAGCGCACGGCCCAACTGGCCGCCCAACCCGCTGAGTTCTTTTCGCACATCATCACCCGGATGGACGGCCAGAAGGTCACGCGCCTCGAAATGGTCGAGACCATCAAAGAGCACGAATTGACGCATCGCCAGCAGTTATTCCTGTATCTTCGCTTGAAGGGCCTGGTTCCGGCCACCACCCGCCGGCGGCTGGCCAAGCAAGCCGGCAAATAGAGGTTGCAAACACGGCAGTTTATCGTATATCAGTAGTAGTTGGGGAGGATTATCGATGGTCGCTTGTCCGAAATGCCAAGGCTTGATCGATGTGGACGAAGAAGACGTCGACGAAGGCGACACCNNTCGGCCGAAGATCTCGAGGAAGACGAGGACGAAGACGATTTGCTGGAGGACGACGAGGAAGAAGAATCCGACGAGGAATGGAAATAGTCACATGAAAACGATCTGGCTGGCCCTGGCGGCGGTTCTCCTTCTCTGCGCCCCCGCCACTCTCGCGCAGAAGAAGAAGGGTGCAGAAACCACCCGTAGCGTGCAAGGCACAGTCACCGTCGCGGACGACAGCCCGGTGAATGGCGCCGTGGTGCAACTGAAGAACACCAAGACGCTGCAGATCCGGTCCTTCATCACGAAGGAGGACGGCACGTATCATTTTTATGACTTGAGCCCGGACATCGATTACGAACTCAAAGCCGACTACCAGGGCGCTTCCAGCAACACCAAGACGCTGAGTTCCTTCGATTCACGAAGGCAAACCGTCCTCAATCTCAAGCTGAATCCCAAGAAGTGACCGGCTCGGCAACCGCCTATCGCCAGCGAAACAGTTTCAGCGCCAGCGTGAAGCACACCAACAGCCAGGCCAGCAACACACCCAGTTGCGGAGCCACCTGCGCCAGGCTGGCGCCTTGCAACATGTGGGCGCGTAGCGCGTCGATCACCGCGGTCAAGGGAAGCGCCCGGATCACCGGTTGTAGCGCGCCGGGAAACCGCTGCGCCGAAAAGAACACGCCGGAAACGATCCACATCGGCATCATCACGGTATTCATGAGGCCGGAAGCGGCTTCGATGGTCTGGGCGCGCGAAGCGATCAGCAATCCCAGGGCGCTGAATGCCAGCGATCCCAGAACACACAGCACCGCCAGATCCAGCAGGGAACCGCGCACGGGAACCTGGAACACCCAGGCGCCAAACCCCAGCAGCACCCCCACTTCCGCCACCAGCAGCAGCAGCCGCGCCAGCACGAACGACAGCAGGTAGTAATGCCGCGGCATGGGGGTCGCAATCAGGCGCTTCATGAGCTTCTTGCGCCGCGCATCCACAATCGCGAACCCCATCCCCCAGATGGCGCTGCTCATGAGGTTCAAGCCCAGCAGGCCGGGGATCAGGAAATCGATATAGCGCGAGCCCGGCTCGCGCACGAGCCGGTCGCTCGAAGCCACCGGGTCCGCGCGGCCCGCCGCCCGCTCGACGGCTCGATCGGCCAGCATGCGCGCGGTGCGTCCTTCCGGGTTGGTGTCGTCGTACCGGTACACTACCGCCCCGCCGGGCGACGGTGCGGCGAATAGGGCCACCTTGCCCGTGCGCAGCGCCTCTTCGGCGGCCGGGGCGGATAACTGCTCGACATCGAGCAGTTTCTCCTGCCGCAGCGACCTGGCCAGCTCCGGCGTCACGGCCGCAATCCCGATCACGTCCGGGGGACGGTTGCGGAAGGCCAGTCCCAGTCCCGCGGCCAGAAGGACCGGGAAGACGAACACCCAGAATATGGCTTCCGGCTCCCGCCAGAATTCGCGGAACCGCACCAGGGTCAATTGCGCCAGCGGATGGTCCGCCCATCGGGTGCTACTCATCGCGCAGATGCCGTCCCGTCAAAATGACGAAGACGTCCTCCAGGCTGGCGGAATGGGTGCGCAGTTCGGTGAGCGGAACGCCNNACGCCCTCGATCCGGCGCAGCGCGGAAACATCCAGCGCCCCCGCCGCGCCGCCGGCCGAGAACTCCACCAGTTGCTCCACCCCTATGGACGCGATCAATTCGCGCGGCGTCCCGGCGGCGATGGCTTTGCCGTGGTCCATGATGGCTACCCGGTCGCACAGCCGTTCCGCTTCGTCCATGTAGTGAGTCGTCAACAGAATGGTCCGCCCCGCCAGCTTGAACTGTTCGATCAAATCCCAAAGCTGGCGCCGGGCCTGGGGATCGAGGCCCGTGGTGGGCTCGTCGAGGAACAGAAACTCCGGATCGCCCACCAGCGCGCAAGCCAGCGCCAGCCGCTGTTTCTGCCCTCCGGAGAGGCTGCCCACGCGGGATTTCCGCTTCTCGCCGAGCTGCACCAGGGCGATGACTTCAGCCGCTTCCGGCCCGCGCCGGAAGAAGCTGCGGAACAAGCGAACCGTCTCCATTACCGTGAGCTTCTCGGAAAGCTGCGTCTCCTGCAGTTGAATCCCCAGCCGTTGCCGGAGTTCGGTCGAGTGCGTGTTCCAGCGCATGCCGAGCACCTCGACATCGCCCGAATCGGCGGCCGTGAGGCCCTCGCAGATTTCGACGGTGGTGGTCTTGCCGGCGCCATTGGGCCCCAGCAGGCCGAAGCACTCGCCCCCGCGCACCTCGAGATCGAGGCCATCGACGGCGACCACGTCTTTGTACGCCTTCCGCAGATTGCGGACCGAGAGGGCGGCCTTGGGCGTGGCGTCGGACATATGTTTAGTATCGCGTCGAAGCCCGGTGGGGTCAAAGCGCGAACGCGGGGGACCGGATCGCGAAGACTGGCGCACATCTACGGGTCGCGCGTGATACGGCCAAGTGACGGCGCGACCGCGGGGTGATTCGTTTTCTTAACGCGCCAAGAGGTACGATACGGATATGGACCTTAGGGAGATCCAACACGCTATTGAGACGCTTTCCAACGAACAGCAGATAGCCCTCTTGGGCTGGCTTGCCGAGCGAGATCACCGCCAGTGGGATTCCCAAATCGAGCGCGATTTCTCGCCCGATGGTGCGGGCATGGAACTTCTCAACCGAGTCAAAGCGCAGGTCCGCCGGGGCGAATCCGTGCGGATGGGTAACGGCCGGTAATATCGGTGAGTTTCCAATCTTTTGCCTTGCCGGAGTTTTGGAAATGCTATGAGTCGTTGCCTGCCAATGTCCGGGTGTTGGCCGATGCGAAGTTTGCATTGTTCCAGTCGGAGCCGTTTCATCCTTCCCTGGCGCTCAAGCAAAAGGGTGAGGTCTGGACAGCGGATATTGGCCGTTCGTATCGTGCCATCGGGTACCGCGAAGGCAACGACTTCCATTGGTTCTGGATCGGCTCTCACGAGGCCTACAACAATCTGCTCCCTCGATTTGCGTAGGTAAGGCGTGTTTCTGGCAGCGGGCACAAAGGATGTTCGCGCGTGTTGCGTCAGAGTGGAGTGAAGCTGACTAGTGCTTTGACCGGGTGAAA
>PLMF01000288.1 GCA_003142355.1 Bryobacterales bacterium
TATCGCTCACACATACGGCGGAGCTGGGGATGGCTCACGTGATTCTGGAGGATTAGCCACCGCGCGCAATTGCGCGTCTTCCAGGCGCGTGGCCTCCTGCCAGGTGTAGATCATGCGGTGAATCACGGTGAGGTTGGAGAGCACCGCGATGACCCACAGCACGGCGGCCATGCGGCCGAACAGCGCGCCGATGATGATCAGGACGATGCGCTCGGGCCGTTCGAGGAAGCCGACCTTGCATTTCGGAATGGTGTTTTCGGCGCGCGCGCGGGTGTAGCTCACCATCACCGAGCCGGTCATGACGACGGCCGTGAGAACGATATAGAAAAAGCGGTTGATGGAGGCGTAGTAGACCAGCAGGCCCATGTAAAGGGCGAGGTCGGAGTAGCGGTCCACCACCGAATCGAAGAAACCGCCGAAGCGCGTCACCTGGCTGGTGGCGCGCGCCACGCGGCCGTCCACCATGTCGAACAGGCCGGCGCCTATGATGACAACCGCCGCCCACCGAAAGTCCATCCTCGGGTCCACGGCGGAACCTGCCCGCGCGAATAGCCATGCGGCCCAGATGTTGATCACCAGCCCGATGAAGGTCAGGACGTCGGGGTGGATTCTGGAGAGCGCCAGCCAGCGGACAATGCGGTCGATGATGGCGCCGAACACCACACCGATGGCACGGGTATATGTCATATTTCAGTGGACTGCATCATGGATGGTGGTGAGCTTCAGGATTTCGAGATCCTTCACTCCTCCGGGGCTCTGCACCCGGGCCACGTCACCCACTTCTTTTCCTAGCAGCGAGCGGCCAATGGGAGACGTCGTGGAGATCTTTCCATTGGCGGCGTCGGCCTCCTCGGTGGTGACCAGGCTGTAGGTCAGTTCTTCGTCGCGCTTGACATCCAGCACGACGACCGTCGAGCCGAGTCCCACTTTATCGCGCGAAATCCTGGAGAAGTCGATCATGGACATGTCCGCCAGCCGCTGCTTCAACTGGTTGATGCGGGCGTTGACGAGGCCCTGGCGTTCCTTGGCGGCGTGGAACTCGGCGTTTTCACTCAGGTCCCCGTGGGCCCTGGCTTTCAGGATTTCCTTGGGAAGCTCGTTGCGCAGCTCGTACTCCAACGTGGCAACCTCGTCCAGTAATTTTTTCTTGATGTCGGTCATCGAACCGCAACCGCTCCCAGGGTTACATTATAGCCCTACTGCACCGGCAGGACGCTGGCCTTGGAATCAACCCCGCCGATGGACACCACGATCGGCTGAAGACCCGTGGCGGCGTTCTGCGGTACGTCCACGTTGACCTGGTACAAGCCAACCCAACCCGGCGACAGGCCGCTGAAGGCGGCGACCTGTGCGGCGCTGTTGCCGATCTTTACCGTAGGAAGAACAGTGGTGTTGGCGAGAGGTGGCGGCAAGGGAGTGGGCTCGCCGGAGGGCGGCTGGTGGTCCACCGGTCCCAGGCCGTTGACATAGAGCACGATGGTCTGGCCGCGTCGGGCCGGGTTGGCTTGGGTGAAGACCACGCCATTGGCATCGGTGGCGGCCGCCGACAGGTGGCCATTGTCGCTGAATTCGAAGATACCCGGCGAGTAAGTGTTCAGGGGCACGGTGTAAACCGCGCTGGCAATATAACCCACCGAAACTATCATCTTGACCGACGACTGTCCCTGAAACTCCCACGGGATTTGCACATCCACCTGGCCCGGGCTGACGAAGTGAATGTGGCCCGGCAAGCTGAGACCTCCGCCGTCGAAGCTGACGCTTACGGTGCCAACCGAAACGGGCAGGGAGAGCGTGGGGGTGCCGACGACGGCATCCGCCAGAGATGTCCCGAAGATCGAAATGTAGGAGCCGGGAGCGAGCCCTTGCCCCACCTGGAAACTGCCCGTGTTGACTGCGCCGTTACTGTTGATGGCGGGGAGCGGCTGCGCGTAGCCATCGAATTCCACGGTGAGTCCGCCGGCGGTCGCGGTGAAGATCTGGTCGCCGGTCTGGGAGCCGATATTAACTTGAGCGAACCCTATCCCCTGGTCCGTCGTGGTGTACGCGATATCGATGATGCCGCCGCCCTTGACGACGTTGAATACCGGCGGCTGAGCAGTGATGGGCACGCCATACCGGTCCACCAATTCGAAAGCCAGCCAGGACTGAAGCGTGCTCACCGCGGTGAAAAACGAGCCGCTGACGACCGGGAAGATGTTATAGGGCACGCCGTCCCCGACAAAATACAGATATGGCACGCGCAACGCGGGTCCGGCGCCGGTAATGACGATAGACCCTTCGTAGGATCCGGGGTTAGGGCGGCTGCCCTGAAGAGTGACGGTTACGCTGTTCGTGGGCTGGCTGGGTAACAGAGTCAGGCTGGAAGGCGAGACCGTCACACTCGCGTTGGGGGGCTCGACGGCGAAGTTGAAGGTCGCGCTGGAAGCGCCAACGTTGGTGATGTACAGCGTGCGGCGGATGGGCAAGGCGCCGGCGCCGATGGATCCGAAAGAAATGGTAGCCGGGTCGAGCGTGGCGGCGACGTTGACCGCGTCACCCACGCTCAGCTTGCCCGCGCCCACGGAGTTTACACCAGCCGTGACGCCGCCATCCGTCACATCCCGCGTAGCGGTATTCACCACCGCGGATTTAAGTTGCGCGGGCGTCCAGGCGCTGTGATTCTGTTTCACCAGAGCCACCGCCCCGGCCACCATGGGGACCGCGTAACTGGTGCCCGTCACGCTGGTATAGCCGGTGGCGTTGTACGCGTCGCCGTTGGGGTCCAGTTTCTGGGCGGCCGTATAGAGGTCGGCTCCGGGCGCCACCAGTTCCGGCTTGATCACAAAGGTCTGGGTGCTGCCAAAACTTCCGATGGAAGGCCCTCGCGAAGAGTCGGGCCATACCGTGTTGGCCGGGGCGTTCAGAGGCGAAAGGGCCAGGTCGAAAGTCACGGTTGCGCCCGAGTTCGCAGCCAGGTAATTCTTCAGCGCCACGCCATCCGTGTTGCCGATCATGACGGCCGGAATGCCGGCGTCTTGCGCGAACACGCTGAGCGGCGTATCGGAGCCGCTTTGTTGGTAGATGATCACGCCAGCGGCGCCCGCATTCTGCGCATCGATCACCTTATTGCTGTACAGGCACGTGCCGCGCTGGATCAACGCGATGGCTCCCGCGAGGGACCCCACCGGCAGAGTCGAGCAGGCCAGCCCGTCGTTCTGCAATTGGGCCACATCCCGGACCGGCGCGGGAGGAGGCGGCACTTTGGGGCCATTCCCGAAAAGCGCGCGGATGTTCTGCAAGGTCGACGGCACGCCCGGACCGCTCACGTGCACCGCCTGGTAAAACACGTGGGAATTCATGGACGCCCCCACGGTGATGGCGTCAGGCGCCGTGCCGGGCGTGTGGATCGAATTGAGCGTGGGGTAATGGGGAGCCGTGTTGCCGTCGTTGCCGGCCGCGGTCACCACCACCATCCCGAGCTTGACCGCGTTCTCGACGGCCTCGACGCGGATGTCGCAGTGGATATCGCCACTGGAAGCGGCGCAGTTCACCGGATCGACGTCCAAGGGGCCGGAAGTGGCGGGATCCCCCTCGCTGAGCGAAAGCGTCACCACGTCCATGCCATCGTTCACGGCGTCGGTGAGCGCGGCCACCAGGGCCGATTGATAGGCGTAGTCGTTCACGCCGGGGGAGCCGAAAATCCTGTAATTGCCGAGGAACGCCTTGGGCGCGACGCCCTGGATGGTGGCCAGCGGCCCGGTATTCCGCGCACCCGCCGCAATCATGGCGATGGCCGTTCCGTGGCCCATGTGGTCGCGCGGCGAGTAGTCGTCCGGGGTATCCCAGACAGCGGCATCCAGCGCCACGTAACTGCGCGCCACAATCACCTTGTTGTTGGTGTAATTGGCATCGCCCTTGGGGAAACCGGACGGGGGTTTGAGAGAGGAGTCCTGGAAACCAGGGTGATTCTGGTCGATTCCCGAATCGATGATGCCGATCTTGACGCCGGCTCCGTCATGGGGGAGGGCGCCGGCGGGGGGGAGGTTCACCAGGCCCACCGCTTTGTCGAGGGCCGGCTTGTAGCGGGGCAGGTGAACCACGCGGACCACGCCCGCCATGCCGGCCAGTTGGGCGGCTTGTTCGCGGGTGGCCGTCACAAACACGGCGTTGAGCAGAGTCTGCGCGGTCCCGGTCACTTTCACGTGGCGGCGCGCCAACTCCGCGAGCACGCCGCTCTGCGCGCTACGTATCCGCTGAAAATGGGCCTGCGCCACGGCGCCACGGAGCGCGGCGCGGGACTCGACCTTTCGGGCTACCGGCGGGTCCGCGAGGACCAACGCGTAGTCCACCAGGCGGGTGGGCGTCTGGGGGAACGCCGCGGATGCCAGCAAGATCAGGATGAAGGGCGCATGGACGGAACGACGCGGTTGGGGTCTCATAATCTTAGTACCCTGATTCGGAATTACGGTGGGGCGGGCGGTGCCGCCTGCCCTCGCCGACGTCCCGCGCAGCGGGAAGCGGCGAGCTTCGCTCGGCCGCAGGCAGGCGGAACCGCCTGCCCCACCACCACAGGATGCGCAACCGTATTTGCGAAATCGTGTTTTCAGCCCTCCCTGGCACGGAGAATCTCATCGGCCACTTCGGTGGCGGCGCGCATCTGACGCACGTCGTGAACGCGAACGATGTGGGCTCCGCCCAGCACGCAGGCAGTCACCGCCGCAGCGGTGGCGAACTTGGTCTCTTCGAGGTCCGGATGGGCCAGGAAGTGTTTGCGGGACGGTCCCACCATGATGGGCAGATCCAGGCCGGCGAGCTCCGATAGCCGGCCCAGGATCAGCGAGTTCTGCTCCTTGCGTTTTCCAAAGCCAATGCCGGGGTCGATCACCAGCTTGGCCTTGTCAATGCCCACGTGGCGGGCGCGGCTGACGGTGGCATCGAGATCGCGCTTGATCGTGCCCATGGGGTCGGGCATGGGGCCGAGCTTGGCCCAGGACTCGGGCAGCCCGCGCATGTGGTTGAGAACCAGGCCGGCGTCGTGGTTGGAAGCCGTGCGCGCGAGCTGCGGCTCGAAGGTGAGGCCGGAGGGGTCATTGATGATCTCGACCCCCAGCTCGAGGGCGCGCTCCGCCACTTCAGCCTTGTAGGTGTCCACGGAAACCGGGATGCTCAAGCGGTCCTTCAAACGTTTGAGGACGGGGATGAGCCGCCGCATCTCCTCGGCGGCGGAAATGCGCGCCGAGCCGGGCCGGGTGGATTCCGCGCCGATATCGACGATGTCGGCTCCCTGCTCCTCGAGCTCGATGGCACGGGCAAAGGCGCGATCGGGATCGGCGTACTTGCCGCCGTCGGAAAAGGAATCCGGCGTGACGTTCAGCACCGCCATCAGGACGGTGCGCTCGCCGAGCTTGATCTCGCGGCTTTTCAACTTCCAGTAAAAGAGCTTTCTCACCTATTTCCAATTTCGCACGTTTTGGCTGGTCAGGAGCGGGACCGGGCGCGGCGGGAGCAGATCCCGCGGAAGGTGTACGATAGGCAGCGTGGGCGTGGAAAGCGTCAATCCTCAGGAGGAACTCAAGAGGCTCGACGAGCAGATCAAGTCAGCCACCGAGCTTGCCGCACTGAAGGCGACTTATTTCCGGCTGAACGAAATCATGCAGGCTTTCCCCGGCGACTTCGACGTACAGTTCACGGGAGACGAAATCAAGCAGCGCCTGATAGCGCGTGGCAGGCTGCTCAAGCAACAGGAAACCTCGCCGGCTCCGGCTCCCGCTGCGCCTCCGCGGGCACTCGCGGTGACGTCTGAAAATCCGCCCCAGCCCCACACACCGCCTGCGGCGCCGCCGCGCCCCACGCTCCAGTGGAACCGCGCGGTGGTGATCGGTCCAATAGCTGGTCTGTTGGTTGGCCTGGCGCTCATTCTTCTGGTGGTGCATCAAACTAAACGCCACCCGGCGGCGGTCGAAGTCGACATAGCGACCATTCCCGCGAGTGCCTTCGTGAGGGTGGTTGCGCAACGGTCCGCGGGGGCGCCCCCTGGGCCCGGCGGCAACCAGACTACCTGCACATCCAACTGCAAGCTGGCGCTGGCGCCGGGCACCTACCAGGTTTCCGCGTCTCTGGACGGGTACGAACCCGCGGCCGGCGCCGTCACGGTAACGGCGCGGCAGCCGGCGGCGGTCAGCCTCATACTTCAGCAGCAGGCACAATCGGTTCGCCTGCTGACCGATCTGAACCAGGGCAGAGTGGTGGTGGACGATCGGCCGCCGGCCGATCTGCAGGAAGGTCAGTTGGTGCTGGACAAGGTGGTTCCGGGCAAGCACACCGTGAAAGTGACCGGGCAGAACGGAGAGGCCTCGTTTTCGTTTGAGATGGTGGGTGGGCGGCTGCCGGCCGTGGCCGGCCCCGTAAACGCGCGGAACATGATCGCGGTGCTGGTGGCCAGCTTCGGGAAGCAGGCGCGCGTCGAGACCAGCGCGGGTCCCTGGAAGCTCGCGGTCAACGGCCAGCCGCAGAGCGATGCCGGTCCGGCCGGAACGGACCTCACGGGTTTTCACCCGGGTGTGAATGAGATCGTCGTGGGCGCGGGCCGGGATCGGCGCAACATGAGCGAGAGCTTCGGGGCCGCGCCCATGCTGACCGCATTTCTGAAAACGGACGTGAATGCGGGCACCCTGATTGTGGCGACGGGGCAGGACGACGTGCGCGTGTTTCTGAACGGCAAGGAGTACCGCCGGCGCACCCAGCGTGGCCAGGTGCGAGTGCAGACCCTCGGAAAAGTGGCGGTGCGGGTGGCCAAGAGCGGGTTCGAGGACGAGCCCGCGCAAACCGTCGAAGTCAATAAGGGCGCGGAGGTGCGCGTGCAGTTCGATTTGAAACCGCAGCCGCAATTCGGGTCGCTCGAAATCCGCGGGGCGATGGCCGAGAGCGAGGTTTTGGTCGATGGGAGGAACAGCGGCACGGTGGGGCCGGACGGATCGTTCAGCCTCGGCGGCATCCAACCGGGCGACCACACTGTCGAACTGCGGCGCGAACAGTACCTGCCGAAGCGCGTACAGCGATCGTTCCACGCGGGCCAGGCGGTGGTTCTGGCGGGCACGGAGGTGGCGCTGGCCGCCGCCAACGGCACGGTAAGGCTCACACGCAACCCCGCCTCGGCGACCATTACTTACCGCCGCGGCGAGGAAACGGAGTCGCACGAAGCGCCCGGAAACCGGATTGAATTGCCCGCGGGGGGTTACGCGTTTTCGGCAAGCGCACCGGGATTCGTCGAATCCACAACCCGGGTGCAACTGGCCGCCGGCGAAAACCGGGAAGTGGACTTCACCCTGGCTCGCGAGCGGCCGGCCGCGCCTCCACCGGTAGTGGCAAGCGGGATGGCGGAGTTCGAGGACGCGCCGAAATGGAAGAAGGAAGGCGACAGTTGGATCCACAAGGGCGGCGGATTTGTGCCCTACAAGCTGCCGCCCAAGGGCGTCTTCACCTTCACGGTGCAACCGCTCAAGGGCGGCAAGATCCGCTGGTGCCTCCAATACCTCGACGCGAAGGACTACCTGCTCTACGAGATGGACCGGAAGAGCTTCTGGGCCGGGGTGATCCAAAAGGGCCAGCGGCTGGAGCGAGTCAAGGCGCCGCACAATCTCGGAAATCAGAAGGCGTTCACCATTCAGGTCGAGGTGACGCCGGATCGCCTGGTGCAAAAGGTGCGCATGGGCGACGCGTGGAAAGTGCTCGATACTTTTGTCGAGGAGGGCCGCGATTTCACCCGGGGCAAGTTCGGATTTCTGATCCAGGGGAACGACGAGATCGCGATTTCCGATTTCCAGTTTCTGCCGAAGTGACGAGCGGCGACGCCGCAATTCGGTGGCTGGCTGCGCAATCCCCGCAGTTTGGGGGTTACGTAGCCCGTCACCGAATTGAAGGGTGTCACCGAATTGAAGGGTAGGGTATGGCCCTATGCAGGTCGCGGGTTTTACTGTATCCACTTTCCGCGCATTCGATGGCAGAGTGCAGTAGAGGGGCAGGGAGTCCCTTGCGTCGCGCCCCAAGCCATAATTATTACGTGCTTTTCCGAGGGGGTTGCATCATGCCGAACCAGATCACCCTTGACGCATTGATTGCCCATCTTCGCGAGGAACTGGCCCAAATCAACCAGGCTATTCTTAGGCTCGAGCAGATGGCTATCGCAAAAAGAGCCCGCGCCAGACGCCGCGTCCGCCGAAAGTTCAGCGTTCACGTCAACAAGACGTGGACCAAACATCGCGTCGTCGCGGACTAGCCCCCTATTCCCGTCCGATCGCCGAACCGGCTACATGGCCCCGTGGCGCGGGCTGAGAGTCCGCGGCGCTGCGAGTCCATTCTTGCCTGGTTCCTATCTGCCGCTGTAGCCGGAAGATATATCGTCGCTCTGGGGCGGAGAGCCTCATTTGGGGAGTACAATTTGGATCATGGATACGTGTGCGCTCCATCCAGCCGCTGCGTTCCAGGCCGAGGCAAACCTCCGGGCCTTGATTGAGAGTACCGGCGACCTGATATGGTCGGTGGACCTGAATTATGGGTTGCTGACGTTCAACCAGGCATTGTACGACCACATCGAGCAGAATTTCGGTGTGCGGGCAGCGGTGGGGATGCGGCCGGAGGACTTGCTGCCGCCAGAACAAGCGGCGCTCTGGCCACCGCTATTCCAGAGCGCGTTGTCGGAAGGACCCTTCCAGGCCGAGTACTCCTTAATCGATGGCCGGACCTTGGAAGTGGCTTTCAATCGAATCGTCCAGGATGGTGAAACGACGGGCATTTCGGTCTTCGGAAAGGACATCACCGAGCGGAAGACGGCAGAGGCTGCACTACGGGAAAGCGAGGAGAAATATCGGGGCATATTCGAGGGGGCGATCGAAGGAATCTATCGAGCGACACCTGAGGGCAGAACTCTGACTGCGAACCCTGCTGTGGCACAGATGCTCGGTTACGAATCGGCGCAAGAGCTCGTATCTACGATTACCGACTCGCCTCGTCAGGTGTGGCTAGACTCAAATGAACGGTCGCAGTTTCTCCGGGTGCTCGAGCAGCAAGAGGCCGTGCGCGGGTACCAGTGCCAGTGGAAGCGCAAAGATGGGACCGCAATTTGGGTGCAGTTCAATGGTCGAAGAGTCCGCGGAACGGATGGACGAACGCTCTGCTACGAAGGCTTCGTCCAAGACATCACAGAACGTAAGCGAGCGGAGGAGGAATTGCGCCGCAACCAGGCCCTGCTGCAAGCGGTACTGGACGGGACGCCGGACCCCATATTCCTGAAAGACCGGGAATGCCGCACCGTAATGGCGAATCCTGCCGCGCTGCGGGCCGTCGGCAAACCAGCCGAACAGGTCCTGGGGAAGAGCAGCCGCGAGTACATCGACGATCCTGAAATGGGACGGGCGGCGATGGGACACGATCTCCAGGTAATGGAGGCCGGCGTGGCTGAGTCGGTGGAAGAAACCCTGCCTGGGCCAGGGGGCGTCCGCATTTTTCTCGCGACCAAATCCCCATACCGCGACACTGAAGGGCGTACCATCGGGATCATCGGCGTGTCGAGGGACATCACAAAACGCAAGCGGGCGGAGGAGGCGCTGCGGGAGAGCGAGCGCCGGTTGCGCACCATACTGGAGACGGTTTCGCTGGTTGGCATCATGCTGGACCGGCAAGCGAATATCACTCTCTGCAACGATTATCTGCTCGCTCTCACTGGCTGGAAACGTGAGGAGTTATTGGGCCGCAACTGGTTCGAGGTCTTCATCCCGCCCGAAATGCACGAAGAAGTTAACGAGGTGTTCCTCAAGATCATGGACGTGGGTGAGTTTCCGGCTCACCACCAGCACGAGATCGTTACGCAGGCGGGCGAGCGGCGCCTGGTGGAATGGAATGGCACGGCTATCCGGGATCCTGGCGGACAAGTTGTCGGCCTGGCGAGCATCGGTGTGGACATCACCGACCGCAAGCGGGCGGAGGATAAGCTGCGGGAGAGCGAGGCCCGACTGAGACAGGCCCAACATCTGGCGCACGTTGGCAGTTCGGTCTGGGACGTGGACTCCGATACCACCACCTGGTCCAAAGAGATGTACCGCATTACAGGCAGGGACCCCAATGGTCCGGCTCCGACGTATGCCGAGCGCGTGGCACTCTACTCACCGGAGAGCTGGACGCGCATGAGTGAGGCCATGCAACGCGGCGTGGCGACCGGGGAACCCTACGAATTGGATCTGGACATGGTCCGCGCGGATGGCGCCGTGCGCCGGACACACGCCTCGGGCGCCGCCGTCCGCGATGACCGTGGCCGCGTGGTACGACTACAGGGCACCTTACAGGACATCACGGACCAGAAGCGCGCCGAGGAAGCGCTCCAGCAGACCAATCGCAAGCTTCAGCAGATCTCCAGAGACCTGCTGCGCACCCAGGATTACGAGAGGCGGAGAATCGCGCGGGAACTGCACGACAGCACGGCGCAGCTCCTGGCGGCCCTGAGCATCAATCTCGGCCGCCTGCGGGATTCCGAGCTGAAACCGGGCCGCCGGGAGCAAGTGCTCTCCGAGACCATCGATTTGGCGGCTGCGTGCTCCGCGGAGATTCGGACCATCACCTATCTCCTGCATCCGCCCCTGCTCGAGGAAATCGGACTCGTGCACGCGCTACGGGCGTACGCTCAGGGTTTCAACCAGCGGACTGGGATCCAGGTCAAGATCAAGATTCCACCCGATTTCGGCCGGATTGGCAACGAGAGGGAGTCCACTCTTTTCCGCATCATCCAGGAAGGGCTGGCAAACGTGCACAAACATTCGGGCAGCCGGTTGGCCGTCATCCAGCTCGGACGCGATCCGCGCGAAGTCCGGCTGGTCTTGCAGGACCAGGGCTGCGGCTTTACCGAGGCGCCGCGCCGGCGGACGGCGGGATTCGTCCACTTGGGCGTAGGCATCACAGGCATGCGGGAGCGCGCGGAGCAGCTTGGCGGCCGGTTGGAGATCGCTTCGGGCGATGCCGGCACAACGCTGACGGTAACTTTACCCATGGTTCAATCCAATGAAGCAACCGCGGATATTGTTGGTGGATGATCATCAGGTGGTAAGGCGGGGCGTCGCCGGGGTCATCGGGGACGCACGGCCGGAGTGGGAGGTGTGTGGCGAAGCATCCACGGGCCGCGAAGCCGTGGCGGCCGCCGCCAGGTTCAGGCCGGACATCGTAGTGATGGATATTTCCATGCCCGATATGAACGGCCTGGAGGCTACGCGCGAGATTCTGAAGAACAACCCTGGCACGGAGGTCCTGATTCTGTCCGTGCATGAATCGGAACAGATGGTGCACGATGTCCTGAGCGCGGGCGCCCGGGGCTACATGCTCAAACAGGATGCCGGCACCGACCTGATCGCGGCCCTGGAAGCACTCCGCCGGCATAAGCTGTTTTTCACTTCCAAGGTGTCTGAATTGGTGCTGAGCGGGTACCTCGGCCACGGCGCCGTTGAAGTGATAGCGGGCGCGCCTTTCAGCCGTCTGAGTCCTCGGGAGTTCCAGATCGTCCAACTGCTGGCCGAGAGCAAGTCCAACAAAGAGGTCGCCAACATTCTGAACATCAGCGTCAAGACCGTGGAAGGACACCGGTCGCACATCATGGAGAAGCTCGGCTTTCATTCCGTCACGGAACTGGTGCGCTATGCCATCCGCAACAACATCGTGGAGAGCTGACACCGTGGGGCGGACGATCTCCGGCATTTTCGGACCCGCAACCGGGGGTTTGTGTCGTCTGGCAACGGGCCGAGGTCTAGCGAGGTTGGCAGGCCACAAAAGACGATGGTCTGCCCCACAATGTCACTCATAGCGGAGGCAGACGATGGGGTCGAGGTTGGCGGCGCGGTTGGCGGGGTAGTATCCGAAGAACAGGCCGACACCGACGGCGATGGCCACGCCGAGCACCACCCAGAACAGCGACACCGTGGCGGGAATGTCCGCCAGCGTGCGGACGGCGGACGAAATGGCGGCGCCGGCCAGGATGCCGACCACCCCGCCGATTCCCGAGAGGGTGATGGCCTCGAGCAGAAATTGCGCGCGGATGTCCGATTTGCGCGCGCCGATGGCTTTGCGGATGCCGATTTCGCCGGTCCGCTCGGTGACCGAAATCAGCATGATGTTCATGACCCCGATGCCGCCAACCAGCAGGCCGATGGAGCTGATGACGCCGGTGAGCAACACCATGGCGCCGGTGAGCTGGTTCCACAGATTGGAGAAGAAGTCGGCGTCGGCTATGTCAAAATCGTTTTCCGCGCGGTGCGGCACGTGCCTTCGGCGGCGCATGGCTTCGATCACCTGGTTTCGGACCTCCGCCATGTCCGCGTCTTGGCGCACGGTGACGATCAGAAAAACATCGCGGATCTCCGGAAAGCTCTTGTGAAAGTTGGAGAGCGGGATGCAGGCAAACTGGTCGACGCCGAAGCCGCCGAACACCCCCGGATCCTTCTCGAAGACGCCGATCACCTCATAGAGCCGCCCGTTCAGCCGCACCTCCTTGCCGATGGGGTCGGAGTTCGGAAAGAGCGAATTGGCGATGGCGTCTCCGATCACCACCACGTTGCGCGCGTGCTCCTCGTCGAACTCGGAAATGTAGCGGCCGCTGGCGGTGGCAAACAAGGGGAGCGCGGCGGCGTATTCCGGCTGGGTACCGCGGATCATGAAACGCTCGACGTGCTCGTTGGCGTAGCGGATGGAGTCGGGCGACGTTCCGAGGTTGATGCGCTGCGCGAAGGCCGCCGAGATGTCCAGTCCCGGAACGTTTTCCTTGAGATAGTGCGCGTCGGAAATCTCCAGATACTTGCGCATGCGGATGTTCTGCGGGAGACGCCCGATTCCAGCGAATCCGGCGGGGATGCGCGTAATAAACAGCGACCGCGACCCGAACGAGCGGATGCGATTCAGAATATAGCCGTTCAATCCGTCGATGATGGCCGCCACCGAAATGACGCTGGTCACGCCGATGACGATGCCCAGAATGGTCAAGCCGGAGCGGACCTTGCGGGTGCGCAGGGTGTCGAGAGCCACCAGCAGGTTCTCTTTGATTTCAGAGCGCGTCATCTCTCAACTCACTCCGTCCGAAGAGCCACCACGGGGTCCAGCTTGGAGGCCTTCACGGCCGGATAGATGCCGAAGAACAATCCAATCATGGAGCTCAAAACCACGCCCAGCACCGCGACCCAGACCTGGACCGCGGCGGGAAACTCGGTAAGCTGGCGAATCGCCAGCGCACAGCCGAATCCGGCCCCCACCCCGATGCCGCCGCCGGCCACGCATTGCAGCACGCTCTCCGCCAGGAACTGGTGCAGGATGTCCGGCTGGGTGGCGCCGACCGCGCGCCGGACACCGATCTCCTTGGTCCGTTCGGTGACGCTGACCAGCATCACGTTCATGATGACGATGCCTCCCACCACGGCCGAAATCGAGCTGACCATCACGAAGACCGTGAAGAACGCCGAGCTGATGCTCTGCCAGAGAGAGATGTAGGTGTCGGCGGTGCCGATGTAGAAATCGTCGTCCTTTCCGGGCAGCACGTGGCGGCGGGCGCGCAGAATGCGGCGGGCCTCGTCCTGCGCGCGGTCGAAAATCTGTTCGCCGCCCTCCGCCTTGACCTGCAGCGTGAGGCTGTTGCGCTGCCCCCGCACCTTGAGGTAGGTTCGCAGCGGGACCACCAGGAAATTGTCCTGGTCCTGGCCGAGCACCGACCCGATGCGCTCGAAAGTCCCCACCACGGTGAACTCGTCGGCGCCGGCGCGAACGACGCGGCCGATGGGGTTGGCGTCGGGAAAGAACTCCTGCGCCAGGCGGTCGCCGATGAGGCAAACGTCCGCGGCATGGCGGTCTTCCACCTCGGTGAAGTAGCGCCCCAACTGGACGGTTCGGGTGTCGATGTCCGCCATGGTGGGCGTGTAGCCGTACATGGTGGTGTCGTCGAGCTCGTGGTCCCTGTAGCGGAGCGTGGCGCTGCTGCTGATGGAAGCGCCCACCAGTTGGCAACTGCGGCAGCCCTCGGCGAGCGCCTGCATGTCCTCGGGGTAAAGATAGCGGTTGCGCTGGGCTTTGGTGAGGAGGGTGAAATCGGTCACCACAAAGGGCAAGCGCGCAACGCGAAAGACGTTGGTGCCGAGGTTGGCGATCTTCTGT
>PLMF01000293.1 GCA_003142355.1 Bryobacterales bacterium
ACGAACCCAATTCGTGGGTGGCTGCACGGAAGGCGAGGGGTGCGGGGCTGGCGGGGATCGAGAATGGCGAAACGAAGCCAATCCGAAGAGAGTGGCGGAACGAAGCCAATCGGACGTCTCGAACGGTGTGCCAGCGGGGATGTATCACCGTCTCCAGTGTAGCGCGAGGTGGGAGGGGATTTCAGTTAAGTGGTTGATCCTATTCAGGGAATTGGTTGTGACTCCTTGTTGGGATTCTTGGCTTCCTTCTCTGCCCGGAGTTTCTCTATGGCGGCGGCCACCTCATCCTCCCAAGGGAGCTTCTCATCCTTGGCCGGGTCGTAGGGCGGCAGGTTGGGAATCTGCGCGCCGAGTTTCTCCAGCAGGGCGCGGGCCTTATCCAGTTCGTAGCGGTGGACATAAGGCTCGCCATCGGCCCAAGCCCATTTATAGGCCGCGAGGGCGTGTTTCTTCGCCTGCTCGCGGTCGCCGATGACAAGCCACAGGTCCGCGAGGGCGCGGTGGGATGGGCGCCTCGCGTTAGCGAGTTGCTCGGCCTCGCGGCGTGGGTCGGTGAGCTCACCAAGGTGGAACCTGGCGAGGGCGAGTTGGGTCTCCGCTTCCTCATTGGTATATCCGACAGCGCGCGCCATGCTCACGGCCTCGCGGAGGCTCTCAGCGGCGAGCGCCCATTCGCCTCGC
Organism: Bryobacterales bacterium; assembly: GCA_003142355.1. The sequence goes on from PLMF01000293.1 coordinate 682, forward strand.
TCAAGGCGCCATTCCCCGCGCAGACCACAGAGAAGGCGCACGTTGAAGCGGTTCTTGCCGGCTTTGGCCAGTTGTTCGGCATGGGCGAGGTGCTCCTCGCTCAAATCGCCCTGCCAGAAGCGGAACCGAGCGTACTCGTATTCTCCGTCACCGGGAGGATTCCTCTCACGGGGCCAATTGCGGCCCATCGGGTCGAGGAGGTCCCAGATGGCTTTGGCATCCGCCCATTGCCCGATTCTGGCAAGCTGGCCAAAGCGCAGCAGCCGGGCGCGGAAGATTGATGGTTGGTCGTTGGTGAGAGTTGCGAGATTGAGGCTCGACAGGAGACAGCGGTTTCCTTGTGCGATGCGGTTCTGTGCCCAGAGCGTTTGCGAGAAGTTGCGTATACAGATCCCCACCGAGATCCAGTCCGCCCGTCGTAGGTGACCCGCGAGGGCGGCACCAAAGGCAGCGGACGATTCCTTTACCTCGCCGACTCCGTACAGAGAATGGGCGGCAGAGTTCGCCAGATTAGACCCGTCTTCTTGGTCCACAGTCTCGGGCAGGGTGGCCCAGCCCTGGGGGAAGAAGGGCCGCAGCAGAGACAAGTCCTCGGCGTAGGCCTCCAGATTGGTAGTGAGGGCCAGAGACAGATCGCCGCGGTAGGCCTCATATGCCTGCTGGTAACGGCCCATCTTGAGCGAGGTCCGGACGACTTGAAGGCCGTCGCGGACGTCGTCGAGAGTCTCGGCCTCCTCGTAGGGACTGTGAGCCTTCTCCGAAAAGTGATCCACCACGCGCTGGCCGTAGCTGTCCCTCTCTTCCGGCCGGAGCCCCCCGGCAGCGATGCCGCGGACGACGGGGTGTAGGTCATACCGCCTTGCATGACCGTCGTATTGCAGCAGGCCCCGGCGCTCCAGATCATGAACGGTGTTTGCCAGTTCCCGCGGGGCGGAGAGGAATTCCGGCGATTGGAGCCGGGCCTTGACGGCTTGTTGGTATTCCTTCCGGCGTTGTACCGCGGCTTGATACCTTTGCTGCTCCTTTTCCTTCTCTGCATCAGGCATTTGTTCCCACCGCGGCGAGGCCTTTGGATTATGGGGTTCCTCCACTTTCTCCGGTTTCGGCGGAAGGTGGGGATTGAGAGCGCTCAGCGCGGGGTAATCCACAGCTTCGGACAGGAGCGCCAGGGTGGAGAGGATCTGGCGGCTCTTCTCGGGAAGCGCGTCAAGGGCGGCTTTGAGGATATGGTTGCGCTTCTGGACGAGGTCGAGGTCGGCGAGATTGAGCCGGCCGCCGCCGTCCGGATCGGCCGCCCAGGCGTCGAAATTCCCCTTGTCGGGCAGATAGTCGTTAATGAGGCCCGCGAGAACGCCCGTGACGAGGGGGTGGCAATCACAGTGGCTCTTGAGGTAGTTCTGGATCGCCTGCGAGTCGCCGGTGACATCGCAGGAGCGAAGGAGCGCCTCGGCATCCACCGGACGGAGGCCAGGGAGGGAGACGCGGAGAACGCCGGGGATGGCTTGGCTCGCCGGGTTGAGCAGGACGCGGGGAACCAGCCGGGAGGTGACGATCAGTTTCGACGGGGCGGCGGCAGCGAGGGCGCGGAGCAGGTCATCGTCTTCAGGACGTATGGCGGCGCAGGGGTCGCGCTTGGCGATCTGGTCCGTGGGTTGGTTGGCCGCTTCATCGGGAACCTCGGCGGCGTCGAATCGGTGGTAGGCCACGAGCACCCGCTCAAGACCGTCCAGAACCAGCAGCCAGGGGCGGCTTTGAAGATGGTGGAGCAGCCGTTCGCCGAGTTCGGGGGTCTTCATTTTCCTGAAGCTTTCGAGCGGCTCGCGGGTGATGTAGGCGAGAGCGCGCCGGCAGAAGTCGGCCATGATTCCACCTCGCTCGTAAAAGGAATACCAGAAGCGGCCAGCCCAGTCCGCGCGGACTTGCGTGGCATGTTTGGTGGTCCACTCCCAGGTGAGCATACTCTTGCCAGAGCCGCCGATGGCGTCGAATAAGATAACCGGGTGCGGGTCGGCGGGCACGGCCCAGTCGCTCAGGACGTCGAGTTGCGCCTGGCGGCCTACGAAGTTGTGGGAGCCGATGTAGGGCGGTTCCGCGTAGAAGGCGGGAGGGGCGGGGATGGGGTCGGCCGCGGTGGGCGCGGGAAGGGGAGCGGCGTCGAGGTAACGGCGGAGACCGGCGACGGCGTGGATGGCTTGTTTGCTGAATTCCTCCAGACTGTCGAAAGTGGCGTAGACGCGATGCACCGGCGAACCCGGCTTCATCTGCTTGGCCCGCTCGCGGAACGCGTTCAGCTTCCTTCTTTTGGCGGCGTTGGTTTCAACGTCCGCTTTGCAGAGCGGGTGGTTGGGTCCCATGATGAAGAGCAGGATGGGCCGGCCCAGACGCTGAGCCTCGTTGAACTCGAGTTCCGTGATGGAAAGCTTGCCAGGATTGCGGATTGGACACTCCGGCGTCTGCCCATATTTGTGGCTGATGACCCCAACGTAGGCCGACGCCTCCCGTACCATCCGGAGAGAGGAATCGATGACATCGACATCTGGTAGTGCCGAGTCGTTTTCCATGGCGACATCGGTGAGACCTTCGCCTTTGATGGCTTCGATCAAAGCCTCCCGGTGTTGCTCCAGGTCCGTGAAGGTGCTGGAAATCATGACGCCGCGATATTGGCGCGGAGCAGGATTTGTGTCCGGCATCACAATCCAATATGAAACAGGGCCAGCGGAGTTGCAAGGATGGCGAAACGCCAGGGGGGCGGCTGTGTTTGCCGGAGGTGGCGGGAGTTGCGACAATGATCCAAGGGGCGCCAATGAAGAATTTCGCGCGTATCACGGTCGATCCTGCACAAATGGGCGGAGTTCCGTGTGTGCGTCACCTGCGAATTCCCGTGGCTACGGTGCTGCGGTTGCTGGCGGGTGGACTGACTGAACGTGAGATTCTCTCCGAATACCCGGATCTCCAGGCGGAAGATATTCGCGAGTGCCTGCGCTTCGCCGCTGCTTCGGCCATGGAGCGGGAGATGCCCCTTCCGTATTCAGCTTGAGGTTTCTCATCGACAATGCGCTATCGCCGCGCCTGGCCGACCTTCTTCTGGCGGCGGGATATGACGCGGTCCACGTCCGAGCGTACGGAATGCAGGCGGCGGCAGACGAGGAAATCCTGGCACGGGCGCTCGACGAGGACCGCATCGTGGTCTCGGCGGACTCCGATTTCAGCGCGATTCTCGCCGCTCAGGAGGCAGAACGCCCGTCGTTCATCCTCTTCCGGGAAACCAACCTGCTAGCCGCTCGCGACTACATCGACATGCTGCTTCCGGCTCTGCCAATGCTGGAGCCGGAGCTGCTGGCCGGCTGCGTCGCCGTCTTTCGAAACAGCCGCCTGCGGGTCCGCAAGCTGCCCTTCTCGGGATAGGGCTCCACCGCGAGGAGGTTTTCGGAAGAGGCTGCGAAAACCTCGAAGTTCGGCGGAGTTCCAAGTAACTGAGAGAATCCGTCTCGCGGTTTCTCAACAATCCCATTAGCGGGACACGCGAACCGGCCAATGAAGACGAAGCACAGGCTGCGGTGGACCGCATTCGACAGGTAATCGAAGTTCAGCTTCGTGACCTTGCTGTCAGGCGTCTGGTTCAAGAACATCTGACAGACTGGCGCACCGCCTATGATGGCCCGGCGTCACGCGGTCCAGGCTCCACGCTTCGCCGCGCCAACACGATACAGACCATCTACGACTAGGCTGCACCACCACGCCTTCGGTGGCCTTCCTCGCTGAAATTCGCCGCATTGTGACGTCAGCCATTGAGGCAAGCGGCGGTGAAGGTGCGGTTGAGCGAAGCGGGATGAAGCCACTGGTGCCAAGCGCGTTGCCTACGGCGCCGTATCGGATCTGACTACCGAAATCTTCACGCGAATCCGCGCGCGCCAGGAGCAGGCACCGCCGGAGGACTTCGGCATTCGGCGTTCACTGCTGCATCGGCAAATCATCCGGGAGGAGAACGGGATCTGGCGGCTGCGCGTTCCGCTCATGGCTCGCTGGCTGCGGCTACGTGGCTAAACCGTACCCAGGCGAATGGTGCAGCCCGGCTTGGGTATGCGCTGGCGCGGCCCGCGACCCTCGATGACAAAGCGGCCCGATAGATCTCCGTCGACCAGGATGCGATTCAGGTCGGTATTCCAGACGAGAGGCAATTCGAGGACACGCGGCTGTAGTACTTCGTATCGGACCGGTCCGTCTGCCAGCAGCGTCGTCACTCTGGCGTCGGCTTTTCGCAACTGTTGCTCCCGCTCAGATTGCAGATCTCTCGACGGAACATCCGATCCAAAATCGATCTCGGCCTGACCGCTCTTGCGCTCACGATTCTCGCGCTGCGCTTTTTCTCGCACCACTTGTTGCTCGGTCACCACCCTTTTTTCGACATCGCGAAACTTCTCAATGCCCTTCGCGCTCCTCGTCGCGTAGACCAGGTGAAAATAGGCCCGCTCGTGGAGAGGCTTGAGAACCCGTGAGAAGGTCGCATACGGAAAGCTTCCCGTCGCACGGACCTGTTCGACGTACAGGTTGACCAGTGCCGATTCGCGGCCGGGCGTGTCCCGAATCGAGCGCCAGTCGCGGGTTCCAAAACAACGATCCAGCGAGTCTTCGTTGGCGGGATTCCGAAAGCTCAGGAATCGGTTGATGAAGTCGTACATGAAGTTGATCATCACTTCGCCCTTCGGGCGCTGGAGAATTGGCAGCAGGTTTTCCATGGCAAAGCCGGTCCATCCGGTGGGGTCGACAAAAAAGAATGTGAATGTCGTGCCGACCTAGTCGAGGATTTGGCCGATGTTCTCTTCAAAACTCCCCAGCAGCGCCATCGTCTTTACGTCGCCGCTATGTTCTTTGAGAACCTGCTGAAGGTTGGTGAACGCGGCTGGGGATTTTTCAACGAAGATGGCACGGATCGTCGGATATTTCCGACTCTGGGCAAGGCCGTTGCGGACGGAATTGAGGCGATCCAGGGCAATACGAATCGAAGTATCGCCGAGTTCCTCGTCCGCGGCGCGCCAGGGTCCCGAGAAACAGTCGACGTACACGAACTCTCTTTGCGAATAACCGATGTGGTAGGCGACAGTCTCCAGGTACCGCTCGAGGAAGAAGTGTTTGAGATAGGTTTGTTCGCGGTCTTTGTAATACTCGACCGGTTTCACGATTCGTTTCCTCTAGGCCACCGCCTGTTCCGGTTTGAGCTCGACGAGCGGCGCATTCGGCCACGCTTCGGCAAGCGGCGCCATTGCCAACCGCAGATCGAGCCGCTCCTGCCGTGACGGCATCTGGCTCGCCGATAGGGCCGGCATTTCATCGTAAGTGCGGCCGTCCAGGAGGCGCCCGTGCTTTCCCTTCTGGACGCCGCCCCATTGCTTAAAGAAGAACGGGGCGCGGGCGTCCCGACAGGATTGACGAATCGCGTCAACCCATTGCTTTTCCATCGGTCTTGCGCCGGGACCGCTCTCCCCACCGACGATGACCCAATCGATGCCGCGAAGATTTGGTTCTCCCAGATGTTCAAGGAGAGGTTCGATGCTCAAGAAACGCGTACGAGCGGGAGTGTCGCGCAGATCGTCGATGCGCGGCAACCCGTGTTTCCGGTCCTCAACGCTGACGCCCCACCATATATGCGGAGCGATGGCAGCGTTTCTAAGCCGCCCACACAGCAGGGATCTAAGGCGCGTCGATCGCTTTGTCAGGATTTGGTAGGTGTGCCACGGAGTGCGGAGCATCACTTCCGCAACCGCCATAATGTAGCCCTCAGGTACGGACTCCTGAAACAGATCGCTCATGCTGTTCACGAAAACCGTTTTCGGAGAGGACCACGACAGCGGCTCAAGAAGCTTTTCCGGAACCAGGCGTGGATCGAAGCCCTGCTCATACGGATGGTTAGGGACGCCTCGGAATCGCTCGGCGAATGTCTCGGCATAGCAGTGCTTGCAGCCGGGACTGACCTTCTGGCATCCCCGGACGGGGTTCCAGGTTGCCTCCGTCCACTCAATCTTGGAATGCTCGCTCATTGCGAAACCCTGCGGACATATTACATTATGGCTCGGAAATGTTCCGGCCGCCGGAGGCCCCGCCGTTAGGGCCGGATGAAGCCATCCGCGCCAAACAGGCCACCTACGCCGCGGTGTCGGATCTGACCACCGAGATCTTCACGCGATAACCCAGGGAGGCGAGAATGCGGATCAGAAGATCGCTCGATACATGCTCAATATCGTCGTTCAGGATCGCAGTCACCCTGGTTCGTGAAGTGCCGGCCCGCTTTGCGATCTCCGCATGAGTGATCTTCCGCCGCCGCGCGATTTCCTTCAGTCGCCCAAGCAGGACGTGCTGAACCTGCCATTCCTTGGCGGCGACGCGGGAGAGTCCCAGGGCGCCAGCCAACTCTTCTGGCGTTCTGGCGACGATCGGCTTGAGTCTGTGCATGGAGGATAATCGGAAGTACATTCGCAGTGTACCAAATGTGAGACATCGGCGCATGGCAGCCAGCGTGGCGGGGGGTGCGACTTGAAAAGGGAGTGTTTCTTGGGTCTCGCAGGAAATGGCGGGTTTCCGAGAGTAGGAGTGCACCCACGGCGACGAAGGGCAAGCTAAAGCATGCCCCACAAAACTGCGCCTCACGTAAGCCTTTGCAGAGCACTTGCGCTTACGAGGCCTTCGGGAGCAGCTTGCCGAAAAGACCTCTCTCCCGCATTTTCTTGAGCAGCAATTCCTGAACCTCTTTATCTTCGCCCAGTTCCGCCATCAGGCTGCCGGTTTCCATGCCGTGGATTGCCGCCTCGAGAGTGGGGTATTCGGCGGGCAGCGGTACGGAGCAGATCTCCTCTATGAGGCGCAACAGGGTTTGCTCGTTTTGCTGGTCCTCCTGGACGGCCGTGCCCGTGCGGCGTGCCTGGGAGAGGAGGACGTCCCGGCAGGTCTGGATAAAGATGGGGTTTTCGGCGTGGGCGTGCCCGCCCCGCACCCGAAGAATCCTGGAGATCAGGATGGCCGGCCGGACGCTGGCGCTGCCGGTCTTGAGCCCTGCATCGCGGAAGGCGCGGACCAGGGCGACGATCCTCTGGACCTCGGCCAGCGGCATCCCGGAGTGAGCCTGGGTGATACCGACCTCGGTATCCTGGTCGAACCCGCTCAGGAGGATGGTGACCATGCGGTCCAGGAGAGCATCCTGGACGCCGTGAACGCCGGCATAGTCGGCGGGATTGCTGGTGAAGACGATGCGGAAATCGGGGTGAACGGCGATATGCTTGCCGCGCAGAGGCAGCACCCGCTCCTCCAGGACCGAAAGGAGCACATTGTTGGCTTCGGGCCGCGAACGCGTGAATTCGTCATAGACCACGGTACAGCCTTTCTCACAGGCCTCGGTGAGGGCCCTTCCCACCCACAGGGGCTTGGACTCCTCCTCCACCTTGAGCACGGTGTGAATGTATTCGTCGTGAACATAGCTTCGCTTGTAGCCGCTCTCCTTGCCCACCAGGTCCGCGGTGCCCATCTGGTCGTCCCCATGGATGAGCACCACGGGACGACCAAGCTGCTGGGCCACGTGGAGGGCGATGGTGGTCTTGCCGCTCCCTGCCGGGCCGGAGAGGTGAACGTACAAACCATCCTGGAGATAGACCAGGATGCGGTCCACCAAGTCCTTGACAAATGGGGTCTCCACGAAGTCCGATGGTGGAGCGGTTCCCACCCCGGATCGCTGGGCCGGCGGCTGACTCTCCACCTGAGGGGCGCCAGGGGTAAAGGTGAATTCTTTCTTGCAGAAGGGGCATGAGTAGAGGCGTTGACGCCCGGATTCCACCTGCACTTCTTTTTGACACCAGGGGCAGGGTTCGATCTGCTTCTCCATCAGTGGCCTCCTTTCTCGAGCGACTCCTCCGCGCCGGGTGGCGAGAGAGGGAGAGCGACTGCAACCTCCGTGCCCGCGCCTGGAGTGCTGTTGATCACACACCGTCCACCCGCGGCGTCGGCGTAGTCTTGCATGGTTGCTACCCCCTGTCCACGCGGAGCGCTTTGCGCATCAAAGCCCTGGCCGTCGTCCCGCACCGTGAGATGCAGCCAACCTTCCCGAGACATGCCGAGCCGTACGGTGGCATGGCTGGCCCCGGCGTGGTGGACGGCGTTGGTCAAAGCTTGTTCGGCGATGCGGTACATGGCCAGCTTCACCTGCTCCGAAGCCCAGTTCGGGCCGGCCTTCTCCCGCCTTATGAGCTCTTCATCCAGCTCTACTTCAACAACCGGACCCGCGCTATGCCGATCGACAAAGGACAGAAAGGCCGGGACGAGCCCCTGGCTGAGAGTTGCAGGGTAGAGCTGGCGGCTGAGAACGCCTACTTGTTGCTCGATCACCTGGTTCAGGCCGTCGATCACTTCGCTCAGAAGCCGAGTTGTTTCCGACGCGGAGGTGGTACCCTTGAGGAGCTCTTGCAGGCGGCCCTTCAGGATTGAGAGCGATTCCCGCACACCATCATGCAGTTGGGTAGAGGCTTCCCGGCGAACGCGCTCGTCGGCCGCTATCAGCCGCTGCCGCGAGCGCTGCAGTTCCGCCGCCCTGGCGAAAGCCACCCCCTGCCCCAGCAGCGCCTGCTCCGTCGCCTTGCGCACAATGGCGTAGCGCAGGGAGCGCGCCAGCAGCTTGCTGTCCACTTGCCCCTTAACCAGATAGTCCTGCGCGCCCCCGTGCAGTGCCTCACCCGCCAGGGATTCGTCCTGGAAGCCCGTCAGCACCACAATCGGCACACCCGGCGCTTGCGCCCGCGTCACGACCAGGGTGTCAAGGCCGTGACTGTCGGGCAGCCCGAGGTCCAGGAGAACCACGTCGCAGGTCTCTTCCCACAAGTATTCGAGCGCCTCGCTCAGCCGCCGGACGTGGGTCATCCGGAACTGATCGGGCAGGGCTTCCTCGAGGCCCTCGTACAGCAGGCGGGCATCTCCCAAGTTGTCTTCAACCAGCAATACTTTGGTGGGTTCAGTCGACATGGCCTCTCCTTATAGCAGTTGGCGAGCGCTCACAATCCGTCGCCTCCCACGGGGATTGTGAAGTAAAACGTGGAGCCTGTTCCGGGTTGCGACTCGACCCAGATGCGCCCGCCGCGACGCTCCACGATCTTCTTGCAGATGGCCAGGCCGATGCCTGTGCCGGGGTACTCATCTCCAGTGTGCAGGCGCTGGAAGATGGTGAAGATGCGCTCGGCATATTGGGGATCGATGCCGATGCCGTTATCGCGGACGGCAAAGACCCATTCCTCTCCCTTTTGCCGAGCCGAGACATGAATACGGGGCGGCTTCTGGACGTGGAACTTGATGGCGTTGCCGATCAGGTTCTGAAACAACTGCACCAGCAGCAGGTTGTCATGCACGACCGCCGGAAGCGGACCGTGGGTCACCACCGCGCCGCTGGTTTCAATCGCCGCCTTCAAGTTGGCGAGCGCCCGATCGAAGACGGCCGTGCAATCGGCAGGCTGGAACGCCTTGGCACGCGTACCCACACGGGAATAAGCCAACAGGTCGTCGATCAGCTTCTGCATCCGGTTGGCGCCATCCACGGCGTAAGCGATGAACTCGCTGGCGGCGGCGTCCAGTTGGCCCCGATAGCGCCGCGCCAGGAGCTGGGTATAGCTCGACACCATGCGCAGCGGCTCTTGCAGGTCGTGCGAAGCGACGTAGGCGAACTGTTCCAGGTCCTTGTTGGAACGTGCGAGCTCCGCGGTCCGCCGGAGCAGCGCCTCCTCGGCGGCGGCTCGCTTGACCAGCAGAGCCACGGTACTGCCGAGTCCGTCCAGCAGGGCATCTTCATCGGCCAAAATTGGATGTTTGGCGAACAGGGCCAGAACGCCCAGGGTTTCTTCCCCCGGCGTTCGCAACTGGTATCCCGCGAACGACACCAGTCCCAGCTCGCTGGCCCAGGCACGATCGTGCACACGCGGATCGTTCTGGACGTCGTTGCCGACGAACTTGGCTTCTTCGCCCGATGCCAGGCGTCCGATGCTGTAACACCCGAATGGAACACGCCGGTGGGCCGGGCCGTCGATGTGGGTGTAGCGGCCGGAACTGGCCACCAAATGCAGGCACCGGTCACGGCGCCGGCAGACGCGCGGCCCCTCGTGCACCTGGGCG
>PLMF01000333.1 GCA_003142355.1 Bryobacterales bacterium
CCCGGCGAAACGCCCCCGGCGCCAGTCCAGGAACACAGGTCCACCGGCGAATCCGTTTTCGGTATCGGCGGGCCGGCAACTGCACTTGGCGGCACTCAAGGCCCTAAGTGAACAGCATTGGGGCTACCCGGCCCGTTCGAGCATGGCCTGGGAGTCTTGCAGGCAGCGCAGTTTCATGATCAGGGTGGTGCGTTTTAAGCCGAGCAGCTCCGCGGCGGCGGTCTTGTTTCCGCCGGTTCTGGTGAGGGCCTGCTCCAGAATGGATCGTTCGAAATGTCCGACCGCGGCATCAAAATCCATGAATTCCGGCAAAGTGATCGGAAAAACCGGCGGTTCCATCGGGACCACCTTGAAGTTTGCCGGTGTCAGGCCGAGGTCCGCGAGGCCCAGAGTCTCCCGATCGCCGCTCAGAGCGATGGCCATTTCCACCATGTTTTCCAACTGGCGGACGTTGCCGGGCCATGGCAGACCCTGCAGCCGCTCTTTGGCCTCCGGCGTCACGTGCTTCACGGGAAGGCCTTCATTCCGGCAGACTTTCGCCACGAAGTGGTCCACCAACATGGGGATATCGCCGCGTCTTTGCCGAAGCGGCGGCATGGCCAGAGGAACCACGTTGAGACGATAGTACAGATCCTCGCGGAATTTGCCCTGACGAATCCTTTCCTGCAGGTCGGAATTGCTGGCGGCAACTACGCGGACGTCTACGCGGATGGTTTCCGAGCTGCCCAGCCGCTGGATCTCCCGCTCCTGCAGAACGCGCAACAGCTTGGTTTGCAGTTCGATGGGCATTTCGCCGATCTCATCCAGAAAAACCGTGCTCTTGTGGGCCTGTTCGAAACGGCCGATGCGCAGATTGCTGGCCCCCGTAAAGGCGCCCTTCACATGCCCAAACAGTTCCGCTTCGAGAAGGTTCTCGGGCAGTGCGCTGCAATTCACCGCCACCATGGGCAGGGACGCTCGCGGGCTCGCCATATGCAGCGCCCGGGCCGCCATTTCCTTGCCCGTTCCCGTTTCGCCCGTAATCAGTACCGTGCAGCGGCGCGGCCCGATCAGACGGATGGTATTCAGGATGTCCTCGATCGCCCGGCTCTCACCCACCAGCCATTGCTCCAACTCCGCCGCCGCCGGATTCCGGTCCCGCAGCTTTTCCCGCCGCCTTTTCTCGTCGCAGGCCTGGTGCAGGCATTGACGAAGCGCTTCCAAGCTGTCTCTGCCGCCAAAACAGTGATAGGCCCCATTGCGGATCAACCGCACCGCCTGCGCGGCGGTCATCTCAGGATCGAGAATGACGATCGGCGCCAGCGGATCCGCCCCGTGGACCACTTCCAGGATCTCCATCGGGCTGCTGCCGGGAATGGGCCCGGCCACCAACGTGCAACGAATCTGTTCCGATCCGAGTGCCTGGGCAGCCTGCGACAAGGTTGCCACCTGAATGATCTCGAAGTCGTGCTTGAGGTTTTCCCATTCGGTTTCACAAGGAAGCTGCGCGTGGGCTGTGAGCCACAATAACGTTGGCGGCATAGAGTCTTGGTTATCTCGTTGTCTCGATGCCGATTATAGGCCGAATTTGGGTAGTACTACGGAATTGTCCGACGTTAATCCCAATTGGCAACCGGGGGTTAACAAGGGGGTAGCTATCTTTTTCGGTATTGTACCGGATGGCATCAAATGTGATGGTTACTCGTTGAGCAGGAATGCAGTCGAGCGGAGCTTGGCATGGATATAAGGATTCAAGGTGAAAGTCTGGAGGGCGCCAATGCCTTGCAGACATCCCGCACCGAGGAAACGCCGCTGGCCGGCCAGAGCGAAGGCCGGCGCGGGTTCAAGGCGCTGGAAGGCGGCCAGGATTCGGTTCAAATCTCGGACCTTTCCGCGCAAATTTCGGCCATCAACCAGCAACAAGATGTTCAGGCGTCCAATCGCGTTGCCGCCCTGGCCGCGCTCTACGCCCACGGAGACTATCGCGTTGACGCCCGCAATCTGAGCCGCGCGCTGGTATCCCACGCGCTCAGCGGGGTCATCGAAGGAGATCAAGCGTGACTGCCGGGGACCAGCTTGGCGAGTATGCCGGGCGCGCGGAAAGTCACGTGCATGGCGCTCTGAAGAACTGGGATGCGGGCAGCCTGCCGCGTTGCGAGGAGTGCTGTGAGCTTCTCCGCTCGGCCATCGGGCAATTGGAAGGCGCCTGGCAAGCCGCGGAAAAGGGTGCATCCGCGTCTGTTGCCGTGAAGAAGCGGCTGTATCAACTCCGCGCCGATGTCGGCACCATGGTCCGGCTGGTGGACGCTTCCACCGCATTTTGCCGCGGCATGGCGCTCTGCATCGGCGCTGGCGGCAACGAGGTCCCGGGCGACTCCCGGATGGCACCGTCCGCCTGGATCCCCAGAGAAGCCTGATGTCCAACCTCATGGCATCGATGGCCACCGCGGGAAACGCCCTGGACGTCTACCAACGTGCCCTCACCGTGGTGCAGAACAACATCACAAACTCCACCACTCCGGGGTATGCCACGCAATCTTTGAACCTGTCGGCGCGACCCTTGGATGCGGCCGGCGGCCTCGCCGGTGGCGTGGCCGCGCAAGGCCTGGCGAGCGCGCGCGACGAGTACGCGGAAGAAGAGGTCCGCCGCCAACTGCAGTCCTTGGGCAAATACGAAACGCAGACGTCGGGAGTTTCTTCCATTGAGAGTCTGTTCGATGTAACCGGCAACAGCGGCATTGCGGCGGACCTGAACAACCTGTATTCGAGCTTCTCCGCGTGGGCCGCATCGCCCAACAGCGCGTCCGCGCGGCAGATGGTGATCGCCAATGCCGGCAACCTGGCCAGCGATGTCCATAGCCTGGCCGGTTCGCTGGCCCAGGTGTCGGACGATGTGGAGAGCCAGATCGGTTCCACTGTCACCCAGATCGACCAACTCGCTGCCGACATCCAGCAGTACAACGTCGAGCGGCTGCGGCAGGGTTCGTCCGACCCCGGGTCCGACGCCAACCTGCACTCCTCGCTCGAGCAACTTTCAGAGCTGGTGGATGTCAGCGTGGTGAACCAGCCGGACGGCACTGTCACCGTGTTGATGGACGGCGGCTCGCCGCTCGTGGCCGGCGCCAGCCAGTACTCGATTTCGAGCGGCCTGGCGGTCCCCAGCGGCGCTGCCAACCCGCAGTCCCCTCCCTCCAGCCAGATCTTCGACTCGCAGGGCAACGACGTCACCAGCCAGATTCAAGGCGGGAAACTGGGCGGCCTGCTGGATGTGCACAACCGCGTGCTGGCGTCGCTGGTGGGCGACGGCCAACAGGCCGGGTCGCTCAACCAGTTCGCGAAGGCATTCGCCGACACGGTGAATGGCATCCTCGAATCCGGGACTGTCTCCACGGATTCCGGCGCTGCCAAGGGGGCCGCGCTGTTTACTTACGACGATTCCGACCCCACGCTGGCGGCCGGCACTTTTGCTTTGAACTCGGCCATTACCGGCAGCGACCTGGCCCCCGTGGACGCCAGCGGAAACGCCAACGGCAACGCCAACGAGTTGGCATCCTTGGCCAGCTCCACTTCCGCCGGCGGCATCGACGGCCTCACTTTTGGGGATTTCTTCAGCCAGATTGCATCCTTTGTGGGCCGGGAGAGCTCCACGGCCAGTACCAACGAGACGTCTCAAGAGTCGGTTGTATCGCAAACCAAATCCCTTCGCGACCAGGCTTCCGGCGTTTCTTTGGACCAGCAAGCGGTGCTGCTGCTCCAGTTTCAAAAGAGTTACGCTGCCACGGCCCGCCTGTTGAGCACCTTGAACAACCTTTTGGATACAACCATTAATCTGATTGCGGAGTAAATGAGGAATCGCGATGCTGCCAGCCGTTAATGGTCCGAGTGAGCAGTTTCTCACGGACCTCGACCGAATCCAATCGGCCATGAACACCGTCCAGCGGCAGGTGAGTTCGGGCCTCCGCGTCGGACAAGCGTCGGACGACCCGTCCGCAGTGCCTTCCATCCTGAAAACCCAATCTGAAATCGCCCGCAACAACCAGGCGCAAACCAATTTGAACCAGGTCAAAACCGAGCTGCAGAACGGCGATTCCGCACTCCAGCAGGCGGTCGCGTTAGTTGAAAAGGCCATTACCCTGGCCTCGCAGGCCGGCAGCACGGTCGACGGTGACACTCAGATCGCCAACCTGGCGGCGCAGGTTCAGGGTATTCAGCAACAGTTGGTCAACCTCAGTAACACCAGCGTCGGCGGCCGCTACATCTTCAGTGGCGATTCCGACCAGCAGGCCGCCTACGCGCTCGACTCGACACAAACGAACGGCGTTCGGCAACTAGCCGCCGCCAAGTCGACACAGGTCGTTACAGACGCGAACGGCAACCCGTTGTGGACACCTATGACGGCGCAGGACATCTTCGATTCCCAGAGCGGCGGCAACGTTTTCGCCGCCGTCAACAGCCTGTTGACCGCTCTTCAAAACAACGACAGCTCGGCGGCTGCCGCGACCATGGATTCTCTGAAAGCCGCCGACGATCGTCTCAACCAGCAGTTGGGGCTCATTGGCATCGCGGAAACCCGGGTGGCGGACTCGACCACCGCCGCCGCCCAGTCGGTCACAACCGAGAAGCAAGACCTCAGCGGCCTGCGCGACGCCGATACGGCCGGCGACGCCGTCCAGCTTACTCAGTTGAATACTCAGCAGCAGGCTGCCCTAAGCGCGCGCGCCAAGATGTCGCAGTACAACCTCTTTGATTTCCTGGCCTGACCCTCACGCAGAATCTGATGGCGGAATTTCAGTTCGACCATGAAACCCGGGACGGCCGGCAACTCGCGGCCAGCGCGGAGGTGTGTCGAGGGGCACGTCAACGGAGTGGCCAAGCTCCAAGGGGAATTGGTCGATAATGGCAAGTCTGTGGCGTTTCAAGTCTGGTCCTGGCCGGCCACCGGCGATCGTTCCGAGGGTTCGCTCCAGTAGGGCTGACCGGCCAGGTGCATCAACAGACTGATACAAACTCCAACCATGGGATCGGCGGGCTCCGCGTTCAGTACGGCCGGCCGTTCATTCAGCCGCGTCACAACCGCTTGGAGCAACTCCAGGTTTTCTTCCTCCACAGGGAGGACGTGGGGAGCGGAGCAAAGATCCAATCCCTTTGCCAACTCCTCCCGGAGCGCTGCTTCGTCCCCGCAGACCCAGGCGCTCAGGATGTTGCCCGCGTGGCGTGCAGGCGCCGCCACCGGACCCGGATACGGATCGGCCATCAGTATCCTTATCGGCAGTTTCAGCAAGAAATTTCGGATTTCTGGTCTATTTCCCGGTTGAAACGCGAAGTTTTCCTAGAATTCGGCGGCCCGTCACCGATGTGAACAGGGAGGCTTGCGATGATCTATGTGACCCGTCTCAATCACACGTCCGTGGTCCTCAACGCCGATCTCATCGAATATATCGAGACCACTCCCGACACCGTGATCAGCCTCACGACGGGTCAGAAGCTGATGGTGCGCGAGACCGCCGAGGAGATCGTCGCTCGCGTGGTGCATTATCACCGGTCGATTGTGGCGCCGCCGGATTCCGGGGAACCCGCGCCGCCTTGCGCGGGCCAGGCCGTGACAACTCCGGCAGGAAGCTATATCCATGGCGGATAAGGCAGTAAAGCCGAAAAAGGCCGCCAGCGGGCGGCCGGATTTCGCGAGCTTGGGCGGCCTGGCGGTAGGCGTCGGCGGCATCATGGTGGGAATGCTGCTCGAGGGGGGCAAGGTAAAGGACGTCTCCCAGTTCACGGCCGCCCTGATTGTGTTCGGTGGCACTCTGGGCGCGGTGATGATGACCACGCCGCTGCCCGTCCTCCTCCGCGCCGCGCGCCAGTTGGGGTCGATCTTCTTCGACCGCTCCGATACGCCGGACGCCGTCATCGAAGAGATCATCGAGTATGCCACGCAGGCGCGCAAGCAGGGCATCGTCTCGCTCGAACAGCAAGCCGCGGCGGTTCAGGATCCGTTTCTGCGCAAGGCGCTCAACCTGGCGGTGGACGGCATCGACATGAGCCAGATCCGCAGCATCATGGAACTCGAAATCACTCTCATGGAGCAGGACCGCGAGATGGAAGCCAAGGTATTCGATTGCGCCGGAGGCTATTCGCCGACCATCGGAATCATCGGCGCCGTGCTGGGCCTCATCCAGGTCATGAAGAACCTGGCCAACATCGACGAGGTGGGGCGAGGCATCGCCGTGGCTTTCGTGGCCACGGTGTACGGTGTGGCCTCGGCTAATCTGATATTTCTTCCCGCGGGCAACAAGCTGAAAGCCCGGCTGCGGGACGCCGTGCGCATCCGCGAAGTGATGCTCGAGGGCGTGCTCTCCATCGTGGAGGGCCTCAATCCGAAGCTGATTCGAACCAAGCTGGAAGCGTATCAACAGCAGCAGCCGGCCGCCGCCCAGAAGGGCAAAACCAAGGCCAAGGTAGCGGCAGCCGGCGAACCGGTTTCCGCGGAAGGTTGATATGGCGCGCAAGCAACGACATCCCGAGCATGAAAACCACGAACGGTGGCTGGTTTCCTACTCCGACTTCATGACTTTGATGTTTGCCTTCTTCGTGGTGATGTTTGCCTCGTCCCAGACGGACAAGGCCCGTGCCCAACAGGTTTCCGATTCCGTGAAGGATGCTCTGAGTAAGGGCGGAGTTGCGGCTGCGGTCCACGAAATCCTGGGAGGCACGGTGGATGAGAAAGGCAAGGGAAACGCCCAGATGAAGGGCCCGGGCGGGTCGCAAAAGGCCAAGGTTGCGCCCGAGCACACCGTCCTGGCTGAGTTGTTGCCTTCGTTACAGTACTTGAACAAAGAGCTGCAGGCCGAAATCCGCGATGGCAAGATCGAAATGCACCTCGAACCGCGCGGCCTGGTGCTCAGTCTCCGCCAGGCGACCTTCTACCCCTCCGGCGAAGACACCATCGATCCCAAAACTTACCCCATCGTCGAGAAAATCGCGCAAATCATGCGCGAACTGCCGAACCCGGTCCGGCTGGAAGGCCACACTGATTCCATTCCCATCCACACGGCGCGTTTTCACAGCAATTGGGAATTGTCGGCGGCCCGGAGCATCGGCATGATGGAACTGTTGAGCGACCGTTTTGAAATCCCGCGACAGCGCATGGCGATCGCCGGCTACGCCGACACCGCGCCGCTGGATTCCAACGACACCCAGGAGGGCCGGGCGCACAACCGCCGTGTGGACATCGTGATCCTGAACCAGCAGGTCAAGTCCACTGAACCCGGCACCACCGGTCCAGGAGCAGGTGCGAGCGTTGCTCCCGCACCACCCAAACCCGCCGGCCAGAAACCCGAGACCAAATAGGGCTCTGAATTGCAACGTAATTCTTCGGAATTATGCCGCGATTGGTGAGCAAATACTTCGGAGAACTGGATTACTCTACGGAGGCGGCCTTTCAGTTCCCCGAGGGGATTCCCGCTTTCGAAGACCAGACCGCCTTCGCGTTTCTCGATCAGCCCCAAACCCATCCCCTGGTCTTCATGCAAAGCCTCGGCAACCCGGGTTTGTGCTTCATCACGGTCCCCGTGTTTGTGGCGGATCCTGCGTATCGTCCGGATTTGTCTCCTGAAGATCTCGCCTTGCTGGGACTCTCGCCCGGACCTCCTCCCCAGATCGGCGCGGACATCCTCTGCTTGACCTTGGTGACGGTTTCCGAGCACGCCGATCCGACTGTCAATCTGGCCTCGCCGATCGTCCTCAACCTGCGCAATCGCAAGGGCGTCCAGGCTATCCAGCCTTCCGCGGGTTACTCCGTCCGGCACCCGCTTCTGGCCCAGGAGGACCTCGTTCCATGCTCGTAATCCGCCGGCGCGCCGGTGAAGGTTTCCTGATCGGACCGGATATCGAGATTGCCGTCCTGGATGTCAGCCCGACGCGGGTCAAGATCGGCATCCTGGCGCCTGGCGCGCTTCCGATCGTCCGCAAAGAGGTGCTCCCCACCCGCCAGGAAAACCTGGCTGCTTCGCGCAACACTCCTCCCCACACCATCGCCTGGCTCAGCCGGAAACTCTCCCAATGTGGGGCAGGATGACATCGGTGGGGCAGGCGGTGCCGCCTGCCCTGCGGCCGTTTCCAAACCGCCGCTTCTTGACGGCCGTCAAGGATTTGACGGATTCCATGAGGTTGGTGTTTGAATCAACGACCATGAATTCCCGAGAATTTCCGCAGAAAAACATTAGAAATGCGCGGGCCCCCTCCGATATGATCCAGTGAACGGCAGATACCTCGGGTATCCGAAAAAAGGAGAACCTGGGCTCGGGCATGATGCCTGGGATGTATCCCGAACAGGACGTTACCATGCTTTCGGTTCAAACCAATTACGCATCGCTCGTTGCACAACAGAATTTCAACGCGAACAGCGATTTCCAGACCAAAACGATCACGGCCATCACTTCCGGGTTGCGCATCAACCAGTCGGGCGACGACGCCGCCGGCCTGGTGCAGGCGAACCAATATCGCAGCCAGGTGGCCGAGCTCTCCCAGGGTGTTCTGAACGCCAACGCCGCCCTGAGTACCCTTCAGATCTCAGACGGCGCCATGAACAACATCTCCACCATGTTGGATCGCGCGAAGACACTGGCAACCCAGGGGGCCAGCGGCGGCGGCAACGATGCCGAATTTCAGAGCCTTCTGACTGAAATCGACCGCGAAGCCGGCAGCGTCAGCAACCTACCCATGTCTGTGTACGTCGGCGGCAACAGTCCCACCGTCTCCGTCGACATGTCCAAGCAGGCCGTGACCACCTTGGGCTTGGGATTAAATGGACTGGCGATTGATAGCAGCGACGGTGCCCAGGCCGTCATCGCTGCGATCAATGGTACCACCGGCGACGTCGGCGCCGTCGCTAAACTCGGCATTGCCCAAGGCATAGTGGGCGCCGGTGAGAACGATCTGCAATACGCCACGAGCCTGGCCAATTCGCAGATTGCCAACACCTCGGCCGCCCAGGGGCGCATCCGCGACGCCGACATGGCCGCCGAAGCCGCCAACCTCACCAAGGCGCAGGTTCTGTCGCAGGCTTCGCTGGCCGCCATGGCCCAGGCGAACGCCGCGCCTCAGGGCGTACTCACCTTGTTGAAGGGTTAATCCCCATAACCCCTCAAGTGGTGTGCGGGCCGAAGCCTCGGGCTTCGGCCCGCTTCTTGCATAGGAAATCGAGATGAGCACGACTGCTACAGGGTCCACAAACTACTTCACTGGCGTCAGTAGCTATGCCAGCGACTTGCAGCAAGTGATTACGCGCTCCGTGGCCATTGCTTCGATGCCGCTGCAGCTCATGCAGAGCCAACTGCAGAGTCTGGACAACCAGCAGTCCGCCTTAAGCGGCCTGGATTCCACATTTACGGCGCTGCAGAATGCCATCGCCGGGATCGGCAGCGCGCTCGGGCCAAGCTCTTACTCGGCCACCTCATCTTCCAGCGCCGTCAGCGCTTCGGTCAGTTCGGCGGCGTTGGAAGGTTCCTATGCGGTCGATGTGACCAGCCTCGGTTCCTACAGCACTTCCATCAGCGACCCCTTGCTGCCGGCAGTCGCCGACCCGAATTCGTCATCCATCAGTACCGCCTCCTCATACACCTTGATCGTCAACGGCAAAACGACCACCATCACCCCGGGTGGCGGCAGCCTGATGGACCTCGCCCAAGCTATCAATTCGGCGTCGGCCGGTGTTCAGGCTTCCATCGTCAACGCCGGCTCCTCGTATCGTTTGGTCGTCCGCAGCACCAACCTGGCGGGCGATTCCATCCAGTTGAACGACGGCTCGCAGGATCTCCTCGATACGCTCACCACCGGTGCGCCGGCCACTTACGACATCAGCGGCCTGGGCGGCGCCACCCAGCCCATCGAGAGTAGTTCGCGCACCGTGACGCTGGCGCCCGGCGTCACCATCAACCTGCTCCAGCAGACTACCACCGGCCAGCCCGCCACGATTACGGTTTCGCGCAACACGTCGGGAGTCGCCAGCGCGATCTCGAGCTTCGTGGACGCCTATAATGCGGCCGTGGATGCGGTGGCGGCGCAGGTCGGTACAAGTGGCGGAGCGCTGTCCGGACAGAGCACGATTTCGGACCTCCGCAATGCCATGCGGCAGATCACGCAGTACACCGGGGGTTCCGGCGGCCTGACGCTCTTGTCCCAGATGGGACTAGGACTCGACGACAAAGGCAAACTGACGTTCGATGCATCGCAGTTCGACTCGGCTAGCGCCAATGATCTCCAGGTGTTCCTGGGCAGCGCCACTGGCGGCGGGTTTTTGAAAACCGCCACTGACGCCCTGAATGGCATCGAAGATTCCACCACGGGCTCCGTAAAAACCGCCATCAAAACGGTCAACGGTGAGATCACCCAGGAGAATGCCCTGATCACCCAGGAAACGAAGAAGATCACCGACTTGCAGACTGCCCTCATTCAGCAAATGGCTGCCGCCGACGCTACCATTGCTTCGCTCGAAAATCAGAAGAACTACATTACCAATCTGTTCACCGCGATGATGAATAACGGCACCAACGGCTCGGGAGTCAAGTCGTATTAGCCATGGTGATTTCCGACGAGCTGCTGGAGTCTCTCGAGGCCGCCATTCGCAGGGCGGCGGCGGCGGATTGTCTGGCGGAAACCCTGACTCTGACCGGCGAATACGTAACCAAAGTCGAGCAACGGATCCGGTCCCTGCCGCGGGGATCGGAAGAACTGCCCGCGCTGCGGAATCGGACGATTCTCCTGTTCGAGTTCGCAACCGCCATGGTGTCGGCCTCCCGCCAGTACGCCGCCGCTGAGCTGGCACAAGTGCAACTGCTTGCCGGCTACCGGAATTCCGCTGTCTCCTCCCAGCGCTTTGGGACCCAGGCCTGAACGTCAACCGCCTGACGCGTCACGAATTTGACGCGCCGTGGTGCGCCCGTATCCCCCATTTTCAAGCCTTTTCCCGTTCTTAGGGTGGCCCCCGACTTGCTCCTTGCTGTCTGCCATGCTGGACCGCGTCACCGACAGTCTCGAGCGCTATATGGATGTTCTGAGCATGCGGCAGAAGGTCGTAGCCTCCAACATCGCCAACGCCGATACTCCCGGCTTCAAAACCAAAGACCTGAACTTTCAGTCGGAGTTCGCCTCGGCTCTCTCTGGAAGTCAGCCCCAAGCGTCGGAGGTCGCGGGACTTCCCGTGAAGAACGACGGCAACAACGTGAGCCTCGACCGCGAAGCCCGTCTGCTGGCCGAGAACGCCATGCGCTTCAACCTCGCCTCCAGCCTGATCAGAGAGCAGATTCGCATGGTGAAAGAAGCGATTCAGGAAGGAAAAAGCTCGTGAGCCTCTTCTCGGTGTTATCGGTCAGCGCTTCGGGCATGGCGGCGCAGCGCACCCGCGCCGAGCTGCTCGTCGAGAATATTGCCAATTCGGAAACCACGCGCACGGCGGAAGGCGGTCCGTACCGCCGCAAGGATGCCATCTTTTCCAGCGAGCCGGTCTCATCGGCGTTTGCCTCCGAGTTGGACGCCCAGCTCAACGGCTCCGTCACGGGCGTAAAGGTCGCCGGCATATCCGTGGACCACACCGAGCCGGAACGGCGCTATATGCCCGGCCACCCGGACGCCGATGCCGATGGTTACGTGGCCATGCCGCGCGTCAACCCGGCCGAAGATATGGTCGATCTCATGGGCGCCAGCCGAAGCTATCAGGCCAATGTCTCGGCTATGTCGGCGGTTAAAGACATGATTCAGCATTCCATCGATTTGTTGCGGTAAGTGAGGAGAACACATGCTCGACCCCGTTTCCGCGATTAGTTCCGTTTCCGGCCTGGGACAACTGCAGCCCCTGGCACAGGCCGGAAAGCCCGGCGAGTTCCAGAGCGTCCTCGAAGGGACCATCCAAAAACTGGAAGCCACCAACAACGACGCCGCCGACGCCGTGCAGAAGTTTCTGACCGGCGAGAACGAGGAGCTGCATACCACCGTTCTGGCGGCGGAAAAGGCGGAAATCGCCTTCGATCTGGGTCTCCAGGTGCGCAACAAGATTGTCTCGGCGTACCAGGAAATCATGCGCATGCAGATGTAGACCTCTCCCCAACCCATGGACCAATTGATCAAGCTCTTCTCAGGCCTTTCCACCCGGCAGCGGATCTCCATCGTGCTGGCTGCGATTCTGACCGGCGCCGGAATCTTCGGGCTTGCTCGATGGAAGCGGGAAAGCGATTTCCGGCCGCTCTACACCTCGATGGCCCCGGAAGATGCCGCCGGCGTGGTCCAGAAGCTGCACGAAACCGGGGTCGACTACCGCCTTTCGGAAAACGGCGGCACGGTGCTGGTGCCTTCTTCAAAACTGGCGGAATCCAGGCTGGCCCTGGCCGCGGCCGGCCTTCCCAAGACCGGCCGCATCGGCTTCGAGTTGTTTGATAAGAGCGCCTTCGGCGCCACCGATTTCGTCGAGCACATCAATTACAAGCGCGCCCTGGAGGGAGAGCTGGAACGTTCCGTGATGTCGCTGGCCGAAGTGGAAGAAGCGCGCGTGCACCTGACGCTTCCCAAGGAATCCGTTTTCCTCGACAAGCAGGAGCCCGCCAAGGCCAGCGTCGTGTTGAAATTGCGGCCCGCCGCGCAAATCTCGCAGCAGAACGTGTTCGCCATCACCAACCTGGTCGCCAGCGCGGTCGAGGGGCTGGGGCCGGAGTCTGTCTCCGTCGTGGATATGAACGGCAACCTGTTGAACCGCCCCCGCAAACTGGGTGACAGTGAGGGCTCCCAGGTTACCACCGAAGCGCTCGAGGTCCGCCAGCAACTGGAGCGCGACCTCGTCGCCAAGATCCACTCCACGCTCGAGCCGCTGATCGGGCCTGACCGCTTCCGGGCGGGGGCCTCGGTGGAATGCGACCTCACCAGCGGGGAACAGCAGGAAGAGACTTTCGACCCCACGCATTCCGTGATGGTCAGCTCTCAAAAGACCGAGGACGTTACCGAACATGCCGCGGCGACCTCGGGGATTCCGGGAACTGCCTCCAACTTGCCCGGGGGCCAGGCCAAGCCCGCCGGCGGCTCGGGAGGCGTGTCCCGCCGCACCGAGAACGTCGCCTTCCAGACCAGCCGGATCATCCGCCACACCCGCATCCCACAAGGCGTGATCCGCCGCATGTCGCTTTCCGTGCTGGTCGATCATACCGTCCAGTGGGAGGGCGAAGGCGCCGCCAAACATCGTGTTCTCGTGCCACCGGCGCCGGAAACCATCAAGACCATCAAGGATCTGGTCGCCGCCGCCACTGGTTTCAGCGCCGAGCGCGGCGACCAGCTCATTGTGGAAAGTCTTCCCTTCGAGTCCAGTCTCAACGCCCAGCCGCCTCCGGCCAGCGCTCCGAAACCGAAACCCGCGCCCGCCGGCCCCGCCTGGCTTGAGTTCCTCAGGCAGAATCGCGACCTGATCGTTCCCGTTTCGTTGGGAGTCACCTTGCTTTTGTTCGTCGTGCGCACAGTCCTGTGGCTGTTAGCGCGCCGCCAGCCCGAACGGGAGGTTGAACTCCCCGCTCAGTTGCCGCCGGGCGACCGTGCGCCGTCCCCGCAGCTCGCCGCCGAGCCGGCTGATCGCGCCGTGGTTGGAGCTCGGGAGGATCAGAGCCTCGAGGTGGCCGCCCGTGTGCGGCAGTTGGCGCAGAGCGACCTCCCTCTGGCGGCTAATGTGCTCCGGCTCTGGCTTCAGGAGATTGAGTCCCGGTCATGACCGATTCCGCCCATCGACAGTCTGCGTCGCTGTCCGGCCCGCGCAAGGCCGCCATGAACGAGCACCCGCAAACCATCGCCGTAGTGCTCTCCAATCTCCGGCAGCTTCAGCAGGCGGGCACCGTCTCGTTGAACCGTGAGGGCGGAGCCGAGTATGTTGTCTAGGGTCCTTACGGAGAAGGAGGCCGAGGTCGCCCCGCCTCGGTGGCTCAGTCAGGTCCCGGGCGGCGCCGTTCCCGCGGCGCGCCCCCGGCATAGGTTCGAATCGGAAGCCGCGGAGCGCAAAGCCCGAAGCGAGGAACTCGACGCGGCCATCGAGCAGCGGGTCCGGCAGGCCTACGAGTCCGGCTTCCGGGAAGGCGAAGGCGCTGCCCGGCAAAGCGCCGAAAGCCAGGTGCGCGAAGCCGTCGAAAAGCTGGCCGCCACCGTGGTGGAGGTGGCCGCCACGCGCAGCGACGCCATACGCCGGGCCGAAGCCGATATCGTGCGGCTTTCCATTGAAATTGCGCGCCGCGTCCTGCACCGCGAGCTCTCGCTCGATACCTCCGCCCTCGAGGCGCTGATCCGGGCCGCGCTGGAAAAACTGCGCTCGCAGGAAATCTATCGTGTGCGGGTTCACCCCGATCAGGAGCAGTTGGTTCGCGCCTGCCTCCAGCAGATCGGCCGGGACCCGGACATCGAGGTGGTCAGCGACGCCTCGCAAACGCGGGGTGGCGCCGTCTTTGAGATTAGCCGCGGCTCTTTGGACGCTTCCGTAGAGACGCAACTTCGCGAAATTGAGCACGGCCTGGCCGACCACCTGGAAGAACGCTCATGACCAGCCCCCAGACCGCTAGGCCCCAGACGCTTGATTTGCGTCCCTACATCGCGCATGTTCGTAACACCGAGCTCCTGCCGTGGACCGGGGAGGTGGCCGAGGTGGTCGGCATCCTCATCGCTTCCAAGGGACCGGCCGTCGCGGTGGGAGACTTCTGCGAGGTCACCACGTCTTCGGGCCGGCGCATTCGCACGCAAGTCATCGGGTTTCGAAATGGGCATGTGCTCTCGATGCCGCTGGAGGAAATCGACGGGGTGCAGTTGCACGATCGCATCGTCGCCCGTCAGGATGAAGCGCGCCTGGCGGTCGGCCCCGGCCTGATCGGACGGGTCCTGGACGGTTTTGGCCGTCCCCTCGATCGCGGACCGAGAATTCAGCCCCGCGCGCAGTATCGCCTGTATCAGCCACCCGGAAGCCCGCTCGACCGCGAGCACATCACCGAGCCGATCGTCACCGGCATTCGGGCCATCGACGCGCTGACGCTCTGCGGCAAAGGGCAGCGCATGGGGATTTTCGGCGGCAGCGGCGTGGGTAAGAGCACCCTGCTCGGATCCATGGCCCGCCACAACTCCGCCGACGTCACCGTGATCGCCCTGATCGGCGAGCGCAATCGCGAGGTCCGCGCCTTTCTCGAGCACGACATGGGGCCGGAAGGCGCCAAGCGTTCCATTGTGGTCTGCGCCACCTCCGACCAACCCGCCCCCTTGCGCGTGCGGGCCTGCTTCGTGGCCCTCGCGGTCGCCGAATACTTCCGCGATCAGGGCGCCGATGTTCTTTTCATCATGGACTCCGTCACGCGCCTGGCCATGGCCCAGCGGGAGATCGGCCTGGCGGCCGGCGAGCCGCCCAGCCAAAAGGGATACACCCCCTCGGTCTTCAATCTTCTTCCCAAAGTCCTGGAGCGCGCCGGGCGGTTTCAAAAAGGCTCGATCACCGGCTTCTTCACGGTTCTGGTGGAGGGCGACGATTTCAACGAGCCGATTTGCGATGCCTGCCGCGCCATCCTGGATGGCCATATCGTTCTTTCGCGCCGGCTGGCCACCGCCTCGCACTACCCCGCCATCGATGTTCTCCATTCCCTGAGCCGCCTCTTTCCCCAGCTTTCCACCAGCGCTCATGCCGCTTCCGCCACCAAGATGCGCGAAGCCCTGGCCGTTTGGGAGGAATCCCGGGATCTCATCGATCTGGGCGCTTACGTGGCCGGCAAGAATCCCAAGCTCGACACCGCCATCCGCATGCAACCGGAGATCACCGCCTTCCTGCGCCAGGCTACCTCCGTCAAGTCTCCCTTCGAGGAAACGCATACCCAGTTGAAGACCATTGCCGAGAGGCTTTGATGCAGCCCTTCCGCTTTCGTCTCGAGCGGGTCTTCGAGTGGCAACAGACAGTCTGCCACCTCGAGGAAGAGAAGACGCGCCTGTGCCGGTTCGCCATTGCCGAGACGGAGGAGAAGCTCGCGCAACTGAAGGCCGACAGCCTGGCCACCGAGCATGAGCTATTCAAGCGCCCGGCCATCTCCGCCTCGGATCTGAAGGCCCTGGCCGAGTTTCGCCTCAAAGCGATCAAACAGGGACGGGCCTTGGCGGCGGAAAAACAGGCGCGCATCCAGGCTCTCGAAACGCAAACTCAGAAACTCCTGGCGGAGCGCCACCGCCTGCGGCTGATCGAAAAACTCCGCCAGCGGGCTCTCGACGAATACACCCTGGCCGCCGATCGGGAACTCGAAACCCTGGCGCTGGAGTGCCATCTCTCGAAGTGGACTGCGAATTCCCTGGCCAAAACTCACGCCTGAAGGGCACGCCGCAAGCTAGAGGCTGAGAAAATGGGAGCGCGCGTGATTGAAGTTCAACACGGGAAGCTCTCGCTCGGCAAGCGCCAGGTACAAATCCAGGTCGTCCGTCAGCACGGCAGGGCCGTCTTCACAAGCCTTGGCTATCCCGGTGTCGGCAAATCCCAAACGGCGGAACAGTTCGTGCTCAACAATCTCCACTGCCGGCGGTGTGCTTTCAACCGCCCACCCCACCCAACTGGCAAACGCTCTGAGAAACAAATCCAGTGCCGGACTCTCCAGCTTAACCAGATCGCTCACTTCCGTCAGAATATGCGGCGTGGTGAAAAGTGCCTTGGCGGGACACAGAAGAGCACATAACAGATCGAAGTCTCCTTCCGAGTAGACTTGGGTCCGCTTAAATGTCGGGATTCTCAAACGATTTGAAAGACCCACCAAATAGAGGATGAGGAGGTTGGTATCCAGCAGCACTCCGGTCCGGATCAGCGCCTCCTGGAAAGCTGGGATCATGCTACGTTGCGAATCATATCCCGGATCTTCATCGAACGGACATCGCCAGCTTCGGCATCGACCTCAAAGACTTTGTACTCGCGTCCTCCATAGAGCAGTTCAGCAGGGGTTGGAGAATAGGTAAGGCCAACTGCGGGGGGTTTGTCACGCCGAGGGATGCTGAGAGTGACGAGCCAGATCGCCGAATCGCCTCTCTTTGAGAGTTCCACTTCCTCAAGGAAGACCTTGTCCGCTCCCAACCACTCCTTCGCATACTCAGCGGCTCTGGCAATAGCCGTCCTTACGTCGATCATGACCGCAGGTTAGCACGCCCTGCGATCTGACACCACATGGCACGGGCAGAGAGCCGGGCTATCCCACCTCACCACCGCTGATCGGCGCCCGCCCGGAACTTGGCCTCGTAAATGCCGCGGATGGCCTCCATGGTCTGGTCGGGCAGCGACGGTAGGTCTGATGCCGCGCAGGTGCCCTCCACCTGGTCGCGGCGCTTGGCGTCGGGGATGGCTCACGTGACGGCGTCAAACACAGCATCCAGCGCAGGGCTAGTTGCGCCATGTCAGCGCCCGGCGGCAGCCATCGCCGGATCTCTTCGACGGCTTCCATCCGCCTGAGCTACGATTGACCCAGTAAGCAAATATGCTTACTATGGAGCTGTGACGGCGAGCGAGCTGAGGCGGAAACTGGCGAAAGCGGGATGCACTTTCGTGGACGCCAAGAAACACCTCGCCATCTATTACAACGGGCACTGCACGATTATGCCGAGCCATCCGTCCAAAGAGGTCAAGAAGGGCACGGTTCAGGACATCCTCAAGGTGCTAGGGATAAAGGAGCTATAGCATGGAATACCCCGCGGTTTTCGATGCCGCCGAAGAGGGTGGCTTTGTCGTCAGGTTTCCCGACTTCGGTTGGGGCGTCACCCAGGGTGACACGGAAGAGGAAGCCAGGGAAATGGCCGCGGACGCGATTCGCACCATGATTCGAGAGTTGATCCGGCAGGGCGAGGAGATTCCGCGCCCCAGTAGACCGCGCGGACGGAAACACCGCATGATTCGCCTGGCTGCTCTGGACGCGGCGAAAGCCGAACTTTATATGGCTTTTCTGACTTCCGGCATTCGCAAGGCCGAGCTGGCGCGCCGTCTCGGCATCCCGAAGACTACCGTCGACCGGCTGTTCGACCTTGATCGCCACACACGCCTCGACCAGATGGAAGCGGCGTTTGCGGCTCTCGGCAAGCGCCTCTCGATCGAGGTCGGCGACGCGGAGTATACGCCGGCAGCGTAGCACTACCTCACCACCGCTGATGCACGGCCGCGCGGATCTTGGCGTCGTAGATGCCGCGGATGGCTTCCATGGTTTGATCGGGCAGCGGCGGCAGGTCCGATGCCGCGCAGTTGTCCGCCACCTGGGAGGTGCGCTTGGCGCCCGGAATGGCGCACGTGACGGCGTCGAACATCAGAATCCAGCGCAGGGCCAATTGCGCCATGCTGGCTCCCGGCGGCAGCCATTGCCGGATCTCTTCGACGGCCTCCAGCGCGGTCTCGTAATCCACCCCGGAAAAGGTCTCGCCCACGTCGAACGCCTCGCCGTGGCGGTTAAAATTGCGGTGATCGTCGGCGGCGAACTGCGAATTCCGAGTGAGCTTGCCGGTAAGCATGCCGCTCGCCAGCGGGACCCGTGCCAGAATTCCAACCTGCTTCTTCCTGGCTTGCTCGAAGAACAGGTCCGCGGGCCGGTGGCGGAAACAGTTGAAGATGATCTGCACCGTCTGCACGTTGGGGAACTCGATGGCCTTCAGAGCTTCCTCGACGCGCTCCACGCTCACGCCGTAGTAACGGATCTTACCCGCTTCCACCAGGCGGTCGAGCAGGTCGAATAACTCCGGCCGGTAGTACGCGTCCGTGGGCGGGCAATGCAACTGCAAGAGGTCCAGGCAACCGGTCCCCAGGTTCCGCAGGCTGTCTTCGATGAACGCCGTCAGGTTCTTCTCGTTGTAACCCTCGACGGTTTGCTGCGAAAGGCGGCGGCCCGCCTTGGTGGCGACGACGATCTCTTCCTTACGCCGGCGCTTGAGTTGCGCGACGAGGCGCTCGCTGTGGCCCATGCCGTAGACGTCGGCGGTGTCGATGAAGTTCACGCCGCAATCGATGGCCTTCTCGAGCGCGGCGAGCGATTCGGCGTCGTCCACGCTGCCCCAGGCGCTGCCAATGGCCCAAGCGCCAAAACTGATTTCGGAAACCTTCCAGCCGGTCCGGCCCAACGTTCGATAGTGCATAAATCCTAAAGTACACTATCTTGCGGATGCCTTCTCGACCACGCGCCGGGCAATCCGTTGCAGCAGGCGAGCGTCCGATGGGCTCAGATTGACGCCGCGCAACGGAACCAATCCGCCTGGCGGCGCCTCAAGCAGGCGGGGGTCCGTAATTCCACTGGCATCGGCTTCCACCTGGGCGGTCAGCCCTTCCGGACTTTTCCCGTAAAGCGTGGCATAGAAAACGCAGGCGGCCAGATACGAGCCGGCGGGAGTCGGGTGCGACCGGTCAAATTGATGAAGCGCCAAGCGGGGCCGCTCCTCAATGGCCTCCTTCCAGGCTGGTCCCACGGGAGCCACGCGGTCGCCCAGTTCCTTCGCGACGCTCAAGTACGCCTTGTCGAGCACACTCTGGAGCTCGGGAAAATCCTGGCGGGCCCAAGTCAGAAAAAAAACTGTCTTGGCGCCCGCTTGCTTGATGGCGGCGTCGAACCGCCGGGCATAATCGTGGAACAGTCGCGGATCGATTCGCGGTACGCCGTTGACGGCCGGCGCCGCGGATCCCAGCATGCTTTGGTCCTGCAAGACCACGTAATCCCAAGAGTTTCGCTGGATCGCGGAGACCGCCGCTCCGCCGTCCCAGTGGTTCCGCAAAGTGAACCCCCCTCCGACGAGCATGGTTGTGCGCAGCGGGCGCGCCTCGTGCGCCGACTCAGCCAAGGCACTCACAAGGTGGGGCAGATTGTTGAACCAGGTGTAGCTGTTGCCGATGAACAGCACCCGCAATTCCGGCTCGCCCGGCGCCGCGGCATTCACCTGGGCGGACGCCGGGAAGCAGGCAATCGCCAAACAGAAGGCGGAATGGAGAACCACCCGCCTATTCTTCATGAGGCCCTCAGGCGAAGGGGTTCTCGTCGGCGCTGGGGCCGTAGATGGAGGGCACGGGCACATTCAGCAGGCGCAGGTAGACGGTGAGCTGGCCGCGGTGGTGGTAGAGATGGTTGAGCAGAATCGAGCGGTACACGCCGATGCGAGGAACGGTCATTATGGGCTTGCCACCCATATNNAAACGACCAGTTCTTCATCATGGCGGCGTCATCGGTGGCAGCCAGAGCGGCCTTCGCCTGGGCTACGCTTTCATCCATGGCGGCGACGATCGCGGCCGTCGTTTCCAGTGCGGGCGGCTCCGTGAATTTCTCCACGTCGAAGCTGTCAAGCCTGGCCATTCCAGAGATAGAACCGGGTATGGTGGCGACGTGCTGGGCGAGCCGGCCCAGGNNTCGAGTTCCATAATGAGCGTGTCGGCGATAGGCATGGGTCTACACTCCTTTCCAGAAATGATATCAAACACCCGGCGACGGTCAATTGCCGGGGACTTCGACCGTCAGTTGCCGCCGGACTTGCCGGCCCTTCTTCCCGGTCACCGTCA